>NZ_JWAJ01000027.1 GCF_001068775.1 Streptococcus pseudopneumoniae
ATTAAGGGAAGTCCCCAATATCTTTGAATCATTAGAGTGCTTTTTAAAAACTAAATAACTATAAAAAGCCTATAAGTGTATAATTGAGGATTGAGCTTATTACTGTTTGTGCAGAAATGATTGCCAAAAGATAGGGTTTAGTAGTGTTTAGGAAAATAAAAAAAGCTCTCTGGAAAAACCAGAAAGCTTGAGAGGCATCTCCATGTGAGAAATTGGTTCACACAATTTCTCAAGGTCCGCTCCTGCGTTATGACCTCCTTTGCTCAATAGTAGCTCTTGCTACATATCGACTCATCGCAAATTTTATTTTACTATAAGGTCGAAAAAAAGTCAATAAAAAAGTTCCTATGAAAAGGAACTGTTAAACAATGCTAATTGCCGGGATCGAACCGGCGACCTCATCCTTACCATGGATGCGCTCTGCCTACTGAGCTAAATCAGCTTACTTAAAAAGTATACTATAGAATCAAATCTTTGTCAATAAAATGTTTTATATAAAAGTAATCAGCTGTCAGTCAAAGTAAAATGGCTTAAGAGAATATCCCTCAGCCATTTTATTCTAACCTAATTGATTTTGTTTTTTTCCGGATTCCAGATAAAACTTGCGATAAAGCTAAAGATGATGGTAACAATTGCAACTAAGACAGCAAGAATCAGTGCTGGTATGCGAATAAACCACCACAAAGGATTTGGTTTTTTATTTGTATGCCATTGTTTTGTTTCTTCATCCAGACGTTGGAATTCTGATTGGATACGTTCAGCAACCATCTCAATTCCTTCATCATTCATTTTCTTAATGTCTGAGATATCGATAGGATTTCCGAAGTTCATATCGACACGTTCACGACTGATGAGTCCTTTTAAGGTCATTGGACCAGTATAAGTAACTGGCATGATGCGAACCTTGGCCATTTTAGCAATCAGAGCTACGCCACCTTTGACATCGTTAGAATGACGACTACCGCTTGGAAACATGATGAGAGATCGGTCGCTCTTTTTAAGGACATTGATAGGATACTTAATGGCAGAAGCGCTAGGATTTTCCCGATCAATAGGAAAGGCACCACACATACGAATCCACCAACCAAAGATTCGGTTGGAGAAAAGTTCCTTTTTAGCCATAAACACAAACTGTTTCGGTTTGGTCGCAAATGCCATGTAGACAGGATCCCACCAAGTACGATGGGGAGCGACTAGGATATAGTTTTCATCTTGACTCGGAATTTTATTGGTATTATGATAATGAGCATTACCGTTGATAGACCAGAGAATCAACATAACGAGCCCACGAAGATAAGTATAAAACATGGTGTCTCCTTCAAATTTCTTTCTTTTATTATACCTTATCGTTGTAGGACAGGCAAATTTTTTTGTATAGGCGGAAAAGCTCTTTATATGAAATTAGAATTATTCAAAAAAAAATGATATGATAGAGATTATGGATAAAAATAAAATTATAGGCTTAAGCCAATCAGAAGTTAATGAACGTCAGAAACAGGGGCAGGTCAATGATTTCAAAGCATCAGCTAGTACCAGTACTTGGCAGATTGTAAAACGAAATGTTTTTACTCTCTTCAATGCTTTAAACTTTGCTATTGCCTTAGCACTTGCCTTTGTTCAAGCCTGGAGTAACCTAGTTTTCTTTGCGGTTATCTGCTTTAATGCTTTTTCAGGAATTGTAACCGAGCTTCGAGCTAAACATATGGTTGACAAACTGAATCTTTTGAATACGGAAAAGATCACGACCATTCGTGATGGGCAAGAGATAGCTTTGGATCCAGAAGAGCTTGTTTTGGATGATGTGATTCGCTTGTCTGCAGGGGATCAAATTCCAAGTGATGCAATTGTATTAGAAGGTTTTGCAGAAGTCAATGAAGCCATGTTAACGGGCGAGAGCGACTTGGTGCAAAAAGAAGTAGAAGACCTAATGTTGTCAGGTAGCTTTCTTGCAAGTGGTTCTGTACTTGCTCAAGTTCATCATGTAGGGGCAGATAACTATGCAGCCAAACTCATGCTTGAAGCTAAAACTGTTAAACCGATTAACTCACGTATCATGAAATCGCTAGACCAGTTAGCAGGCTTTACGGGTAAAATCATTATTCCATTTGGAATTGCTCTTTTGCTTGAAGCTTTGGTCTTGAAAGGTTTACCACTGAAGTCTTCTGTAGTCAATTCATCGACAGCCCTTTTGGGGATGTTGCCTAAGGGAATCGCGCTCTTGACTATCACCTCTCTCTTAACCGCTGTTATAAAGCTTGGTTTGAAAAAGGTTTTGGTACAGGAGATGTATTCTGTTGAGACCTTAGCACGTGTCGATATGCTGTGTTTGGATAAGACAGGTACCATCACCCAAGGTAAGATGCAGGTTGAGACTGTCCTTCCTCTGACCCAGGCTTTTGATAAAGATACCATTGCCAAAATACTAACCAGCTATATGGCACACAGTGAGGATAAAAATCCAACCGCCCAAGCTATTCGAAAGCGTTTTGCGGGAGAGATAGCTTATCCGATGATTTCTAGCCTTCCATTTTCAAGTGATCGAAAATGGGGAGCAATGGAGTTGGAGGGCCTAGGAACTGTTTTTCTAGGTGCACCAGAGATGTTGTTGAATGCTGAAATTCCTGAAGCTAGGGAAGCTCTTGAACGAGGATCTCGTGTCTTAGTTCTGGCCCTCAGCCAAGAAAAACTTGACCACCACAAGCCACAAAAACTATCTGATATTCAAGCCTTGGCTTTGCTTGAGATTCTAGATCCAATCCGAGAAGGGGCAGCTGAAACTCTAGACTATCTTCGTTCTCAGGAAGTGGGGCTGAAAATTATCTCTGGTGATAATCCAGTTACCGTTTCAAGTATTGCTCAAAAAGCAGGTTTTGCAGACTATCAGAGCTATGTAGATTGTTCGAAAATTACTGATGAAGAGTTGGTTGCCATGGCTGAGGAGACAGCCATTTTCGGACGTGTCTCGCCTCATCAAAAGAAACTGATCATCCAAACGTTGAAAAAAGCAGGTCATACGACTGCTATGACAGGGGATGGTGTCAATGATATCCTAGCTCTCCGTGAGGCAGACTGCTCCATCGTTATGGCTGAAGGAGATCCAGCGACTCGTCAGATTGCAAATCTGGTTCTCTTGAACTCAGACTTTAATGATGTTCCTGAGATTCTCTTCGAAGGTCGTCGTGTGGTCAATAATATTGCCCACATTGCTCCGATTTTCTTGATTAAGACCATCTATTCCTTCTTGCTAGCAGTTATCTGTATTGCCAGTGCTTTGTTGGGACGTACTGAATGGATTCTGATTTTCCCGTTCATTCCCATTCAGATAACCATGATTGACCAGTTTGTGGAAGGATTCCCACCGTTTGTATTAACTTTTGAACGAAATATTAAACCAGTCGAACAAAACTTTCTTAGAAAATCCATGCTTCGTGCACTACCAAGTGCCTTGATGGTAGTCTTTAGTGTTCTCTTTGTTAAAATTTTTGGAACCAGTCAAGGCTGGTCAGCCATTGAAATTTCCACACTTTTGTATTATCTATTGGCATCGATTGGTTTCATGTCTGTAGTTAGAGCTTGCTTGCCATTTAGTCTGTGGCGTGTGCTATTGATTATTTGGTCAGTTGGAGGTTTTCTTGGAACAGCTCTATTCCCAAGAATCCAAAAATTGCTTGAAATTTCAACACTTACAGGTCAAACAATGCCTATCTATGGCATTATGATGCTCGTCTTTATTGTGATTTTCATACTGACAAGTCGTTATCAAGTTAAAAGATAAAGAAAGACTGCAATCCATGATTGCGGTCTTTTTTAGGTGCAGGATTGCCAGATAAAATATGGTATAATAAAGGGAAATAGAGTTTTTGAAAGTGAGAGAAGATGATTTCAAAGAGATTAGAAACAGTAGCTTCTTTTGTTCCCCAAGGAGCTGTTTTGCTGGACGTCGGTAGCGACCATGCTTATTTACCGATTGAATTAGTTGAAAAAGGTCATATTGAAGCTGCCATCGCGGGTGAAGTTGTAGAGGGACCCTATCAATCTGCAGTTAGAAATGTTGAAAGCCATGGCTTGACTGAGAAAATTCAGGTTCGTTTAGCCAATGGTTTAGCAGCTTTTGAAGAAAGTGACCAGGTCTCTGTCATCACTATTGCTGGGATGGGAGGTCGCTTGATTGCTACGATATTAGAAGAAGGATTGGACAAACTAGCCAATGTTGAGCGTTTGATTCTTCAACCCAATAATCGTGAAGACGAGTTACGCAACTGGCTACAAGAGCATGGTTTTCAAATCATAGCAGAAAGTATCCTAGAAGAAGCTGGAAAATTCTACGAGATCATAGTTTCAGAAGCTGGTGAAATGAATCTATCAGAAACTGATGTCCGCTTTGGTCCTTTTTTATCTAAAGAACTCAGTCCAGTCTTCAGCCAAAAATGGCAAAGAGAAGCAAGTAAGCTAGGATTTGCCCTTAGTCAAATTCCAGAAAAAAATCGTGAAGAACGTCAAGTTTTAGTAGATAAAATTCAAGCCATTAAGGAGGTGCTCCATGCAAGCAAGTGAAGTCATTAACCGATATGAAGCCTATTGTCCACAAGAATTTTCTATGGAAGGCGATAGTCGTGGACTGCAAATTGGAACCTTAGATAAGGAAATCCAAAAGATCATGGTTGCCCTCGATATCCGTGAAGAAACGGTGGCAGAAGCCATCGAAAAGGGTGTTGATCTGATTATCGTCAAGCACGCGCCTATCTTTCGTCCGATTAAGGACTTGATAGCTAGTCGCCCTCAAAATCAGATTTATATCAATCTCATCAAGCACGACATTGCAGTCTACGTTAGCCATACTAATATTGATATTGTTGAAAACGGCCTTAATGACTGGTTCTGCCAGATGTTAGGTGTTGAGGATACAACTTATCTACAGGAAACAAGTCCTGAACGTGGCATCGGGCGTATTGGTAATATTAGACCTCAAACATTTGAAGAATTTACTAGTCATGTTAAGGAAGTATTTGGTCTAGATAGCCTTCGTATGGTGTATTATAAAGAGACTGAATTGCAAAAGACAATCTCAAGAGTGGCTATTTGTGGCGGCAGTGGGCAGTCTTTCTACTCTGATGCTTTGGCAAAA
Organism: Streptococcus pseudopneumoniae; assembly: GCF_001068775.1. Classification (GTDB taxonomy): domain Bacteria; phylum Bacillota; class Bacilli; order Lactobacillales; family Streptococcaceae; genus Streptococcus; species Streptococcus pseudopneumoniae_N. Next base: position 5,126 of record NZ_JWAJ01000027.1, read on the forward strand.
GGAGCAGATGTTTACATTACTGGTGACATCTATTACCACACTGCCCAAGATATGTTGTCAGACGGCTTGTTGGCTCTGGACCCAGGACACTATATTGAAGTTCTCTTTGTTGAAAAAATTGCAGCGTTCCTGAATGAATGGAAGGAAGAAAATGATTGGCCTTTAGAGGTTATCGCAAGTCAGGCATCGACCAATCCATTCCATCATATCTAGTTAGAAGGTAAAGACAATGAAAAAAGTTGCTATTGTAGGAGCAGGAATTGTAGGGGCAACGGCTGCCTACTATCTTTCTAAAGAAACTGATATCGAAGTAACTGTCTTTGATCATGGGCACGGACAAGCGACCAAGGCAGCGGCAGGAATTATCAGCCCCTGGTTTTCTAAACGACGCAATAAGGTCTGGTACAAGATGGCGCGCCTAGGAGCAGATTTTTATGTAGATTTATTAGCTGATATAGAAAAATCTGGTCAAAAGGTAGATTTTTACCAGCGCTCAGGAGTCTTTCTCTTGAAAAAAGATGAGTCTAAATTGGAAGAACTCTATCAACTAGCTCTGCAACGTAGAGATGAATCTCCCTTAATAGGGGAATTAGCCATTCTGGATCAAGAGTCTGCGAGTAAGTTATTCCCTGGTCTAAAGGGATTTGAGAGATTGCTTTATGCTTCTGGTGGAGCTCGAGTAGATGGGCAACTCCTAGTGAGTCGTTTACTGGATGCCAGTCAGGTTAAGGTCGTAAAGAAAGAGGTTAGTCTAACTCCTTTATTATCAGGCTATCAGATAGACAATCAAATGTTTGACCAAGTAATTTTATCTACGGGAGCTTGGCTTGGACACTTTTTGGAGCCTTTAGGCTATGAGGTGGATGTTCGTCCTCAAAAAGGTCAACTTAGAGATTATCAAGTGCCACAAGACATGGGAGCTTACCCTGTAGTTATGCCGGAAGGTGAGTGGGATTTGATACCATTTCCTGGAGGTAAGTTATCTCTAGGAGCTACCCATGAAAATGACATGGGATTTGATCTTACAGTCGATAAAAATTTGCTCCAACAAATGGCTGAAGCAGCAAGTTCGTTTTATCCTAGTTTAAAAGATGCAATGATAAGTGGTGAACGTGTGGGGATTCGTGCTTATACGAGTGATTTTTCGCCGTTTTTCGGACAGGTTCCAAACTTATCAGGAGTCTATACAGCAAGTGGTCTAGGATCTTCAGGGTTAACGACTGGTCCTATTATCGGTTATCATCTAGCTCAAATGCTTCAAGGGAGAAAAGGAGTATTGGATCCAGCAGATTATCCGACTGAAAGATATATTAAAAAGAAACAATAGTAAACTTTTTACCTAGTTTTTACGATAGTCTTAGGAAAGTAAATGACTTTCCCTATCAAAAATGGTAAAATGAAAAAAATAATCCAAGAATTGAGGAAATAAAATGCAAGAAAAAATTCTGGTAACAGGTGGAGCAGGTTTTATCGGAACTCACACTGTCATTGAATTGGTCCAAGCTGGACACCAAGTAATTGTCGTGGATAATTTGGTAAACAGTAGTCGTAAAAGTCTTGAAGTAGTCGAAAGAATCACTGGGGTAGAAATTCCTTTCTACGAAGCAGATATTCGTGACACAGATACACTTCGTGATATTTTCAAACATGAAGAACCAACAGGTGTGATTCATTTTGCTGGTTTGAAAGCTGTAGGTGAGTCTACACGTATCCCACTTGCCTACTATGATAACAATATCGCTGGAACTGTCAGTCTCTTGAAAGTTATGGAAAAGACAAACTGTAAGAATATCATCTTCAGTTCATCAGCAACTGTTTATGGAGATCCTCATACAGTCCCAATCCTAGAAGATTTCCCACTTTCAGCTACAAATCCATATGGTCGTACCAAGCTAATGCTGGAAGAAATCTTGACAGATATCTATAAAGCAGATTCAGAGTGGAACGTTGTTTTACTTCGTTACTTCAACCCAATTGGTGCGCATAAGAGCGGTGATTTGGGTGAAAATCCAAACGGTATTCCAAATAACCTTCTTCCATATGTGACACAAGTTGCAGTTGGTAAGTTGGAACAAGTTCAGGTCTTTGGAGACGACTACGATACTGAAGATGGAACAGGTGTACGTGACTATATCCACGTCGTTGACCTAGCAAAAGGGCACGTTGCGGCACTTAAGAAGCTTCAAAAAGGTTCAGGACTAAACATTTACAACCTTGGTACAGGAAAAGGCTACTCAGTTCTTGAAATTATCCAAAATATGGAAAAAGCAGTCGGACGTCCTATTCCATATCGTATTGTTGAACGTCGCCCAGGTGACATTGCAGCTTGCTACTCAGATCCAGCAAAAGCTAAGGAAGAGCTAGGATGGGAAGCAGAACTTGGTATTACAGAGATGTGTCAAGACGCATGGCGTTGGCAAAGTCAACATCCAAATGGATTTGAAGACTAAGATGATGATTTCAATCATAGTCCCATGTTTAAACGAAGAGGAAGTACTTCCTCTTTTTTATCAAACTCTTGAAGTACTGATCCCAGATTTGGGAACAGAAATCGAATACATTTTTGTAGATGATGGTTCGACTGATAAGACTTTGGACGTTCTAAAGGTTTATCGAGAGAAAAATGCTGCAGTACATTATATCTCTTTCTCGCGAAATTTTGGGAAGGAAGCGGCCATATATGCAGGTTTACAACAAGCAAGTGGAGATTTGGTGGTGGTTATGGATGCAGACCTTCAGGATCCACCAAGCCTCTTGCTTGAGATGAAAGAACTACTAGATCAGAATCCAGACTTGGATTGTGTTGGAACTAGGAGAACTAGTCGAGACGGGGAACCCGTTTTACGTAGTTTCTGCGCCGATCTTTTTTATCGTTTCATGCAAAAAATTAGCCCAGTGGCTCTTCCATCGGGTGTCCGTGATTTTCGAATGATGAGAAGAACAGTTGTGGATGCAGTGTTGGAATTGACAGAATACAATCGCTTTTCCAAAGGGCTCTTTGCCTGGGTTGGTTTTCACACTCACTATCTAGAATACCCTAATGTTGAAAGGCGGGCGGGTAAGACTAGTTGGAGCTTTAGACAACTCTTTTTCTACTCTATCGAAGGGATTGTGAATTTTTCAGATTTTCCTTTGATATTAGCTTTTGTTGCGGGTCTTTCATCATGTTTTCTGGCTTTGGTGATGACACTGTTTGTAGTTGTCCGTACTCTCTTACTTGGCAATCCAACTTCTGGTTGGACCTCTCTGATGGCTGTCATTCTATTTCTTGGTGGTGTCCAATTATTGACGATTGGGATTCTCGGAAAATATATCAGTAAAATTTATCTGGAAACGAAAAAAAGACCCCTCTATCTGATAAAAGAACAGAGTGAGTCAAGATAAGATTTGCTAAAAATAAGTCCTTCAAAAGACTATAATTTTCTGGAAAAATATGCTAAACTAGAGGAAGTGGTATTTGGAAATCGAATCACCACTGATGACAAATTAATCTTTGATGAGCGCGCGAGTGGGACACTGTTTTACAGCTTCCAGTAGCTCTTCACTAGCTGGGACGTCTCTCTCTAGTTGATTAGGATCATCATAGAAACGCACTATACCATTATCATGGTAATCAAATAAATCAGAATAGGTTTGGCATAGCCCGCAGGCAATGCATCGTTCAGGTATAAGTGTGATTTTCATATTTATATTGTAATAAGAAATTAGAAAAAAAACAAGGAGTAAGGTATGGAAAAGGAACCATGGCAAGAAGATATTTACGACATCGAGGAAAGTCGTTCGGAACGCAGAAGCAGAGGAAATAAGGAATCAGGAGTAGGAGCTAATCGTATTTTAACGATTTTGGCTTGTATTTTCTTTGTTATCGTTGTCGGTATGATTGCTATTCTAATCTACCTGTCATCCGGTGGAAGTGATCGTACGGCAGCCTTGAAAGATTTTCATGATTCTTCTGCGCCTAAGGTAGAGGAAGTTTCTTCAACATCATCAAGTAGTTCAGTTGAAGCATCAAGTTCTGAAGCAGAATCAACTTCTTCAAGTAGTTCAGAGGAGCATACAAATGCTGAGGGAACCATTACTGTCCTTGCAGGTGAAGGTGAGGCAGCTATTGCAGCTAGAGCAGGCATTTCTATTGCCCAGCTTGAAGCCTTGAACCCTGGTCATATGTCTTCAGGAACTTGGTTTGCAAATCCTGGTGATGTCCTTAAGACAAGATAGGAGTTAGAATGAAAACAATTCAGATCGCTATTGATGGTCCAGCTTCAAGTGGTAAGAGTACAGTAGCTAAGATTATCGCTAAGGACTTTGGCTATACTTATCTGGATACAGGTGCCATGTATCGTGCTGCGACTTACATTGCTTTAAATAACCAAGTAAGCCCAGAAGAGTCATCTCGACTTCTTGAATTATTGGAACAATATCCGATTAGTTTTGGTCGTGCCGAAACAGGAGAACAGCTTGTTTTTGTTGGAGACGTTGATGTTACCAATCCAATCCGAGAAAATGAAGTAACTAATGCTGTATCAGCTTTTGCAGCTATTCCAGCTATTCGTGAAAAATTGGTAGCCCTCCAGCAAGAAATTGCCCAACAAGGCGGAATCGTCATGGATGGTCGAGATATTGGTACAGTGGTCTTGCCTAAGGCTGAATTGAAGATTTTTCTTGTTGCTTCAGTGGATGAGCGTGCAGAACGACGTTATAAGGAAAATCTTTCAAAGGGGATTGAAACAGATTTGGAAACTTTGAAAGAAGAGATTGCTGCGCGTGATTATAAAGATAGTCATCGTGAAACTTCTCCTCTTAAGCAGGCAGATGATGCAATCTATCTGGATACGACAGGACTAAGTATTTTAGAAGTTGTCGAAAAAATTAAATCAGAAGCAGTCAAACATTTTTAATTTGAAATTTTAACCGATTGACCACGATAGTGGTGAGTCGGTTTTTTAGCAATTTGTCAAATTTTTAATTTTAAGGTATAATAGTCTTTGTTAACGAAAATTTGACAATCAAACCATCATGAAAATAGAAGGAGATAAAATGAACAATCTACCAAATTGCCCAAAATGTAATTCAGAATATGTCTATGAAGACGGAGCCTTGCTAGTCTGCCCAGAGTGTGCTTATGAATGGAATCCTGCTGAGCAAGTAGAGGTTGAAGAAGGCCTTGTTGCTATCGACGCTAATGGAAATAAATTGGCTGACGGTGATACAGTAACCTTGATCAAAGACCTTAAGGTAAAAGGTGCTCCAAAAGACCTTAAGCAAGGGACACGTGTGAAAAACATCCGTATTGTTGAGGGTGACCACAACATCGATTGTAAGATTGATGGTTTTGGTGCTATGAAATTGAAATCAGAATTTGTTAAAAAGATTTAATCATGACTGCTTGGAATAAATTTATTTTTTTCAGTCGGACTCTCTTGTTTTTCGCAGCATTTACAGGGGTCTATCTGGAAATTACCAAACGTGGTGGTTTAGGGATGTTGCTTTACTATACAGTCCTTTCCAACCTTTTGGTTGTCATCTTTACAGCTTATCTTTTGTTAAAGATGCGTAGTGGCGGTGATAGTTGGCAAAGTCCAGGAATTCTACGTCTCAAAGGTGGTGTCACTATGAGTATCATGATTACTTGTGTCATCTATCATTTCATGCTAGCTCCTTTGACGACAGATTTTTACCGTTTGGAGAATTTCCTTTGTCATTATATCGTACCTCTCTGGTTTTTAGCAGATACAATTATTTTTGATAAGAGTCGTCAATATAAGTGGTTTGATCCCATGCTTTGGACCAGCCTTCCTTTGTTTTATATGATTTTTGCCATCTTAAACGGTTTTGTTCTAAAGATGGATGTCCCTAACGCTAAGGATAGTCCCTTCCCTTATTTCTTTTTGAATGCTACCAAACATGGTTGGGGCTTTGTCTTTAAATGGGCAGCTACTATCTTTCTTGCCTATATGGTTTCAGGATATCTCTTTTATCTTGTTAAAAACATTAAAAAATCTAAGAAATAAAAGTACCCAATGTGGGTGCTTTTTTTGTGATAGAGATAATTGTACCCGGACAAATCGATTTATTTTATCTTGTTATGCAGTCTTTTATACCTTACAATAAAATTGTAGCTACCAATACAACTATTGAGGAAGAGAAAATGACTGAAAATCGTTATGAATTAAATAAAAATTTGGCACAGATGCTTAAGGGTGGCGTCATCATGGATGTTCAAAATCCTGAGCAAGCAAGAATTGCAGAGGCTGCGGGTGCGGCAGCTGTTATGGCCTTGGAGCGAATCCCAGCTGATATTCGTGCAGCGGGTGGTGTCTCTCGCATGAGTGATCCAAAGATGATTAAGGAAATCCAAGAAGCTGTCAGCATTCCAGTTATGGCTAAGGTTCGAATTGGGCATTTTGTTGAAGCACAGATTTTAGAGGCCATCGAGATTGACTATATCGATGAGAGCGAAGTTCTATCTCCAGCTGACGATCGTTTCCATGTGGACAAGAAAGAATTTCAAGTTCCTTTTGTTTGTGGTGCTAAAGACCTAGGAGAAGCCTTGCGCCGTATCGCTGAAGGAGCTTCTATGATCCGTACAAAAGGGGAACCAGGAACAGGAGACATCGTTCAGGCGGTTCGTCATATGCGTATGATGAATCAAGAAATTCGTCGCATTCAAAATCTCCGTGAAGATGAACTCTATGTCGCAGCAAAAGAACTCCAAGTACCTGTAGAATTAGTTCAATACGTTCACGAACATGGAAAACTACCAGTCGTTAACTTCGCAGCAGGTGGTGTAGCAACACCTGCAGATGCTGCTCTTATGATGCAGCTAGGTGCAGAAGGTGTCTTTGTTGGTTCAGGGATTTTCAAGTCAGGTGATCCTGTTAAACGTGCAGCAGCAATTGTTAAGGCAGTTACAAACTATCAGAATCCTCAAATTTTAGCTCAAATCTCTGAAGACTTGGGAGAAGCTATGGTTGGTATCAATGAGAATGAAATCCAAATTCTCATGGCGGAGCGAGGAAAATAGATGAAAATCGGAATCTTGGCCTTGCAAGGTGCCTTTGTAGAACACGAGAAAATACTTGCTCAACTAGGAGTTGAAAGTATTGAACTGCGAAACCTAGAAGATTTTCAGCAACATCGAAGTGAGCTATCAGGTTTGATTTTACCTGGCGGTGAGTCGACAGCTATGGGAAAACTCCTACGTGACCAACAGATGCTACTTCCTCTAAGAGAGAGTATTCTCAATGGTTTACCAGTCTTTGGGACTTGTGCTGGTTTGATTTTACTAGCGAAACAGATTACTTCTCAGGAAGAGACTCATCTGGCTACCATGGACATAGTAGTGGAGCGCAATGCCTATGGACGTCAGTTAGGAAGCTTTTATACAGAAGCTGACTGCAAGGGCGTTGGTAAAATTCCAATGACCTTTATCCGTGGACCAATTATCAGTAGTGTTGGTGACAGTGTTGATGTTCTAGCGATTGTGAACAATCAAATCGTTGCGGCACAAGAAAAAAATATGCTGGTAACCTCCTTTCATCCTGAATTGACAAATGATCTTCGCCTGCATCAATACTTTATCAATATGTGCAAATAAAAATAGGTCGAGATTTTGTCTCGACCTATTTTTACATGTAATAAACAATAGCAATGTATTGGAGAGCGGAAGCTGCCAGAATGAAGAGGTGCCAGATCATGTGGAAGTATGGTTTCTTCTTAGCATAAAAACCAGCACCAACTGTATAGCAAAGCCCACCTGATACCATAAGAGTCCAAAAGATTGGATTTGTTTGACTGATGATTGCTGGTAGAATAGCCACAACTAGCCAACCCATGATGAGGTAGAGTATCAGACTAAATTTTTCATTGACTTTTTTGGCAAATATTTTATAAAGAATACCCAAAATAGTTGTTCCCCACTGAATGGCGATAATCAGATAACCAAACCAGTTATTCATCAAGGTCAAAACGACAGGAGTATAAGAGCCAGCAATGGCAACATAAATCATGGAATGGTCAATGATACGTAATACATATTTATGGGTTGAGCCATAAGCCATAGAGTGGTAGATAGTAGAAGATAAGAACATGAGAAAGAGGCTAATGACAAAAATAGAAACGCCAACAGATGATAAAAGGTCATGTTCCTCGTAACTATAAGTAGAGGAAATAGGAAGTAAGATGAGCATCATCAATGCCCCTACAGCATGGGTGACACTGTTTGCTATTTCTTCTCCAAAACTAAGGCGCTTGCTAAGTTTAAAACTAGTATTCATTTGTTTCCTCCTCTTCATTTTCTGTATAGACTAGTGCTAGTGTTTGATGATAAAGTTTGACCGTTTGACAGCTCGCTTGAATGATTGGATTAGCTGGGTCTAGGTCTTCATTCATATAGTCCACAAAAGCATTGTAAAGTTCTTTTGAGTTAGTCTCTGTGTGTAGGGTATTAAGGGTTTGAGCAATTTCTTGGATAGAAAAAACAGACTTTAGAGTCGTTATCGCAATCAAGCGAGCAATTTGCTGGCGTTGATATTTTTTCTTGTGTGGCTTTGTCAGATAGCCGTGTTTGACATAGTTATTGACCATAGACGCCGTTAAGCCTTTCTCTTTAGTAAGAGAAATAGGGGAACAAACTTTATTCACATAAAGTAGGACCTGATCCAAATAGAGATCAATGTTTGGAATTTCGTCCCATTCTGGGTAGGAAAAAGTAGTTTTCATTTCCAACTCCTGCTTATCTAGTTTTAATAACTAGATTATAAAATAATAGAAATAAAAAGTCAAGTTTTAACTGCTTGTAGAAAGCCTTAAATTATGCTATGATGAGAGAAACTAGTCAGAAAAGAGGAGATAAGATGGAAATTCGTTTAGCCTTTCCAAATGAAGTTGATGCAGTAATGAAAGTAATTGAAGATGCTAGAAAAACTCTAGCCAAAGCTGGTAGAGACCAATGGCAAAATGGTTATCCCAATGCTGATATTATCATCGATGATATCATCTCAGGTCAAGCTTATGTAGCCCTAGACGAAGGTGATCTCTTAGCCTATGCGGCAGTGACTAAGAGCCCAGAATCTGCCTATGAAGCTATTTATGAAGGCAAATGGCAAGGAGGAGAGACAGAGTATCTAGTTTTTCATCGTATTGCTGTGGCAGCAGATGTTCAAGGGCAAGGGGTAGCGCAGACCTTCTTGGAAGGCTTGATTGAAGGCTTTGATTACCTAGATTTTCGTTCAGATACGCACGCTGAAAATAAGGCTATGCAACATATCTTTGAAAAGCTTGGCTTTAAAAAGGTTGGGAAGGTTCCAGTAGATGGAGAACGCCTAGCCTATCAAAAATTAAAATCCAATGCCTAAAAAGTATGCAAAAATGCTCTATGTTTCTCCCATAGGGGAGCTCTCACTTGTTGCTGATGACCACTACTTGCTTGGCATTTGGTTTCAAGGTCAGAAACATTTTGAGAGAGGTTTGGAAGCTGGGTGTATCGTTGATGTTCCAAGCCATCCAGTTTTGAACCAAGTTGCTTCTTATTTGGATAGCTATTTTTCAGGACAAGTTCAAGACCTATCTGAGCTTCCTCTGGCTCCGATTGGAAGTGAATTTGAAAAGAAAGTTTGGTCTTATCTACGGGAAATACCCTTTGGGCAGACAGTTACTTATGGTCAAATAGCTAAGGACTTGCATGTAGCTTCTCCTCAAGCTATCGGAGGAGCTGTAGGCCGAAATCCTTGGTCTATCCTCGTACCTTGTCACCGCGTACTCGGTTCCGGCAATCGCCTGACGGGCTTTGCTTCAGGAATTGAGAAGAAGGCTTGCCTATTGAAGCATGAAAATGCAACATTTAAAGAGAAGAAAGAATAGAAAGAGAAGAAAATGTTAGAATTTATCGAATATCCAAAATGTACAACTTGTAAAAAAGCCAAAAAGGAGTTAGATCAACTCGGACTAGAATATAAGGATGTTCATATCGTAGAAGAGACTCCGAGCGAGGAGGTCATTTTAAATTGGCTTGAAACTTCTGGATTTGAGTTGAAGCAATTTTTCAATACCAGTGGAATTAAATACCGTGAACTGGGCTTAAAAGATAAGGTTGGGACTTTATCCAATAAAGAAGCAGCCAAACTCTTGGCCGGTGATGGTATGTTATTAAAACGTCCAATATTAGTGGAGAATGGTGTTGTTAAACAAATTGGCTATCGTAAAACCTACGACAACTTGGATTTGAAATAGTTTTTTTCTATCTCCTTGATAGGTAAAATATATAACCTCACACTTTTAAAGTATGATAAACTAGTAGGTAGACAAAGTCTCTTCTGCACGTAGCAAATATTTTAAATCTAGGCAGAAGTATGATAGAATGATTCATTATCAGGAGAGGATGTTTCTATGAATGTTACAACACTTTTAGCATCAGATTGGTACCAAAACTTGATGCAGTATATTCCAGACGGTAAACTGTTTAGTTTTCGTTCTGTCTTTGATGGGATTCCAAGAATTGTACAACAATTGCCAACAACATTGATGTTGACAGTGTTTGGTGCTTTTTTTGGTATCATCTTGGCCTTGGTTTTTGCTATTGTAAAAATTAATCGCGTTAGAATTCTTTATCCATTACAAGCATTCTTTGTTAGTTTCTTAAAAGGGACACCAATCCTAGTGCAGCTGATGTTGACTTACTATGGAATTCCTCTGGCATTAAAAGCGTTGAATCAACAATGGGGAACTGCTTTTAATATCAATGCGATTCCGGCTGCAGCTTTTGCCATTGTAGCTTTTGCTTTTAACGAAGCAGCTTACGCTAGTGAAACTATCCGTGCCGCTATTCTTTCTGTTAATCCTGGAGAGATTGAAGCTGCTCGTAGTCTTGGAATGACACGTGCACAAGTTTATCGTCGAGTCATTATTCCAAATGCAGCGGTAGTAGCGACTCCAACCTTGATTAACTCCCTAATCGGTTTGACTAAGGGGACTTCCCTAGCCTTTAGTGCGGGTGTTGTAGAAGTCTTTGCCCAAGCTCAGATTTTGGGCGGTGCCGACTACCGTTACTTCGAACGTTTCATCTCAGTTGCCCTTGTATACTGGGTGGTAAATATCGCTATTGAAAATCTTGGTCGCTTTATTGAGAGAAAAATGGCAATCGAAGCACCAGATAATGTGAAAACAGATGTGAAAGGAGACCTTCGCTAATGATTAAGATTTCAAATTTAAGCAAATCCTTTTCAGGTCAAACCGTCTTGGATCATCTGAATTTAGATATTCAAAAAGGGGAAGTAGTTGCTTTGATTGGTTCATCTGGAGCAGGAAAATCTACCTTTCTTCGTAGCCTAAATTATCTGGAAACACCTGATAGTGGAAGCATTCAGATTGATGACTTTAAAGTTGACTTTTCTCAAATTACTCAAGATGAGATCTTGACTCTTCGTCGCAAGTTGTCCATGGTGTTCCAACAGTTCAACTTATTTGAACGTAGAACAGCTCTAGACAATGTCAAGGAAGGTTTGATAGTTGTTAAAAAACTTTCCGACCAAGAAGCAACTAAGATTGCTAAAGAAGAGTTGGCTAAGGTTGGTCTTTCTGATCGTCAACAGCACTATCCTCGCCACTTATCAGGTGGACAAAAACAACGGGTAGCTTTGGCGCGTGCTTTAGCCATGAAGCCAGCAATCTTGCTCTTGGATGAACCTACTTCAGCTCTTGATCCAGAATTAGTTGGTGAGGTAGAAAGATCTATTGCTAATGCTGCCAAATCAGGTCAAACTATGATTTTGGTCAGTCACGATATGTCCTTTGTTTCTCAGGTAGCCGATAAGGTTTTATTCTTGGATAAAGGAAAGATTATTGAGTCTGGAACACCAGATGAGATTATCAATCATCCTAAAGAAGAACGAACAAAAGAATTCTTTGCTAGTTACAAACGGACCTATATTTGATATAATAGAAGATAAGAAAGACTCAGTTGGCTAGGCTAACTGGGTTTGCTCTTTAAAATTAATAGAAATGAGAGAGAGCATGCTAGTTCAGCTATTTGCTTTGTATTTAGAGAGTTTAGTGTTGACAATTCTACTGGTCTTGATTATTTTGGGACTCTGGATTGGACTTAGAGCTCTGTCGGGGGTTGACAAAACTGCTAAAGCACGTCAAGCCCATCTCTACGATATGATTATGATTGGAGTTTTAACAATTCCAGTATTGTCATTTGCAACCATGAGCATCTTGTTGGTTCTCAAGGCTTAATAGTTGTAAAATGGGATTTAATTCGTTAGAATAAAAATAGTTACAACAAGAAAGAAGGAAAGAGAATGTACGATACGATTATTATTGGTGCAGGTCCTGCTGGGATGACTGCAGCCTTGTATGCAGCACGCAGTAATCTGAAAGTTGCTTTGATTGAAGGTGGACTTCCTGGTGGTCAAATGAATAACACCTCTGACATTGAAAACTATCCAGGTTATGCCAATATCAGTGGTCCTGAATTAGCAGAAAAGATGTTTGAACCTCTTGAAAATCTGGGTGTTGAGCATCTCTATGGCTTCGTTGAAAATGTTGAGGATCATGGCGAATTCAAAAAAGTCGTAACAGACGACCAAGTTTATGAAACTCGCACAGTTATCGTAGCGACTGGTTCCAAACACCGTCTCTTGGGAGTTCCAGGTGAAGAAGAACTCAATAGCCGTGGTGTTTCTTACTGTGCGGTTTGTGATGGAGCCTTTTTCCGCGACCAAGATTTGTTGGTTGTAGGTGGAGGTGACTCAGCAGTTGAAGAAGCAATCTTCTTAACACGGTTTGCAAAATCTGTAACTATCATTCACCGTCGTGATGAGCTTCGTGCTCAAAAAGTCTTGCAAGATAGAGCTTTTGCCAATGAAAAAATCAATTTCATTTGGGATTCTGTTGTCAAAGAAATCAAGGGTGAGAACCGTGTAGAGTCAGTTGTCATTGAAAATGTGAAAACAGGACAAGTGACAGAACAAGCCTTTGGTGGTGTCTTCATCTATGTTGGATTGGACCCTGTTAGTGACTTCGTCCAAGAGTTGCAGATTCGAGACCAAGCGGGTTGGATTGTGACAGACGACCACATGAAAACAAGCGTTGCAGGTATTTTTGCTGTTGGTGATGTTCGTCAGAAAGACCTTCGTCAAGTTACAACTGCAGTTGGAGATGGCGCTATTGCAGGTCAAGAGGCCTATAAATATATTACTGAACATAGTTAAAAAGGAGGTGGGACAGAAATCGATAGACAAAGTCTCGATTTCGTAGTCCCAGCCCCGAGAGGATGATTAGGAGCTTTTTGGAGTCCAAAAGACGAACAAAAAGTTCAATCAGCTATCGCGTCAAAGTTTGATTGCTAATAAAAAGGGGAGGTCGGGATCTTTTGTCCCAACCTCCCCTTTTTATTAGAGTCGATTTCTAAAGACTTCGTACATGAGAATGGCAGCAGCAACACTGGCATTGAGGCTCTGTACGTGACCATTCATAGGAATGGTAATCATCTCGTCTACTTGTTTCTTGATGTTGCTTGAAATACCTTTGCCTTCATTTCCGATGATGAGAGCAATCTTTCCTTTGGTATTCCATTTGTTGCAAGGAGTTCCATTCATATCAGTACCGAATGTCCAGAAGCCTTCATCCTTGAGTTTGTCCAAGGTTTGACTGAGATTAGTGACTCGGGCAATAGGAACGTGTTCAATCGCACCTGTTGCTGTTTTTGCAACGACAGGAGTGACGCCGACAGCTCGGTGTTTGGGAATGATGACACCTGAAACATTAGTTGCATCCGCTGTTCTCAAGATAGAACCGAGATTATGTGGGTCCGTTAAACCATCAAGGATTAGTAGTAGTGGGTTTTCTTCCTGGCGTGTTTTAGCAAGAATTTGCTCAAGTTCAGTGTAGGCAAATTCAGAAACGCGCAAGACAAAACCTTGGTGAACAGCTCCTTCAGTCATCTCAGAAAGTGATTTTTTAGAAGTCCAAGAAATGGATACTTTCTTTTCAGTAGCCAATTCCTTAACTTTTTCCACATTCTTTCCTCGTAAATCTTCCTGAAGATAGAGTTTGTTTCCAGTATTTGCTAAAAGAGCTTCTGTGACGGCATGTACACCGTAGACAATATCGTTTGTTTTCATATCTTCATTATAACACAAAATCCCGTCTTGCAACGGGATTTTCTTTATTCAAGAATGAGCAAACCATCTTTAACTTCAAATGGGTCTTTTTCATTGATACGATCGTAGAACATAATGCCATTTAAGTGGTCAATTTCGTGTTGAACTACAATAGAGTTATAGCCCTTAAGTTTGATGCGGTGCTTTTCTCCATTCTTATCAAAATAGTCGACAGTTACTCGAGCGTGGCGGATAACATAACCTGGAACAGCACGGTCAACAGATAAGCAACCTTCCCCTTCGCCTAGAGCAGCATCTTGGACTGAATGTGAGACGATTTTAGGATTGTACATTACAGCTTGTAAGTCATAGGCTTCCTGAGGTGTTTCGCCATCCTCAGTGATATTTGGTACCAGTACGGCGATGATGCGTTTTGAGATATCCAGCTGTGGTGCAGCAAGCCCAACACCTCCACGTAGACCTAATTTTTCAGCCATAACAGGATCTTGCGAGTGTTTCAAAAATTGCATCATTTTTTCTCCAAGAATGATATCTTGGTCGCTCAAGGGGAAAGAGACCTCTTCGGCAACGGCACGAAGAGTAGGGTTCCCTTCGCGGATAATATCTTTCATATCGATTAAATGAGCAGCTTTGGTAATTCGTTCTATAGCAGACATATTCTTTCCTTTCCTTCCATTACAATTACATGATAACACAAAACAGATGAGAAAGAAAGTCACAGAAGTTGCTAAAAAATAATATAATAAAAGGAAATACCTATTTGTCTGTGGTATAATAGAATAAGAAATATGACTTTAAAATTATGGGAGAAAAGTTATGGAACAACGTAGTAGTAGAAGAAAAAATGGTCCCGTTTTACAAGCTATTAGAAATACTGTTCGGTTTTTCAGGAACTATAAGCAGTGGAATAATCGCACTTTTATTGTGGTCTTGTTAACTTCGGTAGTTATCTCGATGATGCTTACTTTATTAGTAGAAGGAGCTCGAGGGATTTCTTTAAGCAGTAGTGATCCAAGTTCCACACACCAACAGTCAAGTTCTCAGGCAAAGAATGCAGAGACGGAACAAGAAACGAGTGCGCGTATCATGGCAAATGGTGATTTGCTCTATCATGACATTATCTACATTTCAGCCAAAAAATCAGATGGCACCTATGATTTTCATGATAATTTTGAGTATGTAAAACCTTGGCTTAAGCAAGCAGACTTAGTTCTTGGTGATTTTGAAGGAACTGTAAATAAAGACCATTATCTTGCAGGCTATCCCTTGTTTAATGCGCCTGGTGAAGTCATGGACGCTATAAAAGATGCGGGCTATCAAGTGCTAGACTTGGCTCACAATCATATCTTAGATTCTCAGATTGAGGGCGTGGTTTCAACTGCAGATGCTATTGAAAAGGCAGGAATGACGCCGGTCGGGGTCTATACCCATGAATCCCGAGATAAGGCACCTTTACTTATCAAGGAAGTTAATGGTATTAAAGTTGCTATTTTAGCTTATTCCTATGGTTTTAACGGCATTGAACAAAGCATTTCTCAAGAGGATTATAATCGTTATCTTTCAGACTTAGACGAAGATAAAATGAAGGCTGAAATTGAACGAGCAGAGAAGGAGGCGGATATTACAATTATCATGCCTCAGATGGGAGTTGAGTATCAAATTGAGCCGACTGAGGAGCAAAAGAAACTTTACCATAAAATGATTGATTGGGGAGCTGATATTATCTTTGGTGGTCACCCTCACGTTGTTGAACCAGCTGAAACGGTTGAAAAAGACGGTGATAAAAAGCTTATCATCTACTCTATGGGGAATTTTATCTCAAATCAACGGATTGAAACCATGCAGGATGTTGAAAATGCCAAGTGGACGGAACGTGGAGTCCTCATGGATGTGACTATTAAGAAGAAATCCGGAAAAACGACTATTGAGACGGCTCAAGCTCATCCAAGTTGGGTGAGTCGTACTCCAAAGGGAGGCTATTCTCCGGAAGGCTACCCACTCTATCTTTATCAAACCTATATCTTGGAAGATTTTATAGAGGGCGGGAAATACCGAAGTCAGTTAGACGAGGCCACCAAGGAACGGATTGATACAGCCTATAAAGAAATGAACGAGCATGTAGGTTTGAAGTGGTAGTGACATTAAAAGAGGAGCAAGATGGATATTAAGATAATAGCGACGGATATGGACGGTACTTTGTTGGATCCTCAAGGACAACTGGACCTACCTCGACTAGAGAAAATTTTAGATCAGTTAGATCAACGTGGCGTTCGTTTTGTCATTGCAACGGGAAATGAAGTTCATCGAATGCGACAATTATTGGAGCATTTAGCAGAGAGAGTCGTTCTTGTGGTTGCTAATGGTGCTCGTATATTCGAAAATGATCAATTGATTCAAGCTCAGACTTGGGATGATGCTATGGTTGATAGAGCTTTAGCTCATTTTAAAGGCAGAGAGTGCCAGGATCAGTTTGTCGTAACTGCTATGAATGGTGGATTTGTCAAGGAAGGCACTGTCTTTACCGAACTTGATAAATTCATGACTCCGGAGATGATTGAGAAATTCTATCAAAGGATGCACTTCGTCGATGAATTTGACTCTAAACTCTTCGGTGGTGTTCTCAAGATGAGTATGGTTGTTGGTGAAGAACGATCCGATTCGGTTTTACAGGAAATCAATGACTTATTTGATGGGCATGTGCGAGCTGTTTCTAGTGGATATGGTTGTATTGATATCTTACAAGATGGGATTCATAAGGCTTGGGGCTTAGAAGAATTGCTCAAACGTTGGAATTTAAAACCTGAACAAATCATGGCTTTTGGAGACAGTGAAAATGACATTGAAATGTTAGAGTTGGCAGGTATTTCTTACGCAATGGAAAATGCAGAGGATAGAGTCAAGGAAATTGCGACAGAAGTAGCGCCAGCAAACAGTCAGGCAGGGGTTTACCAAGTTTTAGAAAACTGGCTAGAAGAAGGAGAATAACTTGGCAGTACAACTATTAGAAAACTGGCTCTTAAAAGAGCAAGAGAAAATTCAAACCAAGTATCGTGAACTCAATCAAATTGCAGTAATCGAACCAGATATCATCTTTATTGGAGATTCTATTGTTGAGTATTTTCCCTTGCAAGAATTACTAGGGACAACAAAGACCATTGTGAATAGAGGGATTCGTGGTTATCAGACCGGACTTTTACTAGATAACCTTGATGCCCACCTCTATGGTGATGCAGTGGATCAAATTGTACTTTTGATTGGGACAAATGACATTGGAAAAGATATTCCAATGAGTCAAACGCTGACCAATCTCGAGAGTGTGATTCAAACCATTTCTCGTGATTATCCACTGTCACAGATAAAGCTAGTTTCCATCTTGCCTGTCAATGAAGGTGAGGATTTTAAACAGACAGTGTATATTCGTACCAATGAGAAAATCAAGGCGTGTAACCAAGCCTATCAAGACCTAGCCTCTGCCTATATGCAGGTTGAATTTGTGCCTGTTTTTGAGAACTTACTAGATCAGAAAGGTCAACTTAAGTCAGACTTCACAACAGATGGCCTTCACCTCAGCGTCTCTGGTTACCAGGCTTTATCAAGTACTCTAAAAAAATATATTTTCTAGGTTCAGTATAGATGAACAAGATTTTTTATGATTAATATTTTTGGTAAAATAAATATGTTGCTAATATTATTAAAAAAATTCTCTCAATGCTAGCGATCTCATGTTAGTTGATGATACCATTCACCTGTCGGAGGATATACTAAATAATAGACCTTGAAAGTATAGTGAAGTGAAATAAAATCTGGATAAATTGATTAAGGAAGTCAAATCAATTTCTAGCAATGTTTTAGAAGTCACAGTGCACTATTCTGTATGCAATCTACTATCTGCTCTTCATTTGATAAGTCGATACAATAAAAAGCTCCATAATATCTATAGGAATTTGCCTATTACAAATATTATCGAGCTTTTTTTGGCTCTTTCCTACTATTTGTCAAGTCTATCAAGATTTTAAGAATCAAATGAGACAAGACAGTAGCTATTTTGAGCCTACTGTCATATTTTCAACGAAAATAAATCGTTTTCACTTGACAAAAATTGGTCTATACCATATAATGAATATAGATTGAAACGGAGGATGAAAAGATGAAAGTTATTCAAGTGGAAAATCCAATTGAAGGTGGAAAAGTTGCTTTTGATATCTTAAAAGAAAAATTGGAAAACGGTGCACAAACATTGGGACTTGCAACAGGAAGTAGCCCTTTGGAATTTTACCAACGAATCGTTGATAGCGATCTTGATTTTTCAAATCTTACAAGTGTGAACTTGGATGAGTACGTAGGTCTTGATGGGGACAATCCTCAATCATACCGTTACTTTATGCAAGAAAATCTATTCAACAAGAAACCATTTAAAGAAAGTTTCTTGCCACGTGGTGTCAAGGATAATGCAGAAGCAGAAGTAGAACGCTACAACCAAATTCTTGCTGACCATCCAGTTGACCTACAAATCTTAGGAATTGGTCGCAATGGTCATATTGGCTTTAATGAACCAGGCACACCATTTGATAGCCAAACTCACCTTGTAGAGCTTGACCAGTCTACAATCGAAGCTAACGCGCGCTTCTTTGAGAAGATTGAAGATGTTCCAACACAAGCTATTTCAATGGGTATTAAGAACATTTTGGATGCTAAGTCTATCCTTCTCTTTGCTTATGGTGAATCAAAAGCAGAAGCTATCGCTGGAACTGTTGAAGGTCCTGTGACAGAAAGTCTTCCAGCAAGCAGCCTGCAAAACCATCCAGATGTGACCATTATCGCAGATGCAGCAGCACTCAGCTTGTTAAAGAAATAAGATTTTTATCATTAAAGACCATTCGATCCTATGGATTGGGTGGTTTTTTGGTTTGGATATATTTCAAATATGATAAGGGATGAAAATCAAAATTTTTTGTATTTTTTACATGACGAAGACAAATTTGATTGTTCTGCACTTTCTGCTTTATGTCAGTATTTAGCAAATCTGGAAGCTATTAGTTTAGGTCAAGTAAAGGATCTATTTCTGATCTACCGTCAGATTATTGGGAGTACCTAGACCACATGGGGGTAGAAATTAAAAAATTAAGTGTTCGTTTAGAACAAACTTTAGAAGTGGAGAACTAGGCTAGACATAATGGTAAAATCTTGTAAATTTTAAATGGAATGATTTGGGAGAATTTCATTTTTTTCTTGACAATTTTCTTTATTCCGTGTAAAATAGAATAGATCTTGAACTTGAAGGGAGTGAAAAAAATGTCTAAAACAGTAGTACGTAAGAATGAATCTCTTGACGATGCTCTTCGTCGTTTCAAACGTGCAGTTACTAAAGCTGGTACTCTTCAAGAAACACGCAAACGTGAATTCTATGAAAAACCTTCTGTAAAACGTAAACGTAAGTCAGAAGCAGCTCGTAAACGTAAAAAATTCTAATTAATAAGAAAGGCTAGAGTAATCTAGTCTTTTTTGCTTTAAATAAATCCTATAAATCCTGCAAAATTCTGAAACTTCCTACTACAATTTGATATAATAGAGGGAAGAACTTGATTGAAGGAGAAAATTATGTCAGTTTTAGTCAAAGAAGTGATTGATAAGCTCAGACTAGACATTGTCTATGGTGAGCCTGAATTACTTGAAAAGAAAATCAATACTGCGGATATTACGCGACCAGGGCTTGAAATGACGGGGTATTTTGACTACTATACTCCAGAGCGGATTCAACTTTTGGGAATGAAAGAGTGGTCTTATCTGATTAGTATGTCTTCTCATAACCGCTACCAGGTTTTGAAAAAGATGTTTCAACCAGAAACACCTGCAGTTATTGTTGCGCGTGGTTTAGTAGTTCCAGAGGAAATGCTAAAGGCTGCTAGAGAATGTAAAATCGCTATTTTAACGAGTCGTACAGCAACAAGTCGTCTGTCTGGGGAATTGTCAAGTTACCTAGATTCTCGTTTGGCTGAGCGTGAAAGTGTACATGGTGTCTTGATGGATATCTATGGTATGGGTGTGCTCATTCAGGGTGACAGTGGTATTGGTAAGAGTGAGACAGGTCTAGAACTCGTGAAACGAGGACACCGTTTGGTAGCTGATGACCGTGTAGATATCTTTGCTAAGGATGAAATGACTCTCTGGGGTGAACCAGCTGAAATCTTGAAGCATTTACTTGAGATTCGTGGTGTTGGTATTATAGATGTGATGAGTCTTTATGGTGCCAGTGCAGTTAAGGATTCTTCACAAGTTCAGTTAGCTGTCTATCTAGAAAATTATGACACGCAAAAGACTTTTGATCGCCTAGGTAATAATGCTGAGGAGTTGGAGATTTCTGGAGTAACCATTCCACGTATCCGCATTCCTGTAAAAACAGGACGTAATATTTCTGTCGTTATCGAAGCAGCAGCGATGAATTATCGTGCTAAGGAAATGGGCTTTGATGCTACTCGATTGTTTGAAGAAAGATTGACAAATCTGATTGCAAAGAACGAGGTGAAAGATGATTGATCCAATTGCTTTTCAAATTGGCCCTTTAGCTGTTAGATGGTATGCACTCTGCATTGTTTCAGGTCTTGTTTTAGCGGTATACCTTGCCAGTAAAGAAGCGCCTAAAAAGAAGATTTTATCTGATGATATTTTGGACTTTATCTTAATTGCCTTTCCTTTATCCATCATTGGTGCTAGACTCTACTATGTTATTTTTAGATTTGATTATTATAGCCAACATCTGGGAGAGATTTTTGCTATTTGGAATGGTGGCCTTGCGATTTATGGCGGTTTAATTACTGGAGCGATTGTTCTCTATATCTTTGCTGATCGCAAATTAATCAATACTTGGGATTTCTTAGATATTGCAGCTCCGAGCGTCATGATTGCTCAGAGTTTAGGGCGTTGGGGAAACTTCTTTAACCAAGAAGCTTATGGAGCAGTCGTTGAAAATCTTGATTACTTACCTGATTTTATTAAGAATCAGATGTATATTGATGGCTCATACCGCCAACCAACCTTTTTATACGAATCTATCTGGAATCTGATCGGTTTTGCCTTGATTGTCATTTTTAGACGCCGATTAAAGAATATCCGTCGTGGTCATATTACTGCCTTTTATCTAATTTGGTACGGATTTGGACGTATGATTATCGAGGGCATGCGTACGGATAGTCTCATGTTCTTTGGGCTTCGAGTATCTCAGTGGTTGTCTGCGCTATTGATTGGCCTTGGTATTTATATCATTTTTTATCAAAATCGGGAAAAAGCACCATTTTATAATGTAAAAAAGGAGAATTAAAATGTTAGAAGTGGCTTATATTATTGTGGCAATTGCCTTGGTTGTATTTTTAGTTTATCTGATTATTACCCTTCAAAAAGTTGGTCGTGTAATTGATGAAACTGAAAAAACTGTTAAAACTTTAACATCAGATGTAGATGTAACTCTTCATCAAACAAATGAATTGCTTACAAAGGTCAATGTTCTGGTTGATGATATCAACGTTAAAGTGGCAACGATTGCCCCCCTCTTTACAGCAGTGGCTGATTTGTCTGTTTCTGTATCAGACCTTAATGATCAAGCGCGTGTTTTGAGCAAGAAAGCTTCATCAGCTGGTTCAAAAACACTCAAGACTGGTGCAAGTCTGTCAGCTCTTCGTCTTGCAAGTAAATTTTTCAAAAAATAAAAAAGGAGTAAGCTAATGGGTAAACTATCATCTATCTTTCTAGGAACTGTTTCAGGTGTTGCTGCAGCCTTGTTTCTAACAAGTGACAAAGGAAAACAAGTTAGAAGCCAAGCACAAGAATTTTTAGAAGATCTAAAAGAAGATCCTGAGTATGCTAAAGAGCAGGTTTGTGAAAAATTAACGGATGTCAAAGAACAAACCAAAGAATTTGTTCTTAAAACAAAAGAGCAGATTGAATCTGGGGAAATTACTCTTGACACTGTTCTTGATAAAGCAAAATATCATGCTCAACAAGCGACTGAAGCTTCAAAAGAAACCTTGAATCATTTTAAATCACAACTGGAAGAGAAAGTAGTTGTGGAAGAAAAAGAAAATGGTCAAGAAATTGTCATCGAGCTTCAAGAAAATTAACATAGAATCACCATTTCTTGGTTTTCTAGAGAATCAAGAATGGTGATTTTTTTCCTTTAATGAACTCTTTGTGATATAATGGCAGTATAGAAAGTGCAATATTTAGATTTCTTTCTTAATTTACTGAAATTTTAACAGCAAGTTATTGATCTTCATATGGATGGGGAAATGTACCTAGATGATAAAAGAGAAAAAGATAACCTTGTTATTTTTTACAGAGTTGTTTGGAAGTCTAAAATTAGCGGTTCTGTCCGTAACCTAAATAACACGCCTGATTAACAGGGGGACTGGGTTTAGCTATTACAACAAATAGTTATTTAAAGATTGAAAGGATTTAAAATGTGATGTATTAAAGTAGAGTAAACTTCCTAAATTTTAGGAAAATAAAAAAGTATGATTTTGTTAACAGAAAATGTTGACACCTTCTATATTATATATAGAAATGATAGTTAAAAAGGAATTGGGTAACATGAAAGATATCTTTAATAAACGCCAACGTTTTTCGATTCGAAAGTTTTCTGTTGGAGTGGCATCTGTACTAATAGGGGTTTCCTTATTTGCTCCAACTCAAGGAGTCTTAGCTTCTACGGAAAATAATAATGATAATAATACAGGGATAGAAGTTAATTCTGAAACTGACAATTCTCTGCCGACTGTGGAGATCAAAGAAGAAGCTCAAAGTATCTCAGAACATCGAAACAATGCTTCTTCTGAGATAGATGCTAAAGAGATTTCAACAGTAGCTACAAAAGAGACAGTTCTAGATACTTCCGGTGGTAAGGAAAATATCAATTCGACGGCAACTACTTTGGTGGCTGGTGAAGACAGATCAAGTGCTCCAGAGGTTAGAGCAGCATCAAATCCTACTGAGATTAAAAAATATGAATTGACTGAGGAAGATGCTAAAAAAATCAAAGCAGGAATAATCGGTTCAGAAGGTGATCAACTGGATAGTTTGTTAGTTAATGGTCCCAAGTTAAATCCAGAAGGTTATACAGATGATGATTACTTGAAGGATAAAGAAGAAGTTTATATATATGAAAAAAATGGTAAAAAGTATGTAGGTTATAATAGTCATCCGTTACTAGAGGATACTGATGGTGATGGGATTATTGATAGTGACGAAAAGCCAGATGAAAAATTAAAATGGAATGTAAGTGAACGTGATATGATTATGTTCATGGAATTGGCTTACCGTGACGATAAGTACATTGACAGAGTACTGGATCATAAGAGACCTTTAACAGAAGCAGAGTTATACAAAAAGAAAGGTGAAAGTAAACCACGCTATGAATATATGATGATGAATAGGGAATTGGGACCTTATTGGGAAAGAAAGAAAAGTTATCATACATCCAGTGGACTTGATGCTGTATTATTTGAGACTAAGAGCGATTTCTTATATTTACCAAATGGAACTGCCCAGGTACTAGCATTTCGTGGGACTAGTGATTCTAAAGATATAGGTGCTGATATAACACTTGGAACAGGGAGTAATCCTAAACAGGCGATAGAAGCAGAAGAAATTATGCGTGAATTAGCTAAGGATAAGAGTATCACCAACCTTTATCTAACAGGACATTCTCTGGGAGGATATTTAGTACAACGGGCAATGGTTGAAGCCTATCAGTTGGCATATTCTGACAGCAGAGTCATGTCTACTAAAGAACAGCTGGCTTATAGAAACTTTTATAATAATGTATTAAAAAAAGGGACGACATTTAATGCTCCAAAAGTGAGGACAGGTCTTCTCTCATCATCTGCGTTTTGGCAAAAAGGTTTAGATAGCAAAAACATAGCTAAGTCTGGGAAAATGACACATTATATAGTTAATAATGATTCTACTATAGGAAAAAGTGTCAGTAATGATAGTGATGTTGTTATAAATGTTGGGGATACAAAAGGAGGGCATAGTTCCCGTTCTTATTTTGAAGCCGATATGATTAATAGACGACCAGAGTTTATTTCTGGGAAACGAATTTCCTTAGATGGGATAGGTTTTCAAAATCCTAAGATTACTACAGCGAAGTCTCTAGAAAAATTTGGAGAAACTACTGTATATAGTAAACGCGGAGATGACATCATTAAGTCAACAACTGTTAGTATAAAGGATCCTGATACAGGACAGATTACTAAAAATACACTTGATGAAATGTTCAAGAAAGATGGTGCGAAGGACAAAGTAGAAACAACAGAAATCCCATCATCTAAGAAATACGTAAAAGATGATACACGCGAAAAAGGACAAGATAATGTTGAAGCACCTGGAAAAACTGGGAAACAGACGGTAACAACAACTTATAGTGTAAATCCTAAAACTGGAGATCTTATTAAACATGTAGGACAACCAATAGTTAAGCAACCGGCAATAGAAACAGTTGTCAAAGTCGCAGCCAAGGATGAAGTAGAATACATTAAAAAAGGAGACGACGTTGTTAAGAAGACAACGAGCTACACAGTAGACTCAAAAATTGGCAGTCTTACTTCGGCTGAGAAGGAAGAAGTAGTCAATAGAGGGGGCGCGAAGGATATAGTTGAGTATAATTCAGTTGAACCCAAACCAGTTTATTTAAAAGATGAGAACAGTCCAAAAGGTACTGTTACCGTTCAATTTCCAGGGAAAGCAGGACAAACTAAAGTCACCACAACCTATAGCGTAAATCCAGTAAATGGAACCCTAACTCCATCAAAAGGCAAACCAGAAGTCGTAACTCTAACAATAGCTAGAGTTGTAAAAGTGGGAGCGAAGGACAAAGTAGTAGAAACGCCAATTGAACCTGAAGTTGAGTATGTTAAAGATGTTGA
>NZ_JWAJ01000028.1 GCF_001068775.1 Streptococcus pseudopneumoniae
CTTAATTGTATCGCGTTTGGAGTTTTTTGGTATAACCTTCGATGCGCACCCGCATAGCGGGTGTTTTTTTTGTCTCGCACCTAACGGAGCGAGACGGACTGAAAGTCACATAATCAAAAACAATCCTGCAAGAATTCTTGCAGGATTTTCGTTTATATCAAACCTTCTAGAAGGCCCTTCATAAAGTTTTCAGAGTTAAACTCACCGATATCATCGATTTTTTCACCAAATCCAATTAGCTTAACAGGGATATTGAGTTCCTCACGGATAGCAAGAACAACCCCACCTCGGGCAGTTCCATCAATCTTAGTTAAGACAATTCCTGTAACAGGAGTAATTTTTGAAAACTCTTTGGCTTGAACAAGAGCGTTTTGCCCAGTTGACGCATCCAGAGCTAGGAAGGTTTCATGCGGAGCTTCTGGCACAACACGTTTAATGATACGACCAATTTTTTCCAACTCTGCCATCAAGTTTTCCTTGTTTTGTAAACGGCCAGCTGTATCAATCATGAGAATATCAATACCTTCTGCTACTGCACGTTCCATCCCATCAAAGACAACACTAGCTGGATCTGCTTTCTCCGGACCAGTTACGACTGGAACATCTACTCGACGACCCCATTCTGCTAACTGGGCAACTGCACCTGCACGGAAAGTATCCGCAGCAACAAGCATGACTTTCTGGCCTGCTTGCTTGTAGCGATGCGCTAATTTACCGATTGAAGTTGTTTTCCCGACACCATTAACACCTACAAAAAGCATAACTGTCAAACCATCTTGAAAGTTAATGCTTTCATTGTATTGTCCACCTTTTTCGTAAAGCTCTACCAATTTTTCGATGATCACACGACGGAGGACATCTGGTTTCTTGGCATTTTCAAGTTTTGCTTCATAGCGCAATTCTTCAGTAAGATTTGAAGCTACCTGTACACCAACGTCACTCATGATTAAGAGTTCTTCAAGTTCTTCGAAGAAATCTTCATCAACAGAGCGGAAGTTAGCAAAGAAAGCATTCAAACGAGCTCCAAAGCCCGTACGAGTTTTCTTGAGACTACGGTCATATTTTTCCTGTACAGTCTCTTGAACTTGAGGAATTTCTTCGATTACTAGATCTTCTTTCACTTTTTCAGAAGTGTCTGCTTCCGTTTCGTCTGATTGAGCTTGATTAGCTTCTTCATCGTTGCTATCACTTGAAGGTACTTCTTCGACTGGTGACTCAAGTTCTTCTGCAACAAACTCTGCTACCTCTTGAGCTCTTTCTTCAGTTTCTTCAACTTCTGTTGACTCTGACTCTTCCTGACAACAATGACACTCAGTTTCCTCAACTTCTGAACCTTGGTCGATTTCCTCAGTATTTTTCACTTCAACTTCTTCAGTTCCAAGTACTTCAACTTCCTCGCTAGGTTCTGTCAGATCCAAGTTTTCCAAAGCTTCTTTAACGACTTCTTCGATTTTTGGTTCTTCTTTTCTCCCAAATAAACGGTCAAATAATCCCATTCTTTAGTTCTCCTTCAGTACATATTTTTCAATGGCCCAGGCAACAGCTTCCTCGTCATTGGTCATAGGGGTTACTATATTTGCAACTTCCTTGACCTCAGACACAGCATTTTGCATAGCAACTCCGAGTCCTGCCCATTCAATCATGGAAAGGTCATTTGCCTCATCTCCACAAGCCATCACTTGACTTTGGTCAATTCCTAGATGGTCGATCAATTTAGCTAATCCAGTAGCCTTATGAACGTTCTTTGGTGACCATTCCAAAAGCATGTCGCGAGATTTGAAAATTTCATAATTGTTAAACAAGTCTGGTGAAATATTAGCAATTGCGGCATCCAGTGGTTCTTGGGCAAAAGCGGTCACACATTTGTTGTAGGTCATTTGACTAGACAAATCTTCAAAGTCAATTGGAACAAAGTTTAAAACAGGGTTAAACTTGGCGTAAAGACTTTCTTGATCTGATTGGATTTGGTAAACTGTACCTTCTGAAATGGCGTCTAAAGGAATGCCTAGTTTTTCAGTTTCCTCGTAAATACGTGTCACATCATCAATAGAGAATACTGTCTTATCGAGGATTTCACCCGTATTTTTCTGAACCAATCCACCATTAAAGGTGATAGTATACTCGTCATCATGGCCGTCTGTTCCAAGCTCTTTGAGGAAGAAATCCATAGCCTTGAGGGGACGTCCAGTTGTCAGTACCACTTTGACTCCCTGTTCACGCGCAGCCTTTAAAGTTGCCTTAGTACGATCAGTCAACTTCTTGTCTGTCGTCAGCAAAGTCCCATCTAAGTCTAGGGCAATTAATTTAATATCTGCCATTACAATCCCTCCATATAAGCAATAACTGATTGGTCTTTGTGATGTCCGATAACTGTTTCAGCTAGTTCTAAAATCTCTGGACGAGCATTTTCAGGTGCGACTGGGTGCCCAACCACTTGCATCATGTGAAGATCATTTAGATTATCACCAAAGGCCATCACTTGATCCATATCCAGATTTAATTTCTTAGCCAATTCGACAATAGCAACTCCCTTGTCAACATGGTCTAAAACAATGTCAATGGATTCAAAGCCTGTCGTCATAGCCTTGACCCCAGGAACATGTTCATTGACCCAAGCTTCTCCGGCTTCTACTGTCTCTTCAGTAAAGTTAGTTGTGAATTTGAAAATCTCATCGGTAATCTCTTCAAGACTGGCTACTTTTTTGATATTTTCATTGTAATGATGACTAAACATAAGATAGGTTTCATCTACTGTGTCTAATACATAGCAAGCCTCTTTACCAGTCAAGAGCATCTTTTTCTCATCAAAATAAGGTGAAGTCTTTAGTTTTTCAAATGTTGATAGGTAAAAATCTCGAGGCATGGTTGCTTCATAGAGGTCCTCTCCATGGAAACGAACGAGACTCCCATTTTCAGCAATGAAAATAATCTCATCTTTAACATCTGCAAAATGCTTTTCAAGTGACAAAAGCCCACGACCAGAGGCAACAGCAAAGTAGATTCCTTTTTTTTGATAAGAATGGAGCAACTTTTTCAGACGCTTCATATCAAATTGACCGGCACCATCTAAAAAAGTACCGTCCATATCCGTTGCTACTAATTTAATCATAAAATTCTTCATACTCCAATTAATAAATCTACCTTCTATTATACCATAGAAAAAGCAAAAAAAGACGTGCTGAATTGACACGTCCTTGTCTTCTATAAATCAATCCATATGCCATTTTGAAGGCCAGGCTGATTTGCTTACTTTCTTTTATATCCAATCTCTTAACACTTTTCTGCCAAAGTTCTTGATTGAAGTCTATTCTGAGAGTTCATCAGCTATTGCGTAAAAATTATCAATCTTTGGCTGAGATACATTTGTCACAATCATAAATAGCATATAGTTCTTGACATATAATCTTGCATATGAAAAAATACTTGTTGGAGGTTAATAATATGACTGAAAAAATCAAAAACTGGGTTAATATTTGCGTTTTGAAAAATCAAGAAATTTTATTACTTAATAGACAGCACGATAATTTTCCTGGCTGGATTCCACCGGGAGGAAAAGTTGAATTCCCTGAAAGTTTTTTTGAAGCTGCATTACGGGAACTTAAGGAAGAAACTGGACTCACTGCATTAAATCTTGAATTAAAAGGAATTTCAGGCTTTACTAATTCAATTGGTAATGAGAGATTTGTCTTCTATGACTTTTTATGTACTCAGTTTACTGGTGAACTAAGTACATCTGCTGAAGGTGAGCCAAAATGGTGGAATCTAAAAGATATTGATAAAATACCAATGCAAGATGAAATAAGAAAAAGGCTACCACTTTATTTAAGAAAAGGAAGCTTTGAAACTATTAACTATTGGGATGATAATAAGAAATGCATTAGTGAAAACAAAACAATTTTATTTGACTAATATTCTCTACGGTATAATCAAATGCAAAATTCTCAATCCATTAGTAATTTTTGTATAATTCAGTACTCAATACAATCTGTCTTTAATAACATATAGTTTAGAGTTTTACAAAATAATGGTATCTAATAAAAATCATCTAATCTGACAATTTTTTCTTGTATCTATTGATATCTAAAAAGCCTTGGAAACAGCTTATTCCAAGGCTTTCTCTATATTCTATTGTATCTATAGAGCCAGTCGTTATTAAAAATATAACCCCCTTTCTACACTTTCCTGAATCAAATCTTCCGTTAGTTTCCATAATTCTTCTGATTCACTTTTTATGAACTTTTTCTTTTCTAATACCATGTCTGCACTGATATTATCAGGGTTATAATTTAATTCTGACACTTCTAAGTGATTTATCAGTGGTACCAATGCATCGATCACTCTTGCATATCTTGCTTCAGCACTCTGCCCTTTTTCAAATTCCAACCACAAATTTTTCATATTCAAATATTTCTCTTCTGGAAGGAGGCTCATTGTTTTTTCTATAGATGCTAGTTCTTTATCATGAGAATGAAGCTTTTTTTCATCATCAAAAACCCAAGTATCTCCGGCATAAATCTCACCTAAATCATGAATCAATAACATAGGAATCACTTTTTCCATATCCAATTTTTTAGGATAATAATCTTGAAGAACCATCGCAGCTATGGCACCCTGCCAGGAATGCTCGGCACTATTTTCAAATCTGCCATCAAGAGTTCTATTAAATCTTGTCACTGACTTTAATTTCTCTATTTCTTTAATAAAATCAACTGAATGTTTCAAATTACTCATTGCTATTCCTACCTTATTCTAAATTACAAATATAATAGCAAAAATTAATCTTTACATCATTAATTTCCCGTATTTGCAAAAAAATAACGCCTAATCCACATGAGATTAGACGCTGATAAAATGACTATTTTAAACTTATTTACGGGTTTAGAATCAAACTTTCAGCCATTCATCAATTCAAGGTTCTCTTATCCATATTTGGCAAAGAGAGTCGGAATTTAATGATGCAGAGTCGAATCACAAAACCAACAATAGAAACAATGATAAAGACAGTGATTCTTGGAAAGTGAAGGACAAAGGCCAACCAATAATAAATAACTCCAATTACGAAAGATAGAAGGGCATAAATATCTTCTTTTAGAACACTTGGTACTTCATTGATCAGGAGGTCTCGGATAATACCTCCACCAGCACCAGTTAAGCAGGCTAAAAGACCTGCAGACATCAAATTTAGCTTACTATCCACTAAGGCTGTCGCTCCAATCAAGGAAAAGATAATCAGCCCAATGGAGTCAAAGATGAGGTAAGCTTCTCTCAGCCACTTATAGAACTTTTTTTCATGACTAGCATTGGCCTGTTTTGAAGTTACAAAGACATACATGATAACCGCTACAAGGATAGAGACATAAATCGGGCTGGGATCAGCAAGAGAGGAAGGAAAACGACTGATAATAGAATCTCTCAAAATCCCTCCGCCTACTGCCGTTACAATTGCCAATAAACTAATTCCAAAAATATCTAAACGTTTACCAAATCCTTTGATGGCTCCTGAAGCCGCGAAGGCTATAGTCCCAATATAATTACAGATCATTAGGAATAGGTCAAAATCCATATAAGCTCCTCAATTTATTTTTGTAACCCTCCGACTTCTTGAAGGTCATTCTAAATACTTTAGCTTGAAATGTTGTATCGAAAACAAACTAAGCATCCATATTCTCTAAATCTTTTAGTTTAACAGAAACAATCTTAGAGACACCAGATTCTTGCATGGTCACCCCATAGATAGAGTCTGCGGCCGTCATTGTACCCTTACGGTGGGTAACGACGATAAACTGGCTATCCTTGTCAAATCGGTTGAGATAATCCCCAAAGCGTTTAACGTTTGCTTCATCGAGTGCAGCTTCTACTTCATCCAAGATAACAAATGGAATGGTCTTAACACGAATGATCGAGAAGAGCAAAGCCAGAGCTGACAAGGCCTTCTCTCCACCACTCATGAGATTGAGAGATTGGATTTTCTTGCCTGGTGGTTGCACAGATATTTCGACACCTGCTATCAATAAATCACCTTCTGTCAGAATTAGGTCTGCTTGGCCACCACCAAACATCTGCTTGAAGGTCACCTTAAAGGACTCACGAATAGCTTCGAACGTTGACTTAAAGCGTTCTTTCACTTCATCATTCATCTCTGTAATGGTTTCAAGAAGTAAGTTTTTAGCAGAAAGAATATCATCTCGTTGAGTATTTAAGAACTCCAAACGTTCATGTACTTCATCAAACTGTTCAATGGCATCCAAATTAACCGGACCAAGTGAACGAATGGATTTTTCCAAATCCTTGACCTCTTGTTCAGCCATAGCTAAATCTTCTAACTGATTAGCTTGTTCTAGGGCTTCCGTATAGCTAATCTGATATTCTTCTGTCAGTTGACCTTGAAGATAGCGAAGGCGGTCCGTAATCTTCTCTTTGGTCGCTTCTGCACGTGTTTGCTTACGAATCCATTCTTCATTTTGCTGACGAGCTTGTTCTAAATGACTGGCTATATCATCCAATTGACCTTCAATATCATCCAGTTCAAACTGCTTACGAATGAGCCCTTGTTGAATTTCTTCCTTCTGACTCTTGGCTTCTGTTTCCTGCTTGGTCAAAAGTTCTGTATCAACCTTTTCAAGATTGTCTACCTTTTCTTGGAGAAGGCGTTCGATTTCATCTTGCTCCGTATCAAGGTATTCAAGCTCTTTGTTAATCCGTTCAATATCTGCAACTTCGTAACGTTTTCGCCCTATCATTTCTGTTTTATGGAGACGTTCTTGGGAAAGTTTTTCCTGTAAGTTTTGGTAACGTTCTTGAATCGCATTTTTATTGGACTTAATTTCTTCAATCTCAGACTCCAGCTTTTGCTTTTCAGTTGAAATAACTGCAAGACATTCTTGGCATTTTTCTTTTTCAGTTTGCCAATCTCCACCTCTAAGATTGTTTAATTCTTTTTCCTGAAGTTCTAAAAGCGTTTCGAGTTCTTCGACTTGTTGGCAAGTTTGTTGATAAGCCAGATATAACCCCTGCTCCTCTATTCGAGCTTGCTCTCCTTGAGACTTAATAGTCTCCAAAGTTTGACTGAGGGCTGTCAAGCCTTCTTGAAGTGATTTCAGATTTTCTTCTTCCTGACCAAGAATCTTCTCTTCCTGAGCAATTTCTTTTTGCAATTGCTCCAATTCAGGCTTGATGAAAATACTGTTATTTTGACGATTGGCACCACCAGCATAAGAACCACCTGTTCGCAATTCTGTACCATCAAGCGTTACCATCCGAACTTGATAGCGCACTTTACGAGCTGCATCACGCGCTTGCTCTACCGTATCAAAGATTGCTGTTGTAGCTAGCAAGTTTTTAAATATAGCTTCATGCTTGGCATCAAAAGTAACCAATTCATCTGCCATTCCAAGAAAACCTGGACTTGAGACAATCACATCTTGGTTCTGACCAGAAATGCTACGAGCTTTGATGGTTGTCAAAGGTAGGAAGGTCGCACGACCAGCTCGGTTTCTTTTTAGAAAATCAATAGCCTTGGTCGCTGCCTGTTCATCTTCAACGATGATATGTTGGCTACTTGCCCCGAGGGCAATTTCAAGAGCTGTTTGATAACGAACATCAAAGGTTAAATGTTCACTGACCGCTCCGACAATACCGCCCAGGCGATTTTTTTCTTGTAAAACACTCTTAACACCTGCATAGAAATTACTATGGTTTTTAAGAATGTTTTCCAGACTTTGCGCCTTGGCCTGCTTGTTTTTCAGGCTATCCAAACGGTCAAAGAGTTGATTTTGCTGACTTTGATAAGCCTGCTTTTGTTCTTCTTCCTGTTTAGCATTCGTCTGATAGTCAGCAAGCAAGGTCTGTACTTTTTCTTTTGCTGATTTTAGATCAGCCTCTTGTTCACTTGCCTTAGATTTGGCAGAAGCTAATTGTTCCTTCAAGGATGCTAATTGTTCTTCTTGCTTTTGAGTCTGTTGGCGACTATTTTCAAGGTCATTCTCAATACGTGTCAGCTGGTTAGACACATCAGCTTCTTCTTGTAAAAAGGCAACGAAACGTTCACGTAATTGCTCAATCATCTGATCTGGATCATCAGAAAATGCTACTAACTCAGCTTCTAAACGATTGAGCTCCTTGGTATTGACTGCTAGATTTGCTTCTAACTGACTGAGATTTGCTTCTTTTTCTTCCTTCTCTTGAATGAGAACATTTCTCTTTTCGTCCAAACTAGCCAAACGAGCCTGTGCCTCTTGTTGATTGAGAGCAACCTGCTCTGTCTCCAGTTTAGACAAGGCCAATTTCCGTTCTAAATCACTGATTAGAGCAGTCAAATCCATCAAACTAGTTTGATCTTTAGCCATCTCTGCTTGTAAATCTTGTCTCTGCTTCTTGAGAGATTGATTTTCAAGTTCTAGTGACTCGCGTTTTTGATAATAACTAGTCAACAGTTCTTGGACTTGGTTTAATTCTTCTTCTGTCAGATCTAATTCAGCCTTATTGGCTTGAATTTGTGCAACCAGAACATCCAAGTAGATGCCTTTACGCTGACTGTCCAAGTCCATAAATTTACGAGCTGTTGCTGCTTGCTTCTCTAAGGGCTTGATTTGATTATCTAACTCATAGATGATATCTTCCAAGCGGTCTAGATTGTCTTGAGTTTGTTGCAGCTTACTTTCTGTCTCTTTGCGACGAGTTTTATATTTCAAGACTCCCGCCGCTTCTTCAAAAATAGCGCGGCGTTCCTCAGGTTTGGAGTTAAAGATTTCTTCGACCTTCCCTTGGGAAATAATAGAGAAGGAATCACGTCCAAGTCCAGTATCCAAGAAAAGGTCATGAATATCACGAAGACGAACTTTTTTACCATCAATCTTGTATTCACTATCTCCAGTACGATAGATATGACGTTCAACTTTGATTTCCTGGCCTGCATCCTTGATAAAGCCATCTTGGTTATCCAAAGTAACAATAACAGAAGCGTAGTTTAGAGGCTTCCGACTTTCCGTTCCTGCAAAGATGACATCAGGCATCTTCCCGCCACGCAGACTTTTCACACTAGATTCACCTAGTGCCCAACGGAGGCTTTCAGTAATATTTGATTTCCCAGAGCCATTTGGTCCTACAACCGCCGTCACCCCTTGGTCAAAAAGAACTTTTGTCTTATCAGCAAAGGACTTAAAGCCTTGGATTTCAATTTTTTTTAAATACATGAATCCAGCCCTTTCTCAACTGCATTTTTAGCGGCTTCCTGCTCGGCCAATTTTTTAGAGCGTCCTTTACCAGAACCTAGACTTTGCCCCTCAACAAGGACTTCAACCTCAAACATCTTATCATGGGCTGGCCCAATCTCTGAAATCACCTGATAACGAATATCAACATCTCCATTAACTTGGAGCAATTCTTGAAGGTGAGTCTTATAATCCTTGATCATCTCAAAATCGCCAGCTTCAACCTTAGGAATCATGACTTGGTAGATAAAGGTTTTTACAGTCTTTATATCCTTGTCTAAAAGCAGAGCACCCAAAAAGGCTTCAAAAGCATCGCCCAAGATCGTGTCTCGGTTACGACCACCAGACTTTTCCTCCCCCTTACCAAGCTTGATAAACTGATCAAACTGACAATCACGGGCAAAACCAGCCAAACTCTCCTCACGGACAATCATAGCACGGAGTTTTGACAAGTCCCCTTCTGGTTTTTTAGGGTATTTTTTAAACAGATATTCTGAAATCAATAATTGCAGAACAGCGTCTCCTAAAAATTCCAAGCGTTCATTGTGTGAAATTTTTAAGAGGCGGTGCTCATTGGCGTAACTAGTGTGGGTAAAAGCTGTTTCAAGTAAGCTTTTATCTGTAAAAACAAGCTCAAAACGGTCTTGTAACACTGATTCTAATTCTTTCATGACTACCTCTTTCTAAATCATTATAATCCTATCCATTATATCAAAAAAAGGCTTCATAGTCAGAAAAGAACAGCGAAAAGCTCATTTTCTAACTTCTAGCTAAAATCAGCCCCCAGCTAGCGAATTGGGCTTTTTTTTGGTATAATGAATCTTATGGAAATTGAAAAAACCAATCGAATGAATGCTCTGTTTGAATTTTATGCAGCCCTTTTGACCGATAAGCAGATGAACTATATCGAACTCTACTATGCAGACGACTATAGTTTGGCTGAAATTGCTGAAGAATTCGGTGTCAGTCGCCAGGCCGTTTATGATAATATCAAACGAACTGAAAAGATTCTGGAAGACTATGAGATGAAGCTCCATATGTACTCTGACTACATTGTCCGCAGTCAGATTTTTGATCAGATCTTAGAGCGTTATCCAGAGGATGCTTTTCTACAAGAGCAAATTGAGATTTTGACCAGTATTGATAATAGGGAGTAATCATGGAAAATCTTGTTGTCTATAAAGGAATACCTTGCAAACTATTAGCTGCAGAGGAACCGTTTCCTACAAGACTACAAATTCTCTCACCTGATTCTATTCCTCAAGCCCTTAAAGAAGGATTTAGCTGTTGGGGATATCCAAATGAAATCATGAAAGAAGTCACAACCGAAGAACTAGAGAGTTTGCAACATTTCGGACGATTTCCACTGAATTGAAAAAATAGGAGAAAATAATGGCATTTGAAAATTTAACAGAACGTTTGCAGAACGTCTTTAAAAACCTACGTAAAAAAGGAAAAATCACAGAGAGTGATATCCAAGAAGCAACCAAAGAAATTCGTCTGGCTCTTTTAGAAGCCGACGTTGCTTTACCTGTTGTCAAAGACTTTATTAAGAAGGTTCGTGAACGTGCCATTGGGCATGAAGTGATTGATACCCTCAATCCAGCTCAACAAATCATCAAGATTGTTAATGAAGAATTGACGGAAGTTCTTGGTTCAGACACAGCTGAGATTATCAAGTCTCCAAAAATCCCAACTATTATCATGATGGTAGGTTTGCAAGGGGCTGGTAAAACAACCTTCGCTGGAAAACTTGCTAACAAACTTAAAAAGGAAGAGGATGCTCGTCCTATGATGATTGCGGCCGATATCTATCGTCCTGCTGCTATCGACCAGCTCAAAACACTGGGACAACAGATTGATGTTCCGGTATTTGCTCTTGGTACTGATGTTCCTGCAGTTGAGATTGTTCGCCAAGGTTTGGAGCAAGCTAAAGCCAACCATAACGACTATGTCTTGATTGATACAGCCGGTCGTTTACAAATCGACGAACTTCTCATGAATGAGCTCCGTGATGTCAAAGCTCTAGCTCAACCAAATGAAATCCTTCTCGTCATCGATGCCATGATTGGTCAAGAAGCTGCTAACGTTGCGCGAGAATTTAACGCTCAATTAGAAGTTACCGGTGTCATCCTTACCAAGATTGACGGGGACACTCGTGGTGGTGCTGCCCTCTCTGTTCGTCACA
Organism: Streptococcus pseudopneumoniae; assembly: GCF_001068775.1. Lineage (GTDB taxonomy): Bacteria > Bacillota > Bacilli > Lactobacillales > Streptococcaceae > Streptococcus > Streptococcus pseudopneumoniae_N. The sequence goes on from NZ_JWAJ01000028.1 coordinate 11,398, forward strand.
TCACAGGAAAACCAATCAAGTTCACTGGTACTGGTGAAAAGATTACCGACATTGAAACCTTCCACCCAGACCGTATGGCTAGCCGTATTCTCGGTATGGGGGATATGCTGACTCTGATTGAGAAAGCTTCCCAAGAATACGATGAGCAAAAAGCCATTGAAATGGCTGAAAAGATGCGAGAAAATACCTTTGATTTCAACGATTTCATCGATCAATTGGATCAGGTGCAAAATATGGGGCCAATGGAAGATTTGCTCAAGATGATTCCAGGAATGGCCAACAATCCTGCCCTTCAAAATATGAAGGTGGATGAAAAACAAATTGCTCGCAAACGTGCCATCGTATCTTCTATGACTCCAGAAGAACGTGAAAACCCAGACTTGCTTACTCCAAGTCGCCGTCGTCGTATCGCTGCCGGTTCTGGTAATACCTTTATCGAAGTCAACAAGTTTATCAAGGACTTCAACCAAGCTAAACAACTCATGCAAGGTGTCATGTCTGGTGACATGAACAAGATGATGAAACAGATGGGTATCAACCCTAACAACCTTCCTAAAAATATGCCTGGAGGTATGGATATGTCAGCCCTTGAAGGTATGATGGGACAAGGTGGTATGCCTGACTTGTCAGCTCTTGGAGGAGCAGGAATGCCAGATATGAGCCAAATGTTTGGTGGAGGTCTCAAGGGCAAAATCGGGGAATTTGCTATGAAACAATCCATGAAACGCATGGCTAATAAAATGAAAAAAGCTAAGAAAAAACGTAAATAAAAAGGACTCGCTTGAGTCCTTTTTTAGTTATTTCGAAGTTTCTCTAAAGTCTCTTTAAAGATAGCGGGGATATCGGAAGTAAATTCCATATTTTCACCAGTTCTTGGATGGGTAAATCCAAGTGTCTTGGCATGGAGAAATTGCCCATGTCCTTTCAAGGTTTTACGAGGGCCGTAAACCTCATCACCAGCGACTGGATGACCGATGTAAGCCATGTGTACACGGATTTGGTGAGTTCTTCCAGTTTCCAGTTGCAATTCCAGCAAGGTATAATCACCAAAGCGCTCCAAGACTTGGAAACGTGTCACTGCTGGTTTACCTTTGGCAGTCACAGCTTGTTTCTTGCGGTCTTTTTCACTACGTCCGATCGGCGCTTCAATGACGCCACGGTCATTTGGAAGATTGCCATGAACGATGGCCCAATACTTCCGAAGAGATTTCTTGTCCTTCAATTCTTGAGCAAGTGCGATGTGCGCTTCATCGTTTTTAGCAATCATCAAGAGACCTGAAGTATCCTTATCAATACGATGGACAATCCCTGGACGCAAGACACCATTGATGCCTGATAGGTCCTTGATGTGGTACATAAGGGCGTTAACCAAGGTACCACTCGTATGTCCAGCACTTGGATGAACAACCATGCCTTGAGGTTTATTGACTACTGCTACATCCTCATCTTGATAAATGATTTCTAGAGGAATATCTTCAGCTACATACTCCAAAACTTCTGGTTCTGGCACCTGATAAGTAACGACATCGCCCTCTTGGACCGTATACTTGGCTTTTTTGACCTGACCATTGACCAGGACTTGACCTGACTTGATTTGTTCATTGGCGAGACTTCGCGACAGTTCTGTTAAATCTGACAAAGTCTTATCTAAGCGTAATCCACCTGTTTCAATTTTAATTTCCATTCATTTCCTCTTTTAGCATTGCAAGCAATAATACAATCACTCCGACCGTCAGATAGCTATCAGCCACATTGAATATGGCAAAATTAACAAAGTCTAAGTGAAACATATCCACGACAAATCCTTGACTGATACGATCGATAAAGTTTCCTAGGCCACCTGCAATAATCAAAACCAGTCCAAAGACAGTCCAGAAGGAATCCTCCATGTGCTTGTGTAGATACCAGATGGCTCCTACCATAACTACCAGAGTAATCACTGCAAACAACCACTGTTGATCTTGAAGCATAGAAAAGGCTGCTCCTCTATTTTGCAGATAGGTCAAACTGACCAGATTTGGGATCCATGATTTAATTTCACCAAGAGCAATATTCTGAACGACGTAAGCCTTTACCACTTGGTCTAATGCAATCAAGGCTGCTATGATTCCTGCAATTATTCCTCTTTTTTTCATGCTTTCCTCTTCTGATCAAAATACTCTTGCATAACCTCTACAAATAAAGTCCCTGCTTGGCTCAAGTCTACTTCCTCACGTTTCACATAAACCATGCGATTATTGAGATTATCATTTAGCGGAATAACGGTGATCCCGTTCACACTATCGCTATCTAAGAATCCAGATCCAGTCGCATAAGCATTTGTTCTTTCAAGGATTCCATTTAAGGTAGCGCGGTCAGTTACGTTAAACATTTGAGAGCTAGCACTTGTATCTACAAAGTTCTCTGAGTAATAAAGATACTCATCCTTTTCTTGAGTGAATCGAACCGTTGGTAAATCTGCCAAATCCTCCATGACCAACTCTTTTTTCTTGGCTAAAGGATGCCCTTCACGCAGATAGATATGGGTTTGGAAAGGAATCAACTCAATCACTTCAAGTCCTAACTTTTCAACTCGTTGCATAATTCCCTTTTGGTTTTGATTGTTGAGGTAGATAATTCCAATCTCACTATGTCCTTGGGCTACTTCATCCAAAATCTGAACAGTTGTAGATTCAAAGATACGAAAATTCTTATAGTCAGGATATTGTTGCGAAAAAGCTGTAATGGTTGGTGGCAAGAAATCATAGTGCTGGCTGGCTATTGAAAACTCATCCTTCTCCTCTTCAGGATTGGCATACTGATTTTGAAATACATCAAACCCTTTTACTAACTCTTGGGCCTTTTCATAAAATTCCATTCCACGGCGAGTAAGAAAGGTACCCGAACTAGTTCTGCGGAAAATCTTGAATCCTAGCTCTTTCTCCAGATCTCTTACAGAAATAGATAGACTGGGTTGGCTAACGTACATTTTCTCAGCAGCTTCACGAAAAGTACCACTATTTGCAATAGCAACAACGTAGCGTAATTGTTGAATATTCATGATTTCTCCTTCGTTTTCTATCTTATCATTATACCATAAATAAAGCCTATCCAACAAAGGAAAATCATGAGACAGTTACTTCTAAAAAAGGAAACAAAAAAACACCTTTAAAGCTAGACCCAAAATCCAACTAAAAAGGAGTGTTAACAAATGCGATTATTTAGCTGCTGCGTAAAGCTCGTCTACTTTATTCCAGTTAATCACTGAGAAGAAAGCTTTGATGTAGTCAGGACGAACGTTGCGGTATTTCACGTAGTAGGCATGTTCCCAAACGTCCAAGCCCAAGATTGGTTTCTTACCTTCTGAGATTGGTGTGTCTTGGTTTGCTGTTGAAGTCACTTCAAGTTTACCTTCTTTGTTAACAACCAACCATGCCCATCCAGAACCGAAACGAGTTGTTGCTGCCGCAGTAAATGCTGCTTGGAATTCTTCGAATGAACCAAAAGCTTCATCGATTGCTGCTGCAAGTTCTGCTGATGGAGCTGTTTTCTCAGGAGTCATCAATTCCCAGAAAAGAGCGTGGTTCAAGTGTCCACCACCATTGTTGATAAGCGCTTGACGGATATCAGCTGGGATAGATTCTACATCAGCAAGTAAAGCTTCAAGGTCTTCACCGATTTCAGGGTGTTTTTCAAGAGCTGCATTAGCGTTATTTACATATGCTTGGTGGTGTTTGTCATGGTGCAAATGCATTGTTTCAGCATCGATGTATGGTTCCAAAGCGTCGTATGCGTATGGAAGATCTGGTAAGATAATAGCCATCTGTAATACCTCTTTTTCTTTCTATATAAAAATGATAACGTAAACATCTCGTTTTTTCAAGTTATTTGCTCAATTTGACTGACTTGCAATCTGTAATAAGGCCTTCTCAAACAGGTAGCTTTTTTCATAAACTCCTGTCTTAATTTGATAGTCTGTTTGGATCAGATAGCGAATAGAATCTTGCAAGAAATTCAAGGATAAGCCTCGCGTATCTCGAAGGGCAAATTTGATTTGATAGGGATTAGGATTACGACCTAGATAGTGCCCTAAACTGCTAACCATCTGGGACTCCATCTGACCTGACTCTGCCAAAATCTTGACTTGTGTATAGAGTCTAAACTGCCCCAGCATAATGGCAATCAGTTTAATCTCGTCTTCACCCTGCAAGGTCAAATCTTTTACCAAATCTCGAGCCTGATCAATTTTCTTAGTTAATATTAATTGGGTCAAATCAAAAATATTATCCTGCAAAGTCTTTGGAATGGCTTCAACAATATCTTCTTCTGTTATCAGACCACTATCCTTATAAGACTGTAAGAAGAGCAAGTTTTTCTGAATTTCACTGAATTGAAAACTAGATTTGATAAGCAACTGTTCAAAGGATTTTCCAGCAAAGCTAAGTCCTTGCTTTTGACTCCACTTTTGAAAATATGCTCGTAGTTCCTGCTCTTTTGGCTCAATCGCTTCAAAAACCTTGGCATCCCTCTTTAAAAGCTTGACCAATCGTCTCTTACTGTCTAACTTACCTTCTACGAAAATCACTAATTTGCTGGTAGGAGATGGATTTCCCAAGTATTCTTCAAAAGACTTGAGTTCATCATCAGTTAGATAACGTTTTTTTGCCGTGCTTATATCCACAAAATGATCTAGAATGACAATCTTTTCATCTGCAAAGAAAGGAAGACTAAGGAGTTCCAGCTCAATATCCTTGTAGGCCACTTCTTTCATATCAAAGTGAGCAAAATTCAAATCAGCTGGATCATAGCCTATTTGTTTTAATACTTGACTCTTCATGACTTCAAATTGCCCTAAATCATCCCCAGTAAATACCGTTAATGCTGGTAAATTCTCCAAGGTCAAGCCTTGACTCTCTTCAATGGCTAGCATCTTCTCTCCTTTCTATTCGATAAATTCATTTCTCTAATCAATATAATTCAATTTACCACGGAAATCTTCAAGGATTTCATAACCTTTTTCCGCCATGATTTCTTTGAGTTCCTTTGTAATGCGTTCAAAAGCACCTACACCTTCTTTATGTAGGGTAGTTCCTACCTGAACCATGCTGGCGCCACATAGGATATGTTCAAAGGCATCACGTCCTGTCAGAACGCCACCTGTTCCGATGACTTGGATTTGAGGATTTAAGCGTTGATAAAAAGCATGGACATTAGCAAGAGCTGTTGGTTTGATGTATTCTCCACCGATTCCACCAAAGCCATTCTTAGGACGAATCACGACTGACTCATCTTGAATATAAAGACCATTTCCAATGGAGTTAACACAGTTAACGAATTTGAGTGGGTATTTGTTAAAAATAGCTGCCGCTTGATCAAAATGTACAATATCAAAATAAGGTGGAAGCTTAATTCCAAGAGGTTTTGTAAAATACTCAAAAACTTCTGACAAGATACGATCTGTTGTTTCAAAATCATAGGCAATCTGAGGCTTACCTGGAACATTTGGGCATGAAAGATTAAGCTCAGTCAGACCACGGAAATCACTTTCTTGAACCTTTTTCAAGATGGTATGAGTTTCCTCTGGAGACATTCCCACTAAAGAGAGAAAGAAAGTACGGTTAGGTTCTTTTTCCTGTATTTCTAGAAGATAATCAAGGTAATAATCTAAACCATTATTTGGGAGCCCCATTGAGTTTATAGAACCAAGTGGAACATCTTGATAGCGTGGTTCAGGATTTCCCTGACGAAATTCCAAGGTTGCTGTTTTAGTGACAAAGGTTCCTGCTGCTGAGTTTTTAACACCTTCCAATTCCTCAATGGTCATGCAAGCTACACCAGCCGCATTCATCAAGCAATTGTCAAATTCAAAACCAGCAATCTGTGTTTTAGTTGATACCATGATTCTGTTCCTCCAGATTCCTTTATATTGCTACTATTATACCATACTTTGGCAGGACTCTTTTAATAAAACTAATTCTATGAAAAGGTTCTTATTCAGCTAATAAAACTAGCTAATCCAAATTGAAAGAATTTTTAGAAAATTTATGTTTTTTCCTTTACAGTAAAAAATTTTTCTGCTATAATGTCTCATGTAATAAAATATGACAACAAAAAGGAGAACGATATGACATCTGCTAAAGAATATATCCAAAGCGTGTTTGAAACTGTAAAAGCTCGTAACGGGCATGAGGCTGAATTTCTCCAGGCGATTGAAGAATTCTTCAGCACTTTGGAGCCTGTCTTTGAAAAACACCCTGAGTATATTGAAGAAAATATCTTGGCACGTATCACTGAGCCTGAGCGCGTAATTTCTTTCCGTGTTCCTTGGGTTGACCGTGATGGAAAAGTTCAAGTTAACCGTGGTTACCGTGTTCAATTCAACTCAGCTGTTGGACCATACAAAGGCGGACTTCGTTTCCACCCAACTGTTAACCAAGGAATCTTGAAATTCCTCGGATTCGAACAAATCTTTAAAAACGTTTTGACTGGACTTCCAATCGGTGGAGGTAAAGGTGGATCTGACTTTGATCCTAAAGGTAAAACTGATGCTGAAGTGATGCGCTTCTGCCAAAGCTTCATGACTGAGTTGCAAAAATACATCGGACCATCTCTTGACGTACCTGCTGGTGATATCGGTGTTGGTGGACGTGAGATTGGTTACCTTTACGGACAATACAAACGCCTCAACCAATTTGATGCTGGTGTCTTGACTGGTAAACCTCTTGGATTTGGTGGTAGCTTGATCCGTCCAGAAGCAACTGGTTACGGTTTGGTTTACTACACTGAAGAAATGCTTAAAGCTAATGATAACAGCTTTGCTGGTAAGAAAGTTGTGATTTCAGGTTCTGGTAACGTAGCCCAATACGCTCTTCAAAAAGCAACTGAACTTGGTGCAACTGTTATCTCTGTATCTGACTCAAATGGTTATGTCATTGATGAAAATGGTATCGACTTTGACCTTCTTACAGATGTTAAGGAAAAACGTCGTGCTCGTTTGACTGAGTACGCTGCAGAAAAACCAACTGCTACTTACTACGAAGGTTCTGTCTGGACTTACACTGGAAACTACGATATCGCTCTTCCATGTGCGACTCAAAACGAGATCAACGGTGAAGCTGCGAAACGCTTGGTTGCTCAAGGAGTTATCTGTGTATCTGAAGGTGCTAACATGCCTAGCGACCTTGAAGCTATCAAAGTCTACAAGGAAAATGGAATCCTTTACGGACCTGCCAAAGCTGCCAATGCTGGTGGGGTAGCTGTATCAGCTCTTGAAATGAGCCAAAACAGCCTTCGCCTTTCATGGACACGTGAAGAAGTTGACGGTCGTTTGAAAGATATCATGACTAACATCTTCAACACTGCTAAAACAACTGCAGAAACTTACGGTCTTGGTACTGACTACCTTGCAGGTGCAAATATTGCAGCCTTTGAAAATGTAGCAAACGCCATGATTGCTCAAGGGATTGTTTAATTCTAAAAATGAACTCCTCACTTTCAGCGAGGAGTTTTTCTAATGCAAAAAGAGAGTGGGACAGAAATCAGTATAGTTGGTTGAATCTAGAATAGTACACTACGGATTCTAAAAGAACTTCTAGAAATTAAGTT
>NZ_JWAJ01000029.1 GCF_001068775.1 Streptococcus pseudopneumoniae
GGCAAGCACATCAGCAAGTACATCAGCCTCAACAAGTGCAAGTACGTCGGCTAGCACGTCAGCTTCAACAAGTGCAAGTACATCAGCTTCAACGAGCGCAAGTACATCAGCAAGCACGTCAGCGTCAACAAGCGCAAGTACATCAGCAAGCACGTCAGCGTCAACAAGCGCAAGTACGTCAGCAAGCACATCGGCTTCAACG
>NZ_JWAJ01000004.1 GCF_001068775.1 Streptococcus pseudopneumoniae
TCACTTGCCTCTCAAAGAGGCTTTAGTATTACTTACCACTATCCCTAAAGGGATCCTCATATTATTTCACACTTAATTTATCTAGTGCTATATCTTGCTTTTCCTGATTTTGGATGTATTTCCTTATTGTGGCTTCATTAAGCTCTACTGTACTCACATAATAACCTTCCGACCAGAAATGTCGATTCCCAAACTTGTACTTGAGGTTGGCTTGTTTGTCAAACATCATGAGTGCACTTTTACCCTTTAAATAACCCATGAAACTAGAAACACTT
>NZ_JWAJ01000030.1 GCF_001068775.1 Streptococcus pseudopneumoniae
CGCATAGCGGGTGGTTTTTTTGTCTCGCACCTAACGGAGCGAGACGGACTGAAAGTCGCATAAAGAAAAAGACAAGATTTGAAAACCTTGTCTTTAATACTATACCGGCGGCCGGGGTCGAACCGGCACGTCCTTGCGGACACTGGATTTTGAGTCCAGCGCGTCTGCCAATTCCGCCACGCCGGCAAAGTATAACTGGGGTAGCTGGATTCGAACCAACGCATGAGGGAGTCAAAGTCCCTTGCCTTACCGCTTG
>NZ_JWAJ01000031.1 GCF_001068775.1 Streptococcus pseudopneumoniae
AACCAAGTTGGTCCTCTCCAGGTTATAACTTTTCATCAACCCACTACAGTTGACAAAGAGCCGTAATTTGGGCTTATAGCCCTGGGGCAAACCACCCGTTAGACGGGTGGTTATGATTATTCTAAACGACCATCTTTACGATAGGCGATATCTGGTTGCCATGTCCATTTGGCACCGTATTTCTCAAGGAGATCAAAGCTAGCTTGAGGTCCCATGCTACCAGCCTTGTAGTCATGAAGTGGAGCTCCGTTTTCAGCCCAAAGCTTCTCGATACGGTCAATCAATTTCCATGATGCACTCACTTCATCCCAGTGGCTAAAGTTAGTTGAATTATTGTTCAAAACATCATAGATGAGTTTTTCATATGGGTCTGGTGAAGCACCTGTTGCAGTCGCATCTGTTCGATAGTCAAGCGAGTTTGGCGCAAGGCTAAACTCTTCCCCCACCTTTTTACCGTTAAGACTGAGAGAGAATCCTTCTGTTGGTTGGATGTAGATTGTCAAAATATTTGGTGCTAGAGGTTGATCAAAGATTGAATCCATTTGTTTGAAGACAATGTTCACGTGTGTTCCTTTTTCAGTTAGGCGTTTACCTGTACGGAAGAAGAAAGGTACATCACGGAAGCGGTCGGTATCTACAAAGAAGGCACCTGAAGCAAAGGTTTCTGTCATAGATTCAGGGTTAACATTTGGTTCACTACGGTATGAAATATATTTCATGCCATCAACTTTACCAGAACGATATTGACCACGGATGAAGTGCTCTTTAAGTTCCTCATCTGTAGAGTGGTAGAGGTTCTTGAAGACCTTGATTTTCTCTGCGCGAATGTCATCCTTGGTAAAGCTAGCAGGCTTGTCCATAGCAAGGAGTGACAGGAGTTGGAGTGTATGGTTTTGAACCATATCACGAAGGGCACCAGACTCATCATAGTAGCCACCACGCTCTTCAACACCTAGACGTTCTGCAAAGGTAATCTGAACATTATCGATGTGTTCACGATTCCAAACATTTTCAAAAATCATATTAGCAAATCGGATAGCAAAAATGCTTTGAATCATTTCTTTACCGAGATAGTGGTCGATACGATAGATTTGCTCTTCGTTAAAAGTAGCTAGGAGTTCTTCGTTTAATTTGCTTGCAGTCTCATAGTCGGTTCCAAAAGGTTTCTCAACGATCAAACGTTCAAAGCCTTTACCATCAACAATTTGCTCTGATTTGAGGTGTTTAGCGATGGTACCAAAGAACTGAGGTGCCATTGAGAGGAAGAAGAGTTTGTTGTGTTCAGTCTGATATTTTTCATTTAATTCAGCCTGAAGTTTACGTAATTCGATGTAGTGCTCAGTGTCATTAACATCGTGGCTTTGATAGTAAAAATGACTCGCAAATGCTTGAGCCTCTTCAACGCTATCAGCCAAGTCAAGAATTGATTCGACAACAACAGATTCGAAATACTCCTTACTCCAAGGTCTACGAGCAGTTCCAATAACAGCAAAATGATCAGAAAGATTACCTGATTTATAAAGTCTAAAAAGTGAAGGGTAGAGCTTACGTTTGGCCAAATCCCCACTTGCACCGAAAATTGTAACAATAACTTTTGATGACATCTAGCTACCTAATTTCTATTTTGTTTCCTAGTTAAACTAGGCATGAGGAGTCCCCATTTTTCATATCCTTTATTTTATCATAATTTTCTAAAAAATCCAAAAATCCAATACGGCTATACTAAGAGGTTAGGCAAAACTCAATTTCATACTCTTCGAAAATCTCTTCAAACCACGTCAGCGTCGCCTTACCGTACTCAAGTACAGCTTTCGGCTAGCTTCCTAGTTTGCTCTTTGATTTTCATTGAGTATTAGGAGAAACCGAAGTAAATCTTTCCACAATAAAACGCATAATATCAAGTTTTTTATACCTGATACAATGCGTTTTTTTGATTATAAAGACTTTTAGCCCTGCCTCTAGGCGTTTAGAACCTTGTCTAAAAATTCTTTAAGTCGCGGATGTTGTGGGTTGTCAAAGATTTGATCAGGTGTTCCGTCTTCTAGGAACTCGCCATCTGCAGTAAAGATAACGCGGTTAGCAACCTGACGAGCAAATCCCATCTCATGGGTTACGATAATCATGGTCATGCCTTGCTCAGCCAATTCTTTCATAACGTTTAGTACGTCTCCAACCATCTCAGGGTCAAGGGCAGAAGTTGGTTCATCAAAGAGCATGATATCAGGATTCATTGCTAGTCCACGAGCGATAGCCACACGTTGTTTTTGACCACCGGATAGGCTATCTGGGTTAGCATTAGCTTTATCTGCTAGTCCAACCTTTTCAAGCAACTCCATTCCCAATTTCTCAGCTTCTTCTTTAGTCATCAACTTGTGCTCAATTGGAGCAAAAGTAATGTTGTCCAATACAGACATGTGTGGGAAGAGGTTGAAGTGTTGGAACACCATTCCAATATTTTCACGGACGTGGTCAACGTTGGTTGTTTTTTCAGTTAAATCATAGCCGTTCACAGTGATGTGACCGCTAGTGACTTCTTCTAGAAGATTGAGGCTACGGAGGAAGGTTGACTTACCAGAACCTGAAGGACCGATGATACAAACAACATCTCCTTCATAGAACTTAGTCGTAATTCCTTTTAGGACTTCATTTTTTCCGTAGTTTTTGTGTAAATCATTTACATCAATTTTTAGTTTTGCCATTAACGAATCCTCTTTTCTAAGCGTTTCGCTAGTCTAGTCAAAAGTGTGATAATTACAAGATAGAAGATGGCAAGGATTGCATACATCTTGAAACTTTGGTAGTTACGGGCGATGATGATCTTACCAGTTTGGAAAAGTTCAACCAAACCGATAGCAGATACGATAGTTGTATCTTTAAGAGCGATAACGAATTGGTTAACGAAGTTTGGCAACATTAATTTAGTTGCTTGTGGCAAGATAATCTTACGCATGGTTTTTCCATAAGAGATACCCAAGCTTCGGCTGGCTTCCATTTGACCAACTGGAACGGCCTGAATACCACCACGAACGATTTCAGCGATATAAGCAGCTGCATTGAGCGATAGGGCAATAGTACCAGCTACAAAGTCGTTAATGGGGCTTTGTTGGCCTGTAATGGACTCGATAAAGTTTGGAATTCCCCAGAAGATGAAGGCTGCAAGAATCATCAATGGAATACCACGGATAACGTCAACGAAAATCTCAGAGATCACACGAAGAGATTTGTATGGGCTAACGCTAAACATACCGAAGATAATCCCGATGACAATGGCAATAGCAAACGAGATAAGAGCTAGAGCAAGAGTGATGCCAAGACCGCTAAGGAGTTGTTTGTAGTTGTTTTGGAGCAAGCCCCAGATAGTTGTCTCATCAACAGTGCTTGTTGATGTAGTTGATGATTCGCTAGCTAGGTATTTGTCAAGAATCTTTTGGAATTCACCGTTTGCTTTAAGGTTTGCAAGTCCGTTATTGAACATTTCAATCAATTCTGGATTTGCTCCTTTTTTAACAGCAAAGGCTGTTTCTCCGATTGGAGTTCCAGGGATTGGTGTTTTCAATTTTTGACCTTGGCTGATAGAATATTTGAGAACAGGCTCATCATCCATAACGGCATCGATGGCACCAGTGTTTAAACTGTCATACATTGATGAACCATCAGCGAAGGTTTTGATTTTGTAACCGTATTTGCTTTGGTTTTCAGTTAGGAAGGTTTGAGAAGCAGTTCCGTTTTTAACACCGACTGTCTTTCCTTTCAAATCTTCATAAGAAGCAATGGTACTTGATTCTTTGACACCAAGGATAGTATTGGCAGTGTAGTAGGATTCTGAGAAGTCAAAAGTTGCCTTACGAGCATCTGTGACAGACATACCAGCAATGATACCATCAGCTTGACCAGCTTGGACAGCACTGATAGCTGCATCGAAACCAGGATTGGTAATTTCAATTTCAAAACCTTGGTCTTTAGCGATGGCCTTAATCAAGTCCATATCAATACCAGTAAATTGGTTGCTTGAATTTTGGAAAACAAAAGGTGCAAAAGAAGAATCGCTGGCAATGATATATTTAGCTTTAACAGGAATAGCTTTTAAGCCCGCTAGAGTAGTTGTAGTTGGCACTGCTGAAGACGATGAAGCAGTCCATTTCTTGATGATTTTATCAAGACTACCATCTTTTTTCATCTCAGCCAAGGCTTGGTTAAATTCAGTGACTAAGTGCTCGTATTTGCTACCTTTTTTAACACCGAAAGCAAAGCTACCTACAGCTTCACCATCCATTTCAATATGGAGGTCTTGACCTTGGTTAATGGCATATTCGATAACAGGTTTGTCATCCATCATGGCATCGATGGCACCAGCACTCAAGCTGTTGTTCATCAAATCACCAGTGTCAAATGTTTTAATGCTAAAGCCATATTTGTCCTTGATACTTTCAAGGAAACGTTGAGCGGCAGTACCGTTTTTAACACCAACAGTTTTACCTTTTAATTGGTCATACTGGCTAATCTTGTGTGACTTTGTAGTTGCAATGACAACTTTTGTATCATAGTAAGTATCAGACATGGTGAAAACTTTTTCACGTTCTGCAGTTTTTGTCATTCCTGCCATAATTGCGTCAGCTTGACCAGCTTGAACCGCATTTACCGCTGCGTCAAATCCAGGATAGGACATCTGAATGTTCCATCCTTTAATCTCAGCGACTTTGTTAATAATGTCAACATCAATTCCTTTATAAGTTTGATCTGAATCTTTAAACTCAAAAGGTGCATAGGCGGTATCAGACACAATCTTAATCGTCTCTGCTTTCGCAATACCTAATGAGAAAATTGGGAATAAAATTAGCAAAAATGCTAGAAATTTTTTCTTCATTTTTAGTCTCCTTTTCCGAATATTTTCCCATTATATCAGAAACTAAAAAAGTTGGCAAATATTTAGTGTTTTCATGTGATAAGATGTGACATAAGATGCTAAATGGCAAGAAGTTGAGAATCAGTAAGTCGATCCTTTTTATGGTAAAATAGAAGGATAGAAAATGTGTATGAGGCAATTATGATCAATAGAATTACAGACAACAAATTTAAACTCGTATCTAAATACCAACCGTCTGGTGACCAACCGCAGGCCATTGAACAGTTGGTTGATAATATCGAGGGTGGAGAAAAAGCTCAGATTCTGATGGGGGCGACTGGAACAGGGAAGACCTATACCATGAGTCAGGTCATTTCCAAAGTCAATAAACCAACTCTGGTTATTGCCCACAATAAAACTCTAGCAGGACAGCTCTATGGGGAGTTTAAGGAATTTTTCCCTGAAAATGCTGTTGAGTATTTTGTGTCTTACTATGACTATTACCAGCCAGAAGCCTATGTCCCTTCTAGTGATACCTATATTGAGAAGGATAGTTCTGTCAATGACGAGATTGACAAGCTCCGCCACTCAGCGACTTCAGCCCTTCTGGAGCGCAATGATGTCATTGTAGTAGCTTCAGTCTCTTGTATCTATGGTTTGGGTTCGCCAAAGGAATACGCTAATAGTGTCGTGAGTCTCCGTCCTGGTCTAGAGATTTCTCGTGATAAACTCTTGAATGATTTGGTGGATATCCAGTTTGAGCGCAACGATATTGATTTCCAACGGGGAAGATTTCGCGTTCGTGGGGATGTGGTAGAGATTTTCCCAGCTTCCCGTGATGAACACGCCTTTCGAGTGGAATTTTTTGGAGACGAAATTGACCGTATCCGTGAAGTTGAAGCGCTTACAGGTCAGGTGTTGGGAGAAGTGGATCATTTGGCGATTTTCCCTGCGACTCACTTTGTGACCAATGAGGACTACATGGAAGTTGCCATTGCAAAGATTCAGGCAGAATTAGAAGAACAACTAGCTGTCTTTGAGAAGGAAGGTAAACTGCTTGAAGCCCAACGTTTGAAACAGAGGACAGAGTATGATATCGAAATGCTGCGTGAGATGGGCTATACTAACGGGGTTGAGAACTATTCACGCCATATGGATGGACGTAGCGAAGGAGAGCCTCCTTATACGCTTCTCGACTTCTTTCCAGATGATTTCTTGATTATGATTGACGAGAGTCATATGACTATGGGACAAATCAAGGGAATGTACAATGGAGACCGCTCTCGTAAAGAAATGCTGGTTAATTATGGTTTCCGTTTGCCGTCAGCCTTGGACAATCGTCCTCTCCGTCGTGAAGAGTTTGAAAGTCATGTGCATCAGATTGTTTACGTTTCAGCGACACCTGGTGACTATGAAAATGAACAGACTGAGACAGTGATTGAGCAAATCATTCGTCCGACAGGTCTTTTGGATCCTGAGGTGGAGGTCCGTCCGACTATGGGACAGATTGATGACCTCTTGGGTGAAATCAATGCCCGTGTTGAAAAGAACGAGCGAACCTTTATCACCACCTTGACCAAGAAAATGGCAGAAGATTTGACCGACTACTTCAAAGAAATGGGCATCAAGGTCAAGTATATGCACTCGGATATCAAGACTTTAGAGCGGACGGAGATTATCCGTGACCTACGTTTGGGTGTCTTTGATGTCTTGGTCGGAATCAACCTCCTCCGTGAAGGAATTGATGTTCCTGAGGTAAGCTTGGTTGCCATTCTCGATGCTGACAAGGAAGGTTTCCTTCGTAACGAGCGTGGACTCATCCAGACTATTGGACGTGCCGCTCGTAACAGTGAAGGGCATGTCATTATGTATGCGGACACTGTGACTCAGTCTATGCAACGTGCCATTGATGAAACTGCTCGCCGTCGGAAAATCCAGATGGCCTATAATGAAGAACATGGTATCGTTCCACAAACCATTAAGAAAGAAATCCGTGATCTGATTGCTGTGACCAAGGCAGTTGCTAAGGAAGAGGACAAGGAAGTTGACATCAACAGTCTCAACAAACAAGAGCGCAAAGAACTCGTCAAGAAACTAGAAAAACAAATGCAAGAAGCCGTTGAAGTGCTTGACTTTGAACTAGCAGCACAGATTCGCGATATGATGCTGGAAGTGAAGGCGTTGGATTAGATAGGATAAAGCGAATGAAGATTATCATTAAAACAATGGAAACTCCTGAAGAGGTAGAAGGAAAATCCCTCGTTCATTGGAAAACGTGGAGAGAGGCTTGTGACGATCTTTTACCCATGGAATTTCAGGAGACGATGACATTAGAAAGATGTCGATTCTTTAGTCAAAAATATCCAGAAAATACCTTGATTGCTATGGATGGAGAGCAGGTCGTTGGATTTATCAGCTATGGAAATTTTCGTGATGAGGCCATTCAAGCTGGTGAAATCATTGCCTTATATGTTTTAAAAGATTACTATGGAAAAGGTGTGAGTGAACAGTTAATGCATGCTGCATTTGTTGCTATTGATCATTTCTCTGAAATTTATTTATGGGTATTGAAAGATAATAAGCGAGCCATTGCTTTCTATCAAAAAATAGGTTTTACTTTTGATGGCCAAGAAAAAATACTTAAACTTGGAAAACCTGTTAAGGAATTGAGGATGATGTGTTCTTCAAATAAAAATTCCTAAAAGAAGTATCTATCAATCTTTGAACCGTTATCAACTAATCAAGTCTAAAAAGTGAAATAGATAGAATGAAACAAAGAGATGAAGGAGAAGATGAATGAAAATTCTAGTCATCAATGGACACCCTGATAAGGAAAGTTACTGTCAAGCAATTTTTCAAACCATTGTAGAAAATATTGATTCAAGGCACCATGAGCTTGAAGTTATCAGTCTTAATGAAAAAGATTTTGATCCTGTTTTACGTTATGGATATCGAAAACGTATGGAAGAAGATTCTTTTATCCTTCGTTCCCAAGAATTAATCCAGTGGGCAGATCATTTCATCTTTATTTATCCTATCTGGTGGAGTAGTATGCCTAGCCTCATGAAAGGCTGGATTGACCGGGTCTTTACACCAGGGATTGCTTACTCTGCTAATGATCAGGGGAGTTTTATCTGGAATTACCTTAGAGGCAAGCAGTTTAAAAAGTTATTAAAAGGCAAAACAGCCAGTATTTACGCAACCTCCATGGCGCCCACTTGGTGGTACAAAATCTTTTCGGGTCCTATCAACATTCCAGATAGCTATGGCATCTCTGTTTTGAAAAATGCGGTCTTGAATCACTGTGGAATTAAAACTAAGCGCGTGTGCGTACTAGGTGAAGTTGGACTGGATGTGAATACAGCAAGTATGCGTGAAGAGCATCTCCAAAAAGTGGCAGAAGAAGTTAAAAAACTATCATGAAACAAAAAAGTAAGAGACAGAAAACATTAAAAAAACACCAGAAATCAAAGAGAAAGATTGGTCTACTGGACCGCATGAATCTTTGGCTTATGAAGCATACAAAAGTTGCTTTTCTACTTGATGCAAGCGTTCTGTTGTTTTCTGCTCTAGGAATATTATGTCTATTGTACGGGACAACCCTTATTCCAAGTCCCTATCGGGAACTGCATTATAGTTTTCCACTTTATTTAAATATCGTTCTTTGAGTGAATGCATCTTATCATATTTTCCTTCGTACCTTTAGGAAAGACTGGATTTCCTTGCAAAATTTTGCAGAAGTGTTTTTATATCCTAACGGAATTGCTTGTGTATTACAGTGAACGATTGGGATGACCTCTAAAAGAGGAAGAAGATTACTTCTGATATGGGCATTAGACTATCGCTATATCTGTTTTCCCTCGTTACTTATTTTATTTTCTTTCTATGGCTTATTGTGACAATTATAATTTCCAAGTATATTGAAAAGAAAAGAGGACAAAAGGAAATGGGGAAAATTCATTCAAATGAAAAATAACAGAAGAAAATTAAAAAGGAAAAAGAAATTATCCAGGGTAGAGAAGTTCAATCTGTGGTTAGATTCTCATAAGCTGTTGGCTTTCTTAGTGGATTTTACAGTTTACCTAGTCTTAGTAGGGATAGTAAGTATTGTTTTTAGTCAAGTTATCCTTCTTCCAAATCCATATAATCAAATTAATTATATGTTTCCGCTTTATCTTAATATATTCTTTATATTCGGTAGGATGTACGCTTATTATCTGCGAGAGGTTTGTTCAACTAAGAAAAATTTTAAAGATTATCTGGAACCGTTTCTTTACAATTGTTTTATTTTTATAATTCACTTGACAATGGGAATTAAAACACGGACTCACCACGTTTTACCTTCTCTCTTATCCCTAGACCACCGCTATATTTGTTTCCCTATAGCAACCTATCTGGTCTTTTTTACCGTACCTGCTTTAATGATTTTATTTATGAAATATATTGAAAAGAAAAGGAGTCAATCATGATCAAACATCTAACTATATTTAGGGTAATTTACCTTCTGTTCCTGATATTCGCCCTGATTCATTTTATCTTAGGATTGTTTGGCTTAGCTTTTACCCCAGTCTTGTGGAATTTCTGGTTCTTTGGTCTTTGTTTAACCCTATTTATCCATCCGTGGACTATCTTCTATAAATCTAGAATCTTTCAATGGCATCACCTGATTTTTCAGGCTCTCAGTGGATTCTTTGCTCTTATAATCTGGTTTATGATCTTTTTCATTTTATCCACGGTTCCAGATTCATCTATGCCTATCAATTTAGACTACTATGTGATTAGGGAAAAAAATGAAATCAGAATCAACAGAGGATTCTTACTCCATGAAATTCATGAATATCATGACTTGATTAATCCTTTGATTATGAAGTCTAAAGTTAAGTATGTAGAAAAAAATTAAACATTAGAAAGCGAGTAAATTTATGTCCCGTTCTCAATTAACCATTCTAACTAATATTTGTCTAATAGAAGATCTTGAAAATCAGCGCGTGGTTATGCAGTATCGATCGCCTGAAACCAACCGCTGGTCTGGCTATGCTTTCCCAGGAGGTCATGTTGAAAATGGAGAAGCTTTCGCTGAATCTGTCATTCGTGAAATATACGAGGAAACAGGTCTGACGATTCAAAATCCTCAACTGGTCGGCATTAAAAATTGGCCACTAGATACAGGTGGGCGCTATATTGTCATTTGTTATAAGGCGACAGAGTTCTCTGGGACCCTTCGCTCTTCAGATGAAGGGGAAGTTTCTTGGGTGCAAAAAGACCAGATTCCAAACTTGGATCTGGCCTATGATATGTTACCTTTAATGGAGATGATGGAAGCTCCGGATAAGTCTGAATTTTTCTACCCTCGCCGTACAGAAGACGATTGGGAAAAGAAAATACTCTAATCCTTTACTAAATAGCCTAACTTGTCCAAGGCCTTCTCGATATAGAGGAGGTCTTGTTCGTTTTCAGCTTCGACTAGGTGATAATGGACGCCATCTGTTAATTCAGAAAGTGGTCTAAAGTCAGACCGTTCGACTTGCTCTAAAAAATGCTGAACGTCACGGCGACAAGAGAGTTTGAGCAAGGTTTCAATTTCCCCGTAGACAGGATGATCAATCAAGGTATTCTGAACACGTCCCCCATTATCGACGATAGCTAGAAGTTCTTGACCGATTTCTTCCATCTCGTGCTTTACTTTAAACAGCTTGTGAACATACGGATTGGTTTTGCTTTCTTTATAAATATAGCCACGATTGGTTGATAAGATAGGAGCACCGTCTGCACGAAGAACTGCAATGTCCTGAACGATAATCTGGCGAGTGACATGAAAATGTTCTGCTAATCTTTTTCCGTTTAGAGGTTTTTGAGCTTCTTTTAAGAGTTGTAGAAGTGCTTCTTTTCGATTTTTTGTCATATTTTTCTTTCTTAACGCTTAACGGCGTTTTTTCAATGCTTTATAAACAGCTAATGCTAAGTAATAGTCTACCATACTATGGATAATAGTACCAAATCCAACTAATACAAACAAGACATAGAACATATTTTTTAAGTCAGTTCCAGTGCTAGCATAAAAGATCATACAAGCAAAAACTTCAGCAATAGCATGAACCAAACCAAGTACAAAGTTAAAAATCAATGAAGATTTCTTATTATCCAAGGTTTGAGGATGTTTTTGAAGATAGAAAGCACCCAGACTTCCAAAAAAGATATGGGAGAAGGCACGAAGTACGATAACAATCGGATACCCAGCCATGAGAAATCCTAAACTAGAAGCTATAATAACAAAGATAGCCATCCAAGGAGAAAGAAACATAGCGATAAAAATAGCAACGTGACTTCCTAGAGTGTAGGAAGCGGGAGGAATGACAATTTTAAATGGCATCACCAAAGGAATCAAAATAGCGATAGCTGTCAGTAATGCGGTCAAGGTCATGAATTGTGTTTTCTTTTGTGTATTCATAATAACTCCTTTTTATCTGTATATACAGTTGTATAGTACAATAAAAAATCAAACAAGTCAAGAAGCAAAATTGATTTTTGAGGAGATTATTTTAAAATGAGGAAAAAGAATGCTAAAAAGAAGCTATAGTCAATTGAAACAAGAGCAGGACAAAAGAGCCTCGAAAAAAGTACTACAACTTGGCAATACCTTTT
>NZ_JWAJ01000032.1 GCF_001068775.1 Streptococcus pseudopneumoniae
ATGAATTTGATTGCTGGCATTATCAACCGTGAACTAGGATTCTAGTTTCGCAGGAAGTCTAATATCTTTATAAGGTTTTAAATCACATACTGCAAGTTCAATCTTTGTCATTTCTTCTAACCAGTTTTCTTTACTCTTAAATTCATTTGGTTGTAGACTGTAAAATGTTCGAATCCCCAAATAGTTTTCTAATTTAAGACCAGACAAAGCTAATAATTCCTCTATCGTATAAGTAGAACCACTTGCAAAAGATAGGCTCTCAAAGTTTTCACCATTGAGTAAGCTAAATGCTTGATTGATATCATTAGCAAA
The DNA here is from genome assembly GCF_001068775.1 of Streptococcus pseudopneumoniae. GTDB lineage: Bacteria > Bacillota > Bacilli > Lactobacillales > Streptococcaceae > Streptococcus > Streptococcus pseudopneumoniae_N. Next base: position 313 of record NZ_JWAJ01000032.1, read on the forward strand.
AATAACACTTTGTAGAACTTTTCCAACTTGATTATACTTGATAATTGAAATCAAGCCATCATCTTTTAAAATTCTTTTGAACTCCAGAATATAGTCTTTTCGGTCATTAGGACCTATATATTCTAAAACATTATGGCAAAGGACAAGATCAAAAGATTTATCCGTAAAACGAGCGAGTTGGTCAATACTTCCCCGCAATTTTTCATAAGCTCTTAAATTCAGTCAACTTTATCACCTCTGAGCTAGCTTTTAACTCCATAAAATGACTAATCTTAACTTGGAAAAATCCTATTAAAAAATAGAATCCCTACACCCTTTATTATACTACATTAACAGAAAAAAAGACTGAAGCAGATGGCATTTACGGATCTATACTATTGTAATCGGTCAATTCCCTAAAATTATCACCTGGTCCATTTTATTGTATACAGATGAGGTGTAATTTGAGCATGCCCTTTTATAACTCAATTAGTATTAAAAATAAGATAGAAACTTCAGGAGGGCTACTGTCTTGTAGCATTTTTTTACCTTGATAAATTTAACAAATCGTAGAAAATAGTTAAAAAGTCTTTAAAATTAAAAAACGCATAATATCAAGACTTCAAGTGTACTGACCCCAAAAAGTTAGACAATTAATTTATTCAATTTCATCTTCAATTTTGGTTTTGCTCACTCGAATCCTTCTTCTGTCTTTGAATATATACTATCGATATCAACGAAAGTAAAATAACTCCAAGACCGATAATTAAAAAGGAACCTAAATGAACGCTTGGTAGAAAGGTCATTAACCCTTTTGCAATCGGCATAAAGAGAATTGCCAGTGTAAAAATGGTACTCAATACCCTCCCCAGATAGTCTCCGTCAACTTTAGTCTGTACCTGAGTAAAGAAGTGAATATTAAAAACTGTCATAAATAATTCACAAACTAGGTTTCCGGAAAAAGTAAGAAAATTAGGCAGTGGTAAGCCCATCATGAAAACTCCTACTCCTGTGAGGATCAATAAGAACAAAAGTGTATTCATACTCGATTTAAATTTATTTGCTATCAGTGCTCCAATTATTGAGCCAATTGCACCCATGGTTAAGATAGTCGCATAGGCTCCTTCAACACCATAGAGTTTATTTGAAAAAGGGAGTAAAAATTCAAAGGCCGCAAAAAAGAAATTAACGCTGGAAGCCACTAACAAGAGAAAGAAAATTTCTTTTTGATGCCTGATATAGTGCAAGCCATCTTTGATATCTGCAAAAATATCTTTCCCGGTGAAACTCTTCTGCTCTTGAACCTTTGGTTCTTCTTTTGGAAGTAAAGCGACTAGAGCAAAAGCAATGAAAAAAGTCAGAGCATCTAGTAAGAGCGTCATATGAAGACTAGCAAATTGTAAAACAAGAAAAGAAAGCACAGGAGAGCTAACACCTACAACCTGCAAAACTAACTCTAAGCGTGAATTGTAGGTCACTATCTCGTCTTTTTCTACAACTTCTGTGATAATAGCTTTATTGGCAGTTCGAGAAAATGCAAAGGCAATGGCTTGAACAATATTAGCAAAGATCAAAGCTCCAATCATCCAGTTATCATTTCTGATAAAAGAAATGGCCAGACAAAGAATCCCACATACCAAGTCTGTTGTCATCAAAATCTTGCGACGAGAAAAACGGTCTGAAATCACTCCACCAAAAGGATTAACTAGAATGGATGTAACGAGTTCAGAAATCTGATAAATCCCTAGAACGGTTTGCCCAATCGTTCCCATCGATGCCAACCAAACACTATTTCCATAATCATAGAGCATATTTCCTATCTTGTTTATAGCTCCACGACTAATTAACTGTACTGCGTATCGATTCATAAAAACTCCTCTCAAATTTTGAAACTATTGTATCAAAACTTGGAGGAGTTTCTCATTTTTCCCATATTTGGGAAAATTAATCTTTTACAAATTTATCATAATGTTCCTGATAGTAGGCTACCTGCTCTGGAAGACCTAGTAGGACAAAAATACGCATGGCCTCTTGCATTTGGCTACAGCCTTCTTCTTTTTGGCCCTTCTGATAAAGGGAAAAGCCTTTAAGAAAGTGGAAAACATTACGCTCATAGAGTTTGATGCTCTTACCTATGATCTTCACTATATACGCTTCAAAGTAGCTGGCATTTTCAAAAGCAAGATGTTCTAAACAATGCTGGTAACAATTAAGGGCTAAAATCAAGACCAGTTTTCGATGGCGTCCAATTTCTTTGTAGAAATCCTCCCTCTCCATCACTTCTCTACCAAGTCGAGCAACATAGTCCACATCATAAAAGCTATAGAGATTGCCAAAGAGGATCAACTCATACATGGTCCATTCATCTGTTTGGAAAAGATAATCTGCCACCTTATCCAGATCACCTTGCTTCATAGTGAAGCTAGCATCTCTTTGACAAATCAGACCTTGTAACAAAATCCAGTTCAGCTCAAAATAGAGGGGTTTTGTTGAACTCTTAGCCTTTTCAAGTTGTTCTTCTTGAAGTTTTTGAAAACCTTCAATATCATTTGAGTAGTAAAGTGGAATAATCTGAGCCATCAAGCCGACATGCTCATGATGTTGAAAATTTCTAGTCTTATCCATAAAATTCTCAATCGTCACGTGAATATTATCTAATATTTCAAAGAAACGAGATGCAGCCAGATCCGACTCCCCCAATTCAAAGCGGGATAATTGGGAGGTCGAACAGGCCTCTCCTGCAGCTTCTTTTAGAGAGTAATTTTTACTGATTCGAAATTCACGAAAAACTTTTCCAAGATTTTCCATCTTACACCTGCTCCGATAATTCTTCCCACTCTAGCATTGCTTCTTCTTGACGCTGGCTAATTTTATCCAGTTCTGCTTGTAATTGCATGAGTTCATCTGCATCATTGGTGGTATGCATTTGTTCAGAGATAGCTTGGGCTTGAGTTTCCAGTTCTTCGATTTCTGTCTCAAGACTTTCAATTTGTCTCATTAACTTACGAAGTTCTTTTTGACTTTCCTTTTGAGCTTGGTAGTCATTAACTGGAGAAACCTCATTTTCTTGGCTAACAGCTGCCGCTTCTTCCGCTTGGCTAGCTGCTAGCTCTGCTTTTTTATCAACATAATAGTCATAATCACCTAGATAAAGGGTTGACCCGTTCTCAGATAATTCCAACACATGAGTGGCCACACGATTGATAAAGTAACGGTCGTGGCTGACGAATAGAAGAGTTCCATCGAAGTCAATCAAGGCATTTTCTAGCACTTCCTTGCTATCAATATCCAAGTGGTTGGTCGGCTCGTCAAGGATCAGAAAGTTGTTGTTTTCCATAGACAATTTAGCCAAAAGCAAACGAGCTTTCTCTCCACCTGAAAGCATGCCAACTGATTTTTTAACATCATCACCTGAGAATAGGAAGGCACCTAGACGATTACGAATTTCTAGTTCAGGAGTCAGCTTGAAATCATTCCAGAGTTCGTCTAAGACTGTATTGCTCGGTGTCAGTTTACTCTGAGTCTGGTCATAGTAACCAACCTCAACATTAGCACCAAAGCGCTTCTCACCCTTGATAAAGGGAATCTGGTCCACAATGGATTTTATAAAGGTTGATTTTCCAATACCGTTAGGACCAACTATAGCAATGGCATTCATCTTACGAAGATCAAGGTTGATTGGCTCTGATAAGATTTCACCATCATAGCCAATAGCAGCATTTTCAACTGTCAAAACGACATTACCAGATACCCTATCAGAATGGAAGGTCATATTAGCTGACTTTTTCCCAGCTTCAGGCTTGTCCAAACGCTCCATTTTTTCTAATTGTTTGCGTCGAGATTGGGCTCGTTTGGTTGTCGATGCTCGAACAAGATTTCGGTTAACAAAGTCTTCTAAGGCAGCAATTTCCTTCTGCTGCTTTTCGTAGTTTTTGGCTTCAGTTGCGAGCTTCTGTTCCTTCTGCTCCACAAAACTTGAGTAGTTTCCTACATATCTATCTAAAGAATGTTTGGTTAAGTCGAGTGTTATGGTCGCAACCTTATCGAGGAAATAACGGTCATGGCTGACGATAATCAAGGCACCACTGTAGTTGACCAAATAGTTTTCTAACCAGGCAATAGTTTCAATATCTAGGTGGTTAGTCGGCTCGTCCAAGACCAAGAGATTAGGCTTTTCAAGAAGCATTTTGGCTAGCGCTAGACGGGTATTTTGACCACCGGAAAGCTCAGCGATTCGCATCTGCCACATAGATTCGTCAAACTTGAAACCATTTAAGATAGAGCGAATATCGGCTTCATAGGTAAATCCTCCAACCTGACGGAAATTTTCTGATAGGCGATCATAGTCAGACATAAGTTTGTCTAATTCTGCACCAGTCTTTTCCCCCATTTCCAACTCCATCTGTCGAAGTTGTCTTTCAGTACGACGCAAGTCATCAAATACATGTAGCATTTCATCGTAAATAGTGTTTTCAGACTCAAAGAGACTATCCTGTGCGAGATAAGAGAGGGAAATATCTTTTTTCTTATTGATTTCACCAGTGGTTGGCTCCTCTTCTCCAACCAATATCTTGAGTAATGTAGACTTTCCTGCACCATTTTTTCCAACGAGGGCAATTCGGTCTCTTTCATCCACTTGTAGGTTTATATTATCAAAAAGAACCTCTCCTGCAAAAGAACGTTCAATTTTATTAGCTTGTAAAATAATCATACAAGTAGTATAGCATGTTTCCCTAAGGCATTCAAGACTCGATAAACAGGCATATGTCACTACTTTTCTGAAAATTATGCTACCGTTTTACTAAAACGCTAAAAAGTGCTATAATGTGAACGGTTAGAACAATTTATAAAAAGGAGAATTTTAATGTCTTACCAAGAGAATTACCAGAAATGGGTTGATTTTGCGGAGCTTCCAGACTACCTTCGTCAAGATTTGGAAAATATGGACGAAAAAACTAAGGAAGATGCCTTCTATACAAATCTTGAATTTGGTACTGCAGGTATGCGTGGCTTGATTGGCGCTGGTACAAATCGCATCAACATCTACGTTGTTCGTCAAGCTACTGAGGGATTGGCTCGTTTGATTGAGTCAAAAGGTGGAAACGAAAAAGAACGCGGTGTAGCAATTGCCTACGATAGCCGTCACTTCTCACCTGAGTTTGCCTTTGAATCTGCGGCAGTTCTTGCTAAACACGGCATCAAATCTTACGTATTTGAAAGCCTTCGTCCAACTCCAGAACTTTCATTTGCCGTTCGTCACCTCAACTGTTTCGCAGGTATCATGATCACAGCTAGCCATAACCCTGCTCCATTTAACGGTTACAAGGTTTACGGTGAAGACGGTGGACAAATGCCTCCACACGACGCGGACGCTTTGACTACTTATATCCGTGCAATCGAAAATCCATTTGCAGTTGAGGTTGCTGATGTGGAAGCTGAAAAAGCTTCTGGCTTGATTGAAGTTATCGGCGAAGCTGTCGATGTAGAATACCTCAAAGAAGTCAAAGACGTAAACATCAACCCAGCCTTGATTGAAGAATTTGGTAAAGACATGAAGATTGTCTACACACCACTTCATGGTACTGGTGAAATGTTGGCTCGTCGTGCTCTTGCCCAAGCAGGATTTGACTCTGTTCAAGTCGTAGAAGCTCAAGCAACTCCAGACCCAGACTTCTCAACTGTTAAATCTCCAAACCCAGAAAGCCAAGCAGCCTTTGCACTTGCAGAAGAACTTGGTCGCCAAGTAGGCGCTGATGTGCTTGTTGCAACTGACCCTGACGCTGACCGTGTTGGTGTTGAAGTCCTTCAAAAAGACGGTAGCTATCTTAACCTTTCAGGTAACCAAATCGGTGCTATCATGGCTAAATACATCTTGGAAGCCCACAAAAACGCTGGAACTCTTCCAGAAAATGCAGCCCTTTGCAAATCTATCGTATCAACTGACTTGGTAACGAAGATTGCTGAAAGCTACGGCGCAACTATGTTCAACGTCCTGACTGGTTTCAAATTCATCGCTGAAAAAATCCAAGAATTCGAAGAAAAACACAATCACACTTACATGATGGGATTTGAAGAAAGTTTCGGTTACTTGATTAAACCATTCGTGCGTGACAAAGATGCTATCCAAGCTGTCCTTGTCGTTGCTGAACTTGCTGCTTACTACCGTTCTCGTGGTTTGACTCTTGCTGACGGTATCGAAGAAATCTACAAAGAATATGGTTACTACGCTGAAAAGACAATCTCTGTTACCCTTTCAGGTGTCGATGGTGCCGAACAAATCAAAGCTATTATGGCTAAATTCCGTAACAATGCTCCAAAAGAATGGAACACAACAGCTATCACTGTCGTAGAAGACTTCAAGGCTCAAACTTCTACTGCCGCTGACGGTACTGTTACAAACTTAACAACTCCTCCAAGTGATGTGTTGAAATACACACTTGCTGACGGTTCATGGATTGCCGTTCGCCCTTCAGGCACAGAACCAAAAATCAAGTTCTACATTGCAGTTGTAGGTGAAACCAACGAAGAATCACAAGCTAAGATTGCTAACATCGAAGCAGAAATCAATGCTTTTGTAAAATAAAGTCCTATAAAAGATGAGACCAACCAATCTCATCTTTTTTTCGTATCAAAACTAAGCATTTTTAGCATTTTTATGGCATACTAGTCTTATCAAAAAAAGCGAGGTATTCTCATGGAACAATTTTTAGAAAACATCAAAGATCTTGAAGTGACAACAGTTGCGCGTGCTCAAGAAGCGCTCGACAATCAAGAAACAGCAACTTTCTTTATCGGCCGCAAAACTTGCCCTTACTGCCGTAAATTTGCAGGTACATTAGCAGGTGTGGTAGCTGAAACAAATGCACATATCTACTTCATCAATAGTGAAGAACCAAGCCAACTTGAAGCTTTACAAGACTTCCGCTCACGCTATGAAATCCCAACTGTACCAGGCTTTGTTCATGTTAAAAATGGACAAATCAATGTCCGTTGTGACTCTTCAATGTCAGCTCAAGAAATCAAAGAATTTGCTGGGTTGTAAAATAGTCTATAAAAAAGAAGGCATAGGCCTTCTTTTTTATATCTCAGTCAATGGTGTTGCGGTGTCTGGTGAAGTATCGTAAACTTGAAAGTCTACTCCTACCCCCAGATCTGCCTGAGCTAACTGATTGACCATGGTCATGTGGGCTAGCTCCTTGATATTATTTTCCTTAGACAAATGGCCTAGGTAAATCTTCTTGGTACGATTTCCTAGAGTGCGAATCATAGCGTCTGCTCCATCCTCATTTGAGAGATGTCCAAGATCAGACAGGATGCGTTGTTTGAGTCGCCATGCGTAGGATCCTGCTCGCAGGATTTCCACATCATGATTTGACTCGATCAGATAGCCATCTGCATTCTCGACAATGCCAGCCATACGATCACTAACATAGCCTGTATCCGTCAGCATGACAAAGCTCTTATCATCCTTCATAAAACGATAAAACTGGGGAGCGACTGCATCATGACTCACACCAAAGCTCTCAATATCGATGTCGCCAAAGGTTTTGGTTTTTCCCATCTCGAAAATATGCTTTTGCGACGAGTCAACCTTACCAAGATACTTACTATTTTCCATAGCCTGCCAAGTTTCCTCATTGGCGTAAAGATCCATGCCGTACTTACGAGCCAGAACGCCCACGCCGTGGATATGGTCTGAATGCTCATGGGTTATCAAGATAGCATCCAAATCCTCTGGTTTACGATTGATTTCACTCAATAGGCTTGTAATTTTTTTGCCAGATAGTCCCGCATCTACTAAAATTTTCTTTTTTGGTGTTTCCAAGTAAAATGAATTTCCACTGGAACCCGATGCTAAAATACTGTATTTAAAACCGATATCACTCATTCTAGTCTTCTAGTTCATCCTCCCAAATCTCTTCTTTGACGGCATCTTTATCGTATGGAAGTACGATGGTAAAAGTAGATCCCTTGCCATATTCACTCTTAGCCCAGATAAAGCCCTTATGTTGCTTGATGATTTCCTTAGCAATAGCTAATCCTAGTCCTGTTCCACCTTGGGCACGACTTCTAGCCTTATCAACCCTGTAAAAACGGTCAAAAATCTTCGGTAAATCTTCTTTAGGAATCCCAAGCCCTTGGTCCGAAATTGATAAAATCATCTGATCATCTGTAGTCTTCATGCTTACAGTGATTTTTCCACCATCTGGTGAATATTTGATGGCGTTATTCAGGATATTGTCAATCACCTGGGTCATCTTATCCGTATCAATCTCAATCCAAACAGAAGTAATCGGATAATCTCTCACCAACTCGTACTTCTTCTCCTCATCTTGACTTTTCATTTTATCAAAACGATTAAGGATAAAGGTGATAAAGGCCGTAAAGTTAATCAATTCAACATCTAAGTGACTAGTTGCGTTGTCAATCCGTGATAGATGCAAGAGGTCCGTCACCATCCGCATCATACGGTTGGTTTCATCCAAAGAAACCTTGATAAAGTCTGGAGCAACCGGTTCTGTCAGCGCTCCTTCGTCCAAGGCCTCAAGATAGGATTTTACACTGGTCAAGGGTGTACGCAACTCATGACTAACGTTCGAAACGAAAAGCCTTCTCTCACGTTCTTCCTTCTCTTGTTCAGTCGTATCATGTAGAACTGCTACTAAACCAGAGATAAAGCCAGACTCTCTACGAATCAAGGCAAAACGAACGCGCAAACTGATATATTCGCCATTAAGATTCTGCGAATAAATCATCAACTCAGGGCTCTGAGTAATAAGTTCTCTCAGCTCATACTCTTCTTCAATCTTGAGTAACTCTAAGATATTTTGATTAAGAGCATCATCCCTTTCAACTCCAAGTTGTCTCTTGGCCATATCATTGATCATGATAATCTGACCACGACGATTGGTTGCAAGCACTCCGTCTGTCATGTAGGACAGGATACTATGCAACCTTTTACTCTCTTGTTCCAGATTTTCCTGAGTCAGACGAATGACTTCAGATAAGTCATTAAGATTGTTGGTGATATTGGTAATCTCTGAACTTCCCTGCATATCCAAAACCTGAGAATAATCACCATCAATCAAATCTTTTATTTTCTGATTGATCTGCCTCAAACGAATATTATCACGACGACTCTCAAGCAAGAGAAAAGACACTAACAGAATAAAGCCAATTAAGATGAGGATAAAGATAAAGTCGCTCGTCAAAATTGTTTGTCTAATTACTTCAATCATTATTTCTCATATAATATCCCACTCCACGACGAGTTAGGATGTATTCGGGTCTGCTTGGTGTATCTTCAATCTTCTCGCGCAAACGTCTAATGGTTACATCAACTGTACGGACATCTCCAAAATAGTCATATCCCCAAACAGTTTCAAGAAGATGTTCTCGAGTAATAACTTGTCCAAGATGAGAAGCTAAATGATGCAAGAGTTCAAATTCGCGGTGGGTTAGGTCTAACTCCTCACCATATTTCTTAGCCACGTAGGCATCTGGTAAAATCTCCAAATCACCAATCTGCAGACTTTGTAATTTCGTTTCAGATTCTTGGCTATCAACTGAAACAATATCTGTACGACGGAGAAGAGCTTTAACACGGGCCTGTAGTTCACGATTTGAAAATGGCTTGGTTACATAGTCATCCGCTCCAAGTTCAAGCCCAATAACCTTATCAAACTCGCTATCCTTTGCTGAAAGCATGATAATAGGAACACTACTTGTCTTACGAATAGTTTTTGCGACTTCAAGTCCATCAATCTCTGGAAGCATCAAATCCAAGATAATAATATCTGGTTTCTCAGCTTCAAATTGTTCAAGAGCTTCACGACCATTAAAAGCAGTTACAACTTCATAACCTTCCTTGGTCATATTAAATTTTATAATATCTGAGATGGGTTTTTCATCATCTACAATTAGTATTTTTTTCATTTAGTCACCTTTTTCCTTATCTCATTATACCAAAAAAATGTAAAGAAGACACGAAAGACCGATACTATCAGCTTCTTTTCAAGTAGGCTTGCCAGATCTTTTGTTGAGGTTTGGCTAGGGGATAATTGCTAAATTCTTCTGGACGTAACCAAAGGACTTCTCTATCAGCGTATTCCTGCGACTCAGCAACTCGCCCTGCAATTATCTGGATATGCCATTTACGATGGCTAAAAACATGCTTGACCTCTTCAAAACGTAGATCTTTCCAATCAACTTCTAAATCATAGTCTTGTTCAAAACTCTCCTGTGGAGATGGTCCAAGCTGTAAAATTGATTCCGCTACTTGACTAAAAAGGTCCAAGTCCTGAGTCTGGTCTGAGAAGTCATCAACTTCAATCAAGGGAAAATGCCAAAAACCAGCCAAGAGTTTTTCACTCTCATTCTTTTCTAATAGAAACTGACCCTGACTATTTTGCACTACAAGAGCCTTTAGAAAAATAGGAACTGGCTTTTTCTTTGGAGCCTTAATGGGATAGCGATCCATGGTCCCATGTTGGTAAGCAGCACTGAACTCCTTAACAGGACTCTCCTCAGGTCTTGGATTAACAGGAGCCTCAATATCTGAACCTAAATCCATCAAAGCCTGATTGAAATCACCTGGACGATCAGGATCTATTAGAACTTCCATCATCGCTTGAAATATTTTTCGATTGCTAGGATTTCCAATATCATGATTGACTTCAAACAAACGTGCCAAAACACGCATGACATTGCCATCTACTGCAGGCTGTGGAAGGTTAAAGGCAATACTAGAAATTGCACCAGCTGTATAAGGACCAATCCCTTTTAAGCTTGAAATACCTGCATAAGTTGACGGAAACTTGCCTTCAAATTCACTCATAATCTGTTGAGCAGCTGTTTGCATATTGCGGACACGAGAATAATAGCCAAGTCCTTCCCAAGCTTTTAATAAGCGTTCCTCAGCTGCATTTGCTAAGCTTTCAACAGTCGGAAACCAGTCCAAAAAACGTTCATAATAGGGAATGACGGTATCAACTCGAGTCTGCTGCAACATAATTTCAGATACCCAGATATGATAAGGATTCTTGCTTCGTCTCCAGGGTAAATCACGCTTGTTTTCGTCATACCAGGCTAATAATTTTTGACGGAAAGAAAGAATCTTGTCCTCTTCCCACATGGTCACACCATATTTCTCCAAATCTAACATATTTCTAGTATAGCATAACCTTTTAGGATACTCAAAAAATCAAGATAGACATTGAAGAAAACACTTTTCTATCATAAAATACAACACTTATTAGTTAAGTAAAATGGAGAAAAGATATATTCTGTTCATAATACTCTAATTTTTATATAGCTACTTGTCAGTTTTAATTTTAAATGTTGACTTAAGTTAAATATAGTGGATTGAAATAAGATATAAACAAATTGATTAGGGGAGTCAAATCAATTTCTAGCAATGTTTTAGAAGTCGAAATGAACTATTCTTTATTTAGCCTACTATAATAGTTATGATGATTCCCCAAACTTAAGCTAAAAATACAAATCATAACCACCCGTCTAACGGGTGGTTTGCCCCAGGGCTATAAGCCCAAATTACCAGCCAG
>NZ_JWAJ01000033.1 GCF_001068775.1 Streptococcus pseudopneumoniae
TGGAGGATTACCCAAGTCCGGCTGAAGGGAACGGTCTTGAAAACCGTCAGGCGTGTAAAAGCGTGCGTGGGTTCGAATCCCACATCCTCCTTTATTATTAACGCGGGATGGAGCAGCTCGGTAGCTCGTCGGGCTCATAACCCGAAGGTCGTAGGTTCAAATCCTGCTCCCGCAATAAGGCTCGGTAGCTCAGTTGGTAGAGCAATGGATTGAAGCTCCATGTGTCGGCGGTTCGATTCCGTCTCGCGCCAT
>NZ_JWAJ01000034.1 GCF_001068775.1 Streptococcus pseudopneumoniae
CTTGAAAACTGTTCATAACCCTGAGATTATATTTGAAGCTACTGGTGTCTATTCTCGGCGTCTGCGAGCCTTTCTTGAGGAATACGGCTACGCTTATACACAGCTGAATCCTCTGGAAGCTAATAAGCAACTGGACAGTCTGCGAGTTCGTAAAACAGACAAAATTGACGCTGAAAAATTGGCTCATTCTCAGTTTATACTCAATCGTAAACCAACTTATGCGCAGGAAGAAGTTTATCAA
>NZ_JWAJ01000035.1 GCF_001068775.1 Streptococcus pseudopneumoniae
TGAAAGCCAGCGTCTTTAGGCGCTGGCTGGTAATTTGGGCTTATAGCCCTGGTGCAAACCACCCGTTAGACGGGTGGTTATGATTGTCTCAATTTAGAAAAAACTTCTCCAATCTTACCTTCGATAACTAAATCAGCTTGGCTGTCTTGAGGAGTGCTGGACTTGTTGATAACGACAAGATTTGACCCTGAAAAATAATTGATTAGGCTAGCTGCAGGGTAAACAACTAAGGAAGTGCCACCAATAATCAACAAATCTGCTTGCTGAATGACTTGGGCTGCGCGACTAAATACATCCATATCTAGCGCTTCCTCATAAAGGGTCACGTCAGGTTTGACCACCTTGCCACAATCTAAGCAGTAGGGAACTGGACCTTCAAGTTCCAAAAAGGCAGTCAAATCATAAAAGCGATGACAGCCCAAACAATAATTACGATCTGCACTACCATGCAGTTTCAAAACTTTCTGAGATCCTGCCATTTCATGGAGACTATCGATATTTTGCGTCACAATCGCCTTTAATTTACCTGTTTTTTCCAACGACGCTAGATAATCATGTGCTAAATTCGGCTTGGCATCAGGATAGACCAGATACTTTTTATAGAAATTAAAAAAATCCTCTGGATAGCGTTCAAACATAGTGCGTGAAACCAGTTGCTCGGCAGTAAAATGGCGACCTAGTTTCAGACTATATATACCATCTGAACTACGAAAATCTGGAATATTAGACTCTGTAGAAACCCCTGCACCACCGAAAAAGACAATTCTCTGACTTTGATCAATAATACCTTGTAGTTGTTCAATTTTATCCATTTTGTACTCCTAGGAATTTTCAAGTTAAAAAGTTGAAAGCCTTGACTTCTTGTCAACTTGGCTTCCAACTTTATTTGATTATGATTTAGATATTAAACTGACTAGTCTCGGTCCTTTGACACAATTAGGCTTTCTTCAATTTCCTTATTCTTACCTATTACAGGATTGATTCATTGTTGGTGGTTATCATTTTAAGAACAAGAGAAATCATTCTGAATACAGCCTACCTTTAGTCAGCAATCAATGTTTCCAAACCAACCTTCATCATATCAGTGAAAGTATTTTGGCGTTCTTCAGCGGTTGTATCCTCATCTGGATTAACCAAGCTATCAGAAATCGTCATAATAGCTAAAGCATCGACGTGGTGTTGGGCAGCAAGATAGTAAAGAGCTGCTGCTTCCATTTCTACAGCTTTCACACCCCATTTACCAAGCTCGATATTCTTTTCACCATAGTTTGAATAGAAAACGTCTGATGACAAGACATTTCCGACGTGAGTAGTCATACCAAGGTCTTTGGCAATATGGTAAGCCTTATCTAGCAAGTCAAAACTTGCGATTTGTGGGAAATCGTATTGAGGCCAATCGTTGCGGATGATGTTTGAGTTGGTTGCAGCTGCTTGAGCCAAGACCAACTCACGAACGTGAACATCCTCATTCAAAGAACCAGCAGTTCCCACACGAATCAATTTTTTCACACCGTAATCGACAATCAATTCACGAGCATAGATAGAGATGGATGGCATACCCATCCCTGTACCCATGACAGATACACGGTGACCTTTGTAAGTACCTGTATAACCAAACATGTTACGCACTTCGTTAAAGCAAACAGCATCTTCAAGGAAATTCTCAGCGATAAATTTCGCACGAAGAGGATCCCCAGGAAGAAGAATTTTATCAGCAATTTCACCTTGCTTAGCAGCAATATGGATAGACATAATTTATGATACAAAGAGCGACCAGAAAGCGACTGAAAATTAGGAATCTGACGAGAAATCCTGATTTCTCAGTCAGATTATCTATTTTCTGAGTTTTCCGCTCGTGTTCAAATTAGAACACACGCTCTACCTTTCTTTATTAAATGATATTGATTATAAATCAAAAATATATTTTGGATTAGAAAAACTAGAGTATTCTTATTAATTTTCTATTATCCTTGTCTTTGGTCGTAAGTCTTTCTCCCAAGGGATTCGATCCAGCATTTTAGCAAAACCAAATGCCAAGTAAGAAGTCACCATAAGAAAAGGTATAGCCTCAAATGACTGACCAGTGAAACCCATTACCAATCCAGTTGCAGACAAGGGAGCCTTCAGGATCACTGCTAAAAAGCAAACCGAACCTAATAGCAAGACTGCTGGCTGGTTGCCACCTCCTAGAATCATGGTCAGGAGTGCAGCTCCTGCTATACCCAAGGCAAATGACGGAGTCAAGGTACCGCCATAGGCACCTGCCCAAAGGGTGACTAAAACGACCACGGCTTTCAAGATAAATAAGAGGATTACCGTCTTGGCATTACTGCCGTTTAAAATCTCCTGAGCCATCATACGCCCATTACCAAGTAGATGAGGCAAATGGCTAGCCAATCCAACAAGGAAAAGGAATGTTACAGGCAGAGTATAGAGTATCCGCTTGTCCTTTATTCTCTTTGAAGAAGCTTGTTTGTTAAAGCGACTAAAAAGCCAAGCGAGTGGAGTCAGGAAAAGAACTAATAGGGGAACAAGCCACATATCACCTAGTAGCCAATTCATGGCTGGAATCTGGTAGAGAGCATGATCTGAAACAACAAAGCCTGCTGTAAAGGCTGATACATATGTAGTCAGACCGACCAAGAAAAAACGTTTGACAGATAAAGCAATTCCCAAGGTTTCAAAAACGAAAAACACACTCGTTAATGGAACCTGATAGACAGCCGCTAAACCCGCACCAGCTCCACAGGCAATGAGAAAGATCCGGTCCTTCACGGAGAGAGAAAAAATATTGGCAATAGGTCTTGCAAATAAAGCTCCAATCTCCCGTGGCGCAGCTTCCTTACCGATAGGTGCCCCTCCTCCAACCGCAATAATCTGCCAAATTGAATGAACTAGTTGTTTTAAAAAATGAAGTTTGTATTGTGATGTTTCATCTTTCATCTGCGCTTTGATGGAAAAAAACTTTGCTTTTCTTTGCAAGAAATACCAGACCAAGGCAGAACTGACACCCACGATGATTAAGCTGAAGCCTATTCGTGATGAGGCAACACCATCTGTCAAGAATCCAGTGTTATGCTCTGTCTGACCAAAAGCAATCCCTTCAACCAGCTCTAAAAGATAATGGAGCAAAATTCCGAATATACCCGAAACTAGCCCTAGCATGATAACCGCTAGGACTAATTTGAGGTTATATGGGATTTTTTTAAGACTACTCCTCAACTCTTGTAACATGATTATAATTCTGCAAGAATCGCTTTCAGCAATCCTTTGAAGTCGCCTTTGACACGTTCGGTCACTTCTACCACTTCTTCGTGGTTGAGTTCTTCTTGGAAACCAGCAGCAAAGTTGGTAATACATGAAATACCAAGAACCTTCAAGCCAGAGTGTGCTGCAACGATAACTTCAGGAACGGTTGACATTCCGACAGCGTCTGCACCAAGTGTCTTATAAGCACGGATTTCAGCTGGAGTTTCATACGTTGGACCAGTTACACCGATATAAACACCGTCATCAAGTTTAACACCAAGCTTTTCAGCAACTGCATGGGCTGTAGCACGATATTCTGGTGTGTAAGCCTTAGACATATCAGGGAAACGTGGACCGAAGTCATCCAAGTTTTCACCGATTAGAGGGTTTTGTCCTGTCATATTGATGTGGTCAGTGATAGCCATCAAAGTACCAGGACCAAAGCCGATACCACCAGCAGCGTTGGTTACAATCACACCTTCACAGCCCAAAACTTTCATGACACGAACTGGGAAAGTTACGACTTCAAGCGGATTTCCTTCATAGAAATGGAAACGTCCTTGAAGGGCTAAAACTTTACGTCCTGCAAGCTCACCGTACACCAATTTTCCAGCGTGTCCAACAACAGTAGAACGTCCCCAGTTTGGAATCTCAGCATAGTCTACCACAACTGGATTTTCAATTTCTTCAGCAAGTTCGCCAAGTCCTGATCCAAGAATCAAGCCGAACTCTGGTGCTTCTACTCCCTTTTCTTTTAAGAAAGCAGCTGTTTCATTGATTTTTGCTAATAATGTCATTGTCTGTCTCCTTCATAATCTTTTAAAAATTGACCGATTTTGTCAAAGGTTTTTGCATTTCGAATCGTAATATTACGATAGAAAGGCATCTTAAGCAGGTACTTGTGATAGGCTGTTTTGCTATAGGTTTCTTCTGAGAATTTGCCCCAGAAGATTCCCAGTTTCCCGAAATGAAGCAGTTCATCTCCTAGCTTCATACTTTCGACTTTCTCAATGACTTGCTTTATATCCAGTCCCTCAGTATAAAAGAGGACATCCTTGCGAGCCATTTCTTGGAACCACCATTCCGGAAGAGTTCTAAGCTCCTCTTCGTAGTCTTCTTGACTTAACAAGGAAAAATATCGGATAAATGGATAATGTTCTTTAAAGAAACCCTGTAGACTCTCAACCAACTGAGTTCTAGGCATGCTAGTATCAAAGAAAATATTCCCACTATTGATGTAGGTTTCAACATTTTCTAATCCCAACCCTGTCAATTCTTGACGAAGCTGGGCCATGACCACCTTATGTTTCCCACCGACATTGATACCTCTAACCAGTAATGCAAAGCGAATCATCTTAAACTAATTTATCTAAGAAACTTTCACCAATCATGGCAGCTTCAACGCCAAAGTTATCCGCAATTGTTGCTGAGATGTCAGCGAAGTGTCCAACTGGAATTAATCCATTGCCTTTAAAGGATGGACTGTATGCTAAAAGTGGAATATATTCACGAGTATGGTCAGTACCAGCATAGGTTGGATCATTTCCGTGGTCAGCAGTAATCAAAAGAAGATCGTCTTCTCTCATTGCTGCCATGATTTCTGGCAAGCGCTCATCAAACTCATGCAAACAATCACGATAGCCGTGTGGATCACGACGGTGTCCATATAAAGCATCAAAGTCTACCAAGTTTGTAAATGAGAATCCTTTTTCAAATTCAGCCAGTCCCATCGTTGTCAAAAGTGTGTCAATTCCGTGGCTATTTGACTTATTGTGGCCCATATCGTGGTTAATCCCTGCACCGTTGAAAATATCGTTAATCTTACCAACTGCATATGTATCAATACCAGCTTCATTCAATTTGTCCAAAACAGTTGAGGCAAATGGAGATACAGCCAAATCACGACGATTTGCAGTACGTGTGAAGTTTCCAGGCTCCCCAACATAAGGACGAGCAATAATACGTCCCAGAAGAGCTGGACGCTCTAAAGTAATAGAACGAGCGTATTCACAGATACGGTAAAGTTCATCCAAAGGAATAATGTCTTCGTGAGCTGCGATTTGAAGAACTGGGTCAGCTGATGTATAGATAATCAACTCGCCAGTTTCCATTTGGCGTGGTCCAAAGTCATCGATGACAGCTGTTCCTGAGTAAGGTTTGTTGGCTTCACGAATAACCTTACGTCCTGAAAATTCTTCGATTTTAGTAAGGATTTCCTCTGGGAATCCATTCCAGAAAGTATCGAAAGGTTCAGTGATGTTAAGTCCCATGATTTCCCAGTGACCAGTCATGGTATCTTTACCTAGAGATACCTCTTCAAGCTTAGTCGCATAACCTGTTGGATTGCTCTCAGCTGGAACTGTCTTCAATGGTGTTTCGCGAGGAATGTTCCCAAGACCAAGTTTTGCCATATTTGGAACATTCAAACCTACTGATTTTGAAATGTGTCCAAGCGTGTCTGATGCACCATCAGGAACACCAGCGTTGACAAAGTTATGAGCATCTGGTGCTGCACCGATTCCTACAGAATCTAATACCACCAAGTGAATACGTTTAAATTTTGACATCATTTGCCTCCTTTATTTCCCTTTTGTTGAAGTTAAAACCTGAACGCCAGCTTGTCCTGCAACGATCACTTTATCAACCATTTGATTAAATAAACCGTGCTCAACAACACCAACCTGAAGATCCAATTGACGACCAAAAGCGATTGGATCTTCAATAACACCTAAATCAAGGTCAATGATGAAATTTTTCATATCCGTCACAAAGCGTTGGCCATCTTTTTCACGAAAACTTGGCTTATAACCAGCTTTTTCAAAACGACGGAAAATCTGTTCTGCTCCGTATTGGACAACTTCGACAGGTAGTTTGAAAGCGCCCAGTTTCTCAACCATCTTGCTCTCATCTACCACCCAGATATACTGTTTAGTTGGTGTCGCAACTACTTTTTCCATTAGAAGTGCACCACCGCCTCCTTTGATACCATTAAACTGACGATCCACCTCATCAGCTCCATCAACAGTCACATCAACCTCATCCACCTCATCAATCGACTTAAGTGGGATATTCAATCCTTGTGCCTGTTTTGTTGTTACACTCGAGGTTGTTACGGCTGTAATTTGAAGTCCTTCTTCTTTAATTCTACGTCCGATCTCCTCTACGAAATAATAGGCAGTCGAGCCTGTTCCAAGTCCTACAACCATTCCATCAGTTACGAACTCAGCAGCCTTGATGCCTGCTATTTTTTTCAGATTTTCCACTTAAACACCTCCAAACAAAAAGCTACTTTTATTATAACATGAATACGCTTTAAATTCATCCTTGCACTAGAAAAACCCGAACATTTTATTTCGGGTTTCTGATTCTTATTTAACCATGTCAGGATCGTAGTCATAAAATCCTGTGTCAAGGAAACGATTTTTGGGATGGAGTTTACGGACTTGCTCGTCCAACAAGAAGGCTTGGTCATGCGTAAAGCTTCCCTCTTGAATCAAGCTACGTGCTTGGATGAAGAGCTTTGCAATCTCAACAAAATCTTGACCTGGAGTATAAAGTCCTTCTAGTTTCCAATGAGTGAAACCATGCTCTACCAACTCTGGCAATTTGGTCATCAAATCGAGGTCGTTATTGGCAAAAATGTGAGTTCCATGATTGTCTTCAAAAATTGAGTAGTGACTATCTGGATCACTAGGCTCTGCTAAGAAGAGGTCGCGTTGACGTGTTTTTTCATCATCAATCTGAGTAAAATTATAGTAATTCTGCAGGAGTGGACGCTTAGAGTGGTGGATGACACTAGCACCGTAAACCAAAACTTCAGCAGGAATTTCCAAAATTTCAGGCATTTTAAAGAGTTCAGCTGATGGAATTTCACGAGCCAATACTGCCTCAGAAGCGCCAGCCTTTTGTCCCCAGAAATTAATCTGACGGCTGCTAGTGACCATGGTTGAGGCATCATAGATGGTTTTAAAAGAATAACCATCACGATTGACAACATAAAAAACACCCGCATCTCCAACAGTAATGTAGTCTGTTTTAATTTCTTCCAAGAAATCAAGGAAGGGTTTGATACGATCCATCATATCCTGATGCATAAGAGCATTGACCGCTACGATCAATTCCTTACCTGCATCATGAACCAGATCAGCGATGGTTCTCAGTTCATCATAAGAAAAAGTCTTTGGTAGGCGAAGTCCAAAATCTTTCTCACCGACATAGATGCGGTCAACTCCCGCCTCTAGTAATTCTTTTACTTGTTCAATGCTTTCAGCAGTTGCTGTAATAATAATCTTTTCCATAAGAAAAATTATACCACATTTCTGAAAAATCAGCTATTCCCTAAAATGATAAATTTACTTATTATTTTTGTAACCTTACTGTAATAATTTTTTTCTTGAAAAATGGTAAAATGAAAGAGTACTGTTAAGGAGAGAATCATGCCCGTAAGAAAATATCAATCGTATGAGTTTGAAGAAGAGGAAACTCAAACAACGCTATACCAAGACTATGTTCCAGAAACAACTTCCGTTGCTAGTTTGAAGGAAGTTCTTTTCTTTGTAAACATTGCTTGTTTTTGCGTCTTTTTAGCCTTATTTAGCTTCATCTTTTTAGCCCTCAAGTTTAATACAGTTCTGGCTTTTAGCCTAGCAATTGCCTTGAGTTTAGCGGCATCAAACTTTCAACGTTCAATGATTAAGAAGAAATTTTATTAAATTCAAAAGGTCGGGATTTTTGTCCCGACCTATTTTTTCTACGATAGCTAAAGAGCTGCGACTAGAAAAGCGATACTTGGTCTACCGCTTTCTAAGTCACAGCCTTTTTTTATTTATTTTTACGCTTGGATGGTGTTTGGATGGCGATTTTTACTTCAAAAATCGTACCATGTGGTTTGTTATCCTTAACACTGATGGTTCCTTTTAAGGCATCGACAATCTGCTTTGCTAAGGATAAACCTAGCCCAAAGCCACCTTTTTGGCGAGTACGAGCTTTGTCAACTCGATAAAAGCGATCAAAAATTTTCTTTTTATCTGCTGCAGAAATACCAATTCCATCATCAGCTACTGACAAATAGAGATTACGCTCTGTAGCAGCGATTACAAAATGAATAACTCCTTCTTCTTCAGTATACTTGACAGCATTGTCAAACAAGATAGTCATCAGTTGCTTAAGAAGAAGCTTGTCTGTTATGATGGTCCGATGAATACGATTTTCAAAATGAAAAACGCGGTTATTTTCAGATGCGATCATCTCATAGTTGGTAAAGGTTGTGTTAAAGAAGTCTGGCTCTACCTCTCCTAGTTCAGGATTGATACCATCATCACGACGGGCTAAATTTAGGAGATTGGTTGTTAAAAAGCGCATGTTTCGAACTTCTTCTAAACTAGAAGCAATACTCTCGCTAGATTCCATAATAGTAGCTTCCGGCTTTCGAAAAAGAGTTTCTAGACGATTTTGGAGAACAGCAAGTGGAGTACGTAGCTCATGACTGGCATTTTCGACAAAACTCTGCTGCTTCTGCATACTTTCAAGCAAGGGTTTGACACTAACGCGAGCAAGATAAAGACTAGCTATGAGTGATAAAATCCAGAAGCTGGCCATGACTACTACGATTAACTGCTCATGATTTTGACTGATTTGCTCTAGCTGACTGGTATTAATTAAAACAGCTGCATACTTAATATTGGTCGAGACAGATTCAATATTCATCTCAGTCAGAATCACTCGATAAATCTCATCCTGCCCATAGCTATTCTGAACATGAAGCTGTCTAATGTGATTCAAATCCTTTTTATTAAATGTAACCCTATCAAGACCTAAAAAGCGATTCCCAGCTACTAGTTGATTTAAATTAGAGTCCAATAAAATCACTTCTGTATTGGAACTGACCGTTGGTTTTTTATCCGTTGATGGAGTCACGGATTGACTATTGAGATCTTTGACTTCATCTGTTGCTCGATTGACAGCCAACTGGATGACATCTTGAGGATTGCCACTGAGAGACAGAAGCTTCTCATCAACCGATGTGTAGAGACTGGAGTGCATAACCTGCAAGATAATCAAGGTCATAGCAGAGAAAATCAGAGTAAATACTCCAAAGTTACGGATAAAATAACTGAAATCCTCCGCATACCAATTTTTTTTAAATTTATTAAACATGTTTTAAAATATACCCAACACTACGCAAGGTCTGGAGGTTTTCAGCAAATACTGATCCCTTTAATTTCTTACGAACTTTTGATACGTAAACCTCTACGACAGAGATAGTGGTATCACTATCGAATCCCCATAAACGGTCAAAAATCTGGGTTTTGGGTAAGATAACATTTTGATTTTGGAGGAAATAAACCAAGAGATCAAATTCTTTACCCAATAATTCAACAGCAGTCTCATTGACTTTAACCTCATTAGTAGAGAGATTGACAGTCAAATCACCATAGGAAAGGGTATTTTCATTGAACTTACCAGAACGTTTAAGCAGGGCCTGGATACGCATCTTGAGCTCTTCCAGATAAAATGGTTTTGTTAGATAATCATCTGCCCCAAGCTCAAATCCGTGTCCCTTATCATCGAGACTTTCCTTTGCTGTCATGATAAGAACTGGTGTCGAAACGCCTTTTTCACGTAATTCTTTTAAGACTTGGAAACCATTTTTTTCAGGCAACATCAAATCAAGCAGAATCAAATCATAAACACCACTTTCAGCCTCATAAAGACCTTCTTCTCCATCAAAAACCTGCATGACATCTGCAAAATCATCCAAGAAATCAAATACTGAATTAGACAGGCCTAGGTCATCTTCCACTAATAGAATTTTGATCATCAAAAATTCCTCCTTATTATACCTATTATAGCAAAAATATCTTAAAAAAAACTCAACTTCCCTTGTTTTTCCAAGAGAAAATTGAGTTTTTGTCATCTATTTAGACTAGAATCTTTTAAGCTTTGATATATTGAGCTACAACTGCTTCAACTGCTGCTTTTTCACGCTTAATCAATTCAACGCGAGCTGCGATATCCTTAATTCCCATGCGGATATTACGGCTAAGGGCAAGGTCAGAAAGTTGTGGTTCATAGAATGCCTTGTATTCTGCCAAGCGTTGCTCTGTTTTAAAGATGTGTGATGGGAAGATGACAAAACTGTCAAAACTCATATCACCACCAAGAGCTGCCTTAATCCAATCCCAGTTTTCACGTGCCCACACCCATACAGTTTCTTGAGTTGCTTGGTGTCCGAGGAATTGGAGATACCATGCTGAAAGGTCCTGTGGCTTCACGACAAATTTGTCCTTCCAAGTTGCAAGCAGTGTTTGGATGTTCTCTGAATCTGTCGCATAAGCAAGGGCTGCTGCCAATTGGCGTTTAAAGGCGGCATCTGTCGCATGAGTATAAAGATCGAGATAAGTTGCGACCAATTCCTTAGTCTCATGGTGTTTCATTTCATTGATGAGAACTTGTGAACGAATAGCTGCTGGAAGTCCTGAAAGATTATCCTTGTGGGCTGCGAAAATTCGGCTAGCAACCTGACTGGCTTCCTCGTCATTTGAACGAATCATCATGGAAATTGTCAATTGACGAACCAATTCATCCTCATCAGATTCACCCTCTTTAGCTTCAAAACCAAGACGATCATAGTTGTAACGAGCCAGTTTAGCAATAAGCGCTTTAAAGGCTTTTTCTGCCTCTGTTCCTTCATCAATGAAGCGTTCAAGGGCTGTAATAACTTGAGAAACTGCAGCAACAACTAGGTAAGATTCTTCTTGTGCCAATTGATCCACTACTGGAAGCAAGTCTGCGTATGAAATGTGACCAGCTTCAGCTAGCAAACGACGTTCTTGAACGATTTGAAGTTTACTTGTGTTATCAAGTTCTACTAATTCTGAAAGAACAGCATCAAGCAAGTCGCCTTGATAGTCTGTAATGTAATGTGCTGTATTTTCTGTGTTAAGACGAAGGGCTCCTTTGTTTTCAGCAAGAAGTGCTGCATAGCCAGGAATTTCGATGCTTTCAGTTTCGAGTGTATCTGGTAATCCTTTCCAGTTGCTGTTAAGTGGCACTACCCAAAGACGGTTCTTGTCTTCATGTTCACCTATAAAGAATTGTTTTTGCGAAATCTTCAAAACATCATTTTCAACTGTGGCAGTAAGGACTGGATAACCAGGTTGTTCCAACCAAGAATCCATGAAGGCTGCTACATCACGACCAGATGCTTGTCCGAGGGCGTTCCAAAGGTCACGGCCAATGGTATTTCCGTATTGATGTTTTTCAAAGTAAGCGTGCAAACCTTTGGCAAAATCAGCATCTCCTAGCCAACGACGAAGCATGTGCATGAGACGGCTTCCTTTGGCATAAACGATAGCACCATCGAAGAGCGTATTAATTTCATCTGGGTGGCTAACTTCAACGTGGACAGATTGAACACCATCTGTCGCATCACGTTTAAGAGCGGCTGGCACTCCACTTGTTTGGAAGTCTTCAAAGATATTCCAGCTTGGCTCGATAGCATCCACACAGACGTACTCCATCATGTTCGCGAAGCTTTCATTGAGCCAAAGGTCATCCCACCACTTCATAGTCACAAGGTTACCAAACCATTGGTGAGCAAGCTCATGGGCAATGACAAGGGCAACTTGTTGACGGCTGGCAAAGGTAGAGTTTTCATCCACAACCAAGTAAACTTCACGGTAAGTTACCAGACCCCAGTTTTCCATAGCACCTGCTGAGAAGTCAGGAAGGGCGATGTGGAGAGATTGAGGAATTGGGTACTTGACTCCGTAGTAATCTTCGTAAAACTCGATTGAACGAACAGCGATATCCAGTGAGAAATCAAGGTTTGAAAGTGGATGCGCCTTGGTTGAGTATACACCTACCAAAGTACCATTTTTTGTTTTAGCAGTTACCCCTTGCAAATCACCAGCAACGAAAGCTAGCAAGTAAGAAGACATACGCGGAGTTGTCTCAAACTTCCAGATACCTGTCTCTTTACGGTTTTCAACGTCAATCTCTGGCATGTTAGACAAGGCAAGTTCGCCTTCTGCTTGGTCAAATCGAAAAGCTAGGTCAAAGGTTGCTTTGGCTTCTGGTTCGTCCACACATGGGAAGGCTTCGCGAGCAAAGTGACTTTCAAACTGAGTTGACAAAACTTCCTTCTTAACACCATCAACTGTATAGTATGATGGGTAGATTCCTGTCATGTTGTCTGTGATTTTACCTGAAAATGCTAGAATCAATTCAACTGAACCAGCTTCTTCAAGTTCGATATAAAGAGCTTCATTTTCATTATCAACTGTAAATGGACGAGCTTGTCCTGCTACTTCAACAGAAGCAATCTCCAAGTCTTTTTGGTGAAGGGAAATACGGTCACTTTTAGCTTGACCAGTAATAGTTACTTTTCCTGAAAAAGTCTTGGTCTCACGACTCAAGTCTAAAAATAAATCATAATGTTCAGGAACAAATTTTTCAATATAATGTTCTACTGCTTGCATCATTTTCTCCTATTCTAAATTTCTGAGCAAATGCTCTAGTTCAAACATACCTATTTTATCATATTTTAAGTCAGAAAAAAGCTTTGGACGGTGATTTCCAAAACTTTCTTCCTTCTAGTAGTCTACAGAGGGTAGACCTTGCGAAATTCTTCTAAAACAACCTTGCTGTCAGGTGTAAAAGTCAAACCTGCTTCTCCTAGGCAGTCTCTGAAAAAGTCTTCATGAACCTGACGCCAGTAGGCCAGAGATTTGTCTCCTTCGCCTTCCTTGTAGGCATGGTCGGCTGAAACCTGATGGAAAGGCTGAACGGAAACCTTTGTAATTTCGACGATGCAAACAGCTTGATCCTTACTGTCTAAAATAACATCAAAAGTTCCTTCTTGGGGAAGGGGGTCGTCCTCTACTGCGTAAAGATCGTAAGCTGAGGCTGTCGCTGTTTTTTCGCCTTTAAAAACCAGATCCGCTAAAAGGTCTGGTTCCACTCCAAAAGCCCAGGCATCTATCTCTTCACCGATAGAGGGGTTGATTTGCTTGTAGGCATTCCACATTTCTTGAGGTGTCATAGGTTGCTCCTTTGTATTTTTTTACTTTCTTCTTTTACACGTTTGAGATGGTCTGGATGGTCAATCTCTAAATTAAAAATCTCTGGAATAGAACTGTAGTGGATCATGCATTTGATATCCATCTGATTCATTTTTTGTATGAAAAAAGCATTCAGATATCCTGCCACTGCGAAATCTATCTTTTTCATCCTTGCTTTATCCTGCATCTGTCTCAGCATTTCTAACATAATGGGACTTTCCATATCATGCCATTGACTGTTCCTCACAGTCGCAAAAACAAAAGAAGTCAAATCATTCATTCCCACTACAATCTTTGAAATACCAGTTTCCAGTATCCTGTCCAAGTCAAAATAAGCTGACGGTAATTCAATCATTGTTCCAACTTTTCCAGTAAAACCATGCTGGCGCAATACTCTAATAGCTTGTTTTAATTGGTCGGCATCATTGACAAAAGGAAAAATAACAGACAAATTGGGATTGGTTTGATAAACTTCTGTAACAACATGTGCTTCAGCATGAAATTCATCCAAACACGCCAGTAAACGCCTAGTTCCTCTATATCCAAATAAGGGGTGGCGTTCATCAAAATACTCTTTAGTCCCGTCTAGACAATTTGCTTCTGCATTTGTTAACTCTGAAAAGCGATACCAGACTTCTTCATCTGGGTACAAATGGCAAATAGTGTCTAGATAATCTTTTACAAATTGCTGACAACTTTTTAGCAGTATATTTCGACTGATCTCCCTCACCAAATATTCGCCACGAATCATACCAACATGATGAAATAGTTGTGGGTAAACTTTTTCAACAATTCTTTCGCCACTAAGAGCCAGTTGATTTTGCATGTTTTACCTTCCAATTCATGTAAGAGGTCTTGTCCAATTCTGGAAATCCTAGTAACTCTGCCTTCACCTTCAATACTAAGGGTGAGGCATTTTCTTCGGTAATCTGCTCGATAGGAAGCCAAATTGCCTTTGCTGAATCGTTACTTCCATCAAGAACTTCATGAGGAAGGGATTTTTGAGAGCCTTCGAAATCGAGTACTATATCATAAAAGGCCATGATATGATGTACTGTGAAGTCTTGCCCTTCTTCTTGAACCAGCACATCATAAATCCTAGGATTGCAATAACGGATAAGCGTATACCCCGTCTCTTCCAGAACTTCTCTCTTGAGGGTTTCTGTCAAACCCTCACCGAGTTCCTGACTACCACCCGGTAGATCAAAACGATGCTGATAAGGCCCTCTCGTTTTCTCAATGCAAAGCAATTTTCCATTCTCATAGCAAACGCCATAGACACCAAAGTGTTTTTTGATTTCCATATTCTACTCTTTTCTAAAAGTCCAAGATCAATAACTTACCTTATCCCTTAAAAGGACAGAGGCTATAGATCTCATGCTCCTTAATATACTTCTTTAGTATCTCCATATTCTCTTTGATTTTTGCCTGGATATCTGTCTTTTCGCAAGATGACTCAGCAATAAAGAGGTGAATCTTTAATAAATCTGTCAAGTATAGCAAACGACGTTCCATTTCTGATTCAGGGCTTGGAGCCTGCTCGATTTTTGCAAGCTTTTGCTCCAAACTATCACCATTCAAAAATCTCTGATGAACTCTCCTTCTTATTTTTTGAGTTGATTCCTCCCCTTGTTCTAATGGAGATAAAAGGAGTTTTTTATAGACGAGTACCTGATTTTCTTTTTCTCTTTCCAGATAGGCCAATAAAACCAGAGAACTCTCAACAAAGGTCCAAGTGTTATAATTCCCTTCAAATGGAACTTGTATGATACGATCTAATAATTCCTTAGCCATTTCCTCTTGACCATCCAGATAAAGAAAATAGGCCAGATGATTTAGCGATTCGAGATAGCTAGCTTGAGTCTTCTTATTCTTTTTTAAAATTTTATCTAAATAGAGATGTAGGTCTGGATGATTTTCCACTAGCTCAACTACTTCTGGTAACTTCATCTGAAATCCTTTCTATTATCTTCCCAATAATTTAAAACAATTTTAGTCAATTAATCCAACTCTGCTCGATTAAACAAGTCTTTCATGGCTTCGATATCATCGCAAAATTCTTTAAAGCCAAGAGCAAATCTAGCCAAGGCGTCTACCTTGGAAGAATAGGCACAAAACATACTTCCTTCAGGATCAAAGTCGATAGCATCGCTTAATTCAGGCATTTTTTCCTCCAAAAATACCAAAGCTAGCGATTCCCAATCGTAGCCATTTCCTTCAAATCCCTCCTCTTCTCGAGTGTCAAATACTTCCTGTCTGTATTCTCCATCAGGGTAATAAATGAGCGACCCGCGAACATTTTGAGGATCCTCATCATAAACAAGCAAGTTAAAAGGGGAAATTTTTTCATTTATGTTTTCGTAATCTATCATTTCTTAACTCCTTTTTTTATTGTCAATGGAACTGGAACATTCTAGCTTTGTAACTAGCTTTCAAAGGTCATAAAGCAATCATGCTGATTATAATAATTTAAAGCCTCGACCAAGTCTTGGAAACTTGCGTCTGGCTTTTCCTCAAGTGCAACCGAAAGAACATCAATCAACTGCTCTCCATAGTAGACTAGCTGGAGATCTTGCTCCACTACATCAGCAGGGTAAATATCACGGTCTTCTATGACATCCGGATAATCTGATACCCAATAGAGCCTATCTAGTGCTAGCTCTCCATCCTCCTTGCCATAGAGGCAAAAATCATCTGAAGAAGACTCGTCCACGCGCACCTGCTCGATGATCTGCTCTAGTGAAAGTTCTTGGTATTTCTGCATCCCTTCTCCTTTTTTATCTCACTCTTCAACAAAGGAATTCAAAAAATCCTCAAAAGATGGCCATTGACCATACAACTCAGCTTTTTCTTCTAAAACATAGAAGTAAACCTTTCCATAGTCCTCTGGCTTTAGAGAAAGAGCATAGTTACCAGATCCAGGATCATAGGCGAAATGGAGAAGATCTGTTGCCTTAAATCCTTCAGGCACAACCTCATCGTCAAACCAGGTAAGAGACTTCCTCATCTCCTCAATTGAATCAAAGGAA
The DNA here is from genome assembly GCF_001068775.1 of Streptococcus pseudopneumoniae. Taxonomy (GTDB): domain Bacteria; phylum Bacillota; class Bacilli; order Lactobacillales; family Streptococcaceae; genus Streptococcus; species Streptococcus pseudopneumoniae_N. The sequence goes on from NZ_JWAJ01000035.1 coordinate 16,343, forward strand.
TTGAAAGGAAAGATATGACGATCATCGTGAACACCCCTTACTTGGGGCTGGCCTCCGTTGTACTTGAGATAAAAATCCTTCATAGCTTTCGGTAATTTCTTTCCAAGAATCTCCTCAAATTGTAAAAAATCTTCTTTTGAAATCGGTGAATCTGCATCTAGCACTCTAAACATGATTAATTTCTTCCTTTTTTACAATTCTTCTTCCAACACCTTATCAATAAAGTCATAGATGTTTGCAGCAACTTTTTGCATTTCTAAGGTGCCAAAAGCACCCAAGTCATTTTCATAAATGCAATCATCAGCATTTTTCTTGATAAAGTAGGCCAAATCTCCTTCCTGTCCAATCATAAAGTAATCTGGCTCTACTTCCTCAATCTGATAAGTTTCATTACGCTCCTCTAGATCCTCCTTGGCATACAAACAGATACCTGTATCTCCAATTTCATAGGAGTCAATCTCTTTCCAGTCCGTTAAAAACTGATAGTAGAGATTGGGCAAGACAAATCCAAACTCATCTCTTTTCATAGCTTACCTCCACATATTCACAGAATAGCAACTATGCTACTTCAAAGACCATCCACCGTCAATAGTGAGAATTTGCCCCTGCATGGCGCTTGCTTTTCCACCTGCTAAAAAGAGGCTGACTTCTGCCACTTCTTCTGGCTCAATCCAGCGTTTGATAGGTGTTTCACTAGCAACCCAGTCCGCCAAACCACCTGATTCAAAGTCAGCTGCGGTCATACCAGTCTTAACTGCACCAGGAGCAATGCCAAAAACCTGAATCCCAGCTTCAGCATAGTCTAGAGCCAACTGCTTGGTAAATCCAGCCAAGGCGTGTTTAGACGAGGTATAGGCGTGCCCACCACCGCCTGCCAGACTTGAAGCAATGGAGCACATATTGATGATAACCCCATGTTTATGTTCCAGCATGTTTGTCAAATAATAGCGGGTCAACTCTACTGGAGTCACATAGTTGATTTCAAAAATCTCTTGGATTTCCTGGGCTGTTTGTTCTAGTAATGGCTTGTAGTCATCCAAAACCCCAGCTGTATTGCAGAGAACATCCACCTGAGGGCACCAGTCAAAAATGGGTTCCAAGTCAAGCGTTAAATCACGTTGTAAAAAGTGAAAGTCACCCTGTAAATCAGGATTTTCACCCTGATCCACTCCAAAAACCTGATAACCTTTTTCTAAAAAGAGTCGAGCTTGAGCCAGACCAATCCCTGAGCTAACACCTGTAATCAGTACACGTTTAGTCATGGACTTCCACCCAATCCGTCGCTAAGACATCACAAGGAGTTGGGCTCCACATAGAAAAACCTTCCCCTTCACCAGATACGTTGATGAGGAAATAGGGTGTCACTTCAAGGGCGACGCCATTTTGCTCGATGGTATCAAAAAGCTGCACATAGTTTTCAGCTCCACCCCATCCAGTACGCACGTATTTCTTCTTAGCCTTTAGTCCAGGTAAAATCTCTTCAAATGTCATGTTTTTCTCCTTTGTTATCTATGAATCTTAATTTAATTATAACAAAAAACCGTTTTTCAACGGCTTTTTGACTGTTAGTTATTTATCTTTCTATGGACTATCATTTGTTTCAACTCTGTAAAAATAAGATTCAGCTTTATAATTCCCAGCTGATTGAGTAATAATTAAGCGTGGTCTTGAACTATCAGATTGATCACCCATAGGATTTTTAAATCCAATTTTAAACAATCCGATAGCAGCACTTGTGTGACCACTCTGTAAACTGACATATGGAACACTACTTATTTTAGATGAATCTTTAATTACTTTAATACTATTTCCATCCCCAGTTGTTCCATCAGAATTAATTATCAATTCATTTCCACGACCATTCCTCCATATTCCAACAAGTGTTGAAATATCACCATTTTCAATCGCTTCAATATCTAAATCAACTTCTGAAAGTGAAGTATATGGATAGTTTTCCCACCAACTCACTCTATAAGGTCTAAGATAACTTTTCCCATAAAGAATTCTGCTCTCTTGAGTTTTATCATTATCTGGTCCAGTTTCATTCGCAGGGATAAATGTTAACACCAATTCTTGCCCAATAACAGCATTTCTATTATTCCCTACAAAGTAAACTTCATAATAAGCATTGGTTTTCTTCGGTGTTTTACTTTTATCTAACATGAATTGAGCATGAGTAGAGCCACTCCAAAACAGCCACTTTCCATCTTGATAGGATATCTTTGGAAAAACAGAAGTATTATCCTTAAAATAATCTTCAGGTTTATACCCATACAAAGTGAATTTAGATTCCGCTATTGCTTTTTCCAAATAATCATTAGAATAAGTCCCTTCAAAAGCACTTAAATCTCCTTGAAGAATATTATCCTTACTATTTTTAAAATAATCACTACTACTAGCAAATACCATTTCATGATTCTTATTTCCATCAGATAAGGTGATTACCCTTAAAATTTTAGACGAATCATCTACATTATTAATTGAAATAGATATTTTAAAATCCTTATTTCCGTCTGACTTATTAAATTCTGTAACAGAAGACCTATTGTTGCCATCTTCTTTCCAATCCGTAGAAAAATCTCCAAATACATTACCTTCGTCTGTATTATATGAAATTCTCCAATTTTGATCATTCTTAGCAACAGTAGCTTTCTCACCTGTAGAAGACACATAATCTCCCGATAAATCTAAAAAGTCTGAACTTATTATTTTATCAGTATTTGATTGTATTTTCTGGTTATCACTCTCTCTATGATTCTTATATAAAAGAAATAAAACTAAACTCATTAAGAGAGAAATAACCCCAAAATATATGAGTGTTTTCTTCATACTAATCTCCAGTAGATATAAATTATAGTAAAATGAACCTAAAACAGTACGTAGTGTGGTATAATCTTCTTATGGCATATTCATT
>NZ_JWAJ01000036.1 GCF_001068775.1 Streptococcus pseudopneumoniae
TTAGCTTTCTTAACTTCTTCTGCTACCTTAGCTTTTTCTGCATCAGTCAAGTTGCTTGGATCTACAACTGGTGTTACCGCTGGATCCTTAACTGCGTTATCTGATGATTTCTTAACTGTATCACCTGATGGAATAACGGCTGTGCTGCCATCTGGGAAGGTTACAGTGGCTGTTCCATCTTTACCTACTTCAACATCTTTCGC
>NZ_JWAJ01000037.1 GCF_001068775.1 Streptococcus pseudopneumoniae
CCATATCAAAGCGGCAGCTAATAGTCACAAGTATCGTAAGGAAATGGTAGAGCAACAAGCTAAATTTATGAGTAAACAATTGGCAGTTGAGATTGATTTAGATCGGAAAAAACACGCAAAAAAGTCCTTAAAGCCCGCAAAAGAAAGTGAGGCAAAAGAAAAGAAAATCTCAACAACAGATCCCGAGTGTGGTTGGTTTCACAAGGGCGAACACAAGGAAGTATTTGCCTATTCTGCCCAAGTGGCTTGTGATAAGCATGGTTGGGCCTTGGCTTATACGGTTGAAGCAGGAAATGTTCATGATAGTCAGGCT
>NZ_JWAJ01000038.1 GCF_001068775.1 Streptococcus pseudopneumoniae
GTGTTAGTCATAAAATAAAAAGAATGTTTAGATAAAGAAAGCGAACAATGCTAGGATTTTGTTGAACGGAATTCTAAGTATTGTTCGCTTTTTGGGCTCTTTTCTACCATTTGTCAAGTATAGTGGATTGAAATAAGATATGAACAAATAGACTAGGAAAGTCAAATAAATTTCTAGAAATATTTTTTAGCAGTCATAGTGTACTATTCTAGATTCAATATACTATATATCAAGGGCTTTAAGTAAAAAAAGAGATGAGACAGTAGCTATTCTGAGGTTACTGTCTTATTTTTACCACTTATTGATCCATAAAAGGGCAT
>NZ_JWAJ01000039.1 GCF_001068775.1 Streptococcus pseudopneumoniae
AGCGGACGTGCTTGCTGACGTGCTTGCGCTCGTTGACGCTGACGTACTTGCTGACGTGCTTGCACTCGTTGAAGCCGATGTGCTTGCTGACGTACTTGCACTTGTTGAAGCCGATGTACTTGCGCTGGTTGAAGCCGATGTACTTGCTGACGTACTTGCACTGGTTGAGGCTGATGTACTTGCGCTCGTTGAGGCAGATGTGCTTGCTGACGTGCTTGCGCTCGTTGAAGCCGATGTGCTTGCTGATGTGCTTGCGCTTGTTGAAGCTGACGTGCTTGCTGACGTACTTGCTGACGTGCTTGCGCTCGTTGAGGCTGATGTACTTGCTGACGTACTTGCGCTCGTTGACGCT
>NZ_JWAJ01000040.1 GCF_001068775.1 Streptococcus pseudopneumoniae
TTGGTAGAGTACTTGGTTTGGGACCAAGGTGTCGCAGGTTCGAATCCTGTCTTCCCGATTGATATTAAAAAGTAAGAACACTAGTTGTTCTTTTTTAAGTGCTCTTTTCTACCATTTGTCAAGTATATCAAGGGCCTTAAGTAAAAAAAGAGATAAGACAGTAGCTATTCTGAGGTTAGTGTCTTATTTTTACCACTTATTGATCCATAAAAGGGCATGCTAAAAAAACACCTCATCAGGTA
>NZ_JWAJ01000041.1 GCF_001068775.1 Streptococcus pseudopneumoniae
AGCGAAAGATCAAACTGTTAAACCAGGAGATAAACCATCTGCTAAAGATTCAATCGGTAATGTCGGAGATCTTCCTAAGGGCACAACAGTAGAGTTCAAGACACCAGTAGACACAACTACACCAGGTGATAAAGGAACTACAGTCGTTGTGACTTACCCAGATGGTTCTAAGGATGAAGTACCAGTTAAAGTAACTGTAAAAGATCCAAGTGCACCAGC
>NZ_JWAJ01000042.1 GCF_001068775.1 Streptococcus pseudopneumoniae
ATTGAATATGCCATAAGAAGATTATACCACATTATGTACTGTTTTAGGTTCATTTTACTATACTTTTTGAAAATTCTTGCTTTGGGTACAAATGGATAATAAAGGACAGGAAACACATACTTTGGGATTACTCTTATACTCACGGTAGCCTTCTCGAGTGGTTGTGCGATAGCTTAATACTTGATTCTCTGGACAAATATAAGAGTCATGACTTGCATCATAAACAAAATTACTAG
>NZ_JWAJ01000043.1 GCF_001068775.1 Streptococcus pseudopneumoniae
TGGCTGGTAATTTGGGCTTATAGCCCTGGGGCAAACCACCCGTTAGACGGGTGGTTATGATTGCAAATTATATCGAGGTATGATATATTTTATATAACGAGGTGCGATATATCGAACTGAATAGGAGGTGGTTGTAAATGGAATTAACAGATAAGGTTCGTCGAGTTTATCTTCCGATGACGGAAACAGGCTTTTATATCTTGTTCTGTCTGCAAAAGGAAGGTCATGGTTATAGTATTACTCAAAAGGTCAAGGAGATGACGGATTCGCAAGTTTCGATTAGTCCTGGGACTATGTATGGAACCTTGTCAAAGATGGAAAAGGATGGTTTGATTTCCTTTGTCCGCGAAGAGGAAAAGCGTAAAATCTATCAGATCACAGACTTGGGACGCAAAGTTTTAGAGACTGAGTTGAAACGTATTGAGCGGCTCTATAGAAACAGTCGGGAGGAGCTTTGATGGAAAAGAAAGTTGTTTATCGGATTTGTACCATTGCAGATTATGATAGAGAGGCTCTCTATCTCGGGGGAATGCATGCTCAGGGCTGGAAACTTAAGGAAGTAACCTACTCTAACTTAGTAGTTGCGGTTAAGTATACTTTTGAAAAGTGCCAACCAGAGCAGGTGTCTTATCAGTTGGACTTTTATCCTATGAAAAAGTCAGAGAGAGCCTCCTATTTACAACTATTTAAAGACTGTGGTTGGGAGCATATTACAAACTTTAATGGGTTTTCCTACTTTAGAAAAGCACATTCTGAAATTGAGTCGGATGCGGAGTTTGAAATTTATAACGACGTGGCCGGGAAGTTAGCTATGGTCAAACGGATTTTAACGAGGCGGATGCTTCCTATTTTGCTTCTCTTTTTAGCTCTACTACCGGTTTTCACAAAGTTTGTCACTGGAGGTAGTTCTTTCAGTTGGGAAATGTTTTTGATTGTTATAATCGATGGAGTTTTATTGATAGTCCATGCGATTCAGATTTCTTATATTTTTTGGAGATTGAGTCAAAAGTGGAAAGAATTATCTGATAAATAAAACCATTTTGGAGGTTAGACAATGAATAGCAAAGTACAATTTCAAATGTTTACCATTTTTGATTTGGATAAGGTAGAAGATTATTTGCATGAGATGCATTTGAAAGGTTGGAAATTTAAATCGAATCGTTTTGGCTTTTTCTGTTTTGACCAATGCCGACCAGATGATGTGATTTACCGTGTGTGGAATACTAGCTATCTTAGAAAAAATGAGGTAGATTTACAAAGTATTAAGGATAGAGGATGGGAATTTGTGGAAAATTGTTCTTATTCTGTTTTTCGAAAAGCAACTTGTGATGTAGATTTAAATGATCAATCTTTCATGGACAATCGTCTTCGATGGGCTGATGTGAAATCTAGACTTCGTACATCTACAGTTTCTATCTCTGGCGGTCTAGCTATTTGTATGAGCTTGTTTCGCGAAAATCTCTCTCAGTCTTTCTTCCTTATTTTTGCCCTTTATGCCCTCATGATTTTATATCTAATCTATAGTTTTTACAGACTTAAAAAGAAATATCTTGAGAATGTAAGATGATTTTCTAGGTCCTCAGACTGATTTTTAGCATTCTTGGTAAAAGAGTGCTAATTTTTTGAGTTTTTGTCTTGACATTCTTTTCTAAGGGTGTATAATAGAATCATGAGTTAGCACTTGGAGGTTACGAGTGCTAAAAAGATCTATCAGAGAGGAGTAGCGAGATGGTTACAGAACGTCAGCAGAATATTTTAAATCTGATTATTGACATCTTTACCAAAACGCACGAACCTGTTGGATCCAAAGCCTTGCAAGAGTCTATCAACTCTAGTAGTGCTACCATTCGAAATGACATGGCGGCTTTAGAAAAGCAAGGTTTGCTTGAAAAGGCACATACTTCCAGTGGTCGGATGCCGAGTGTAGCTGGATTTCAATACTATGTCAAACACTCCTTATCCTTCGACCGTTTAGCTGAGAATCAAGTTTATGAGATTGTAAAAGCCTTTGATCAGGAATTCTTCAAACTTGAGGATATTCTTCAAGAGGCAACGAGAATCTTGGCAGACTTGAGTGGTTGTACGGTTGTAGCACTGGATGTTGAACCAAGTAGGCAGAAGTTGACAGCTTTTGATATTGTTGTCCTTGGACAACATACAGCACTGGCAGTTTTTACGCTTGATGAGTCTAGAACAGTTACCAGTCAGTTTTTGATTCCGAGAAATTTCTTGCAGGAGGATTTAAATCGCCTCAAGACCATGATTCAAGAGCGTTTCCTGGATCAAACTGTTTTGGATATTCATTACAAGATTCGGACAGAGATTCCGCAAGTTATCCAACGTTACTTTACAACAACGGATAACGTTATGGATCTCGTCGAGCATATATTCAAAGAAATGTTCAATGAAAATATCGTGGTTTCTGGGAAAGTCAATCTTTTGAATTTCGCTAATCTAGCAGCCTATCAATTCTTTGATCAGCCACAAAAGGTAGCTTTGGAAATTCGAGAAAATCTGATTGGCGACCAGATGCAAAGTGTCCGAGTTGCGGATAGCCAAGAATCTTGTCTTGCTGACTTAGCAGTGATTAGCAGTAAGTTCCTGATTCCCTATCGTGGATTTGGAATTCTTGCGATTATAGGTCCAGTTAATCTGGATTATCAACAATTGGTTAATCAACTTAATGTTGTCAATCGAGTTCTAACCATGAAGTTGACGGATTTTTACCGCTATCTTAGCAGTAATCACTATGAAGTGAATTAAAATTGAAATCATTAAAGGAGGCGAAAATGGCCCAAGATATTAAAAATGAAGAAGTAAAAGAAGAGGAAGTTGTTGAAACAGCTGAAGAAACAAGACCTGAAAAGTCTGAATTGGACTTGGCCAATGAACGTGCCGAGGAATTTGAAAACAAATACCTTCGTGCCCATGCAGAAATGCAAAACATTCAGCGCCGTGCCAACGAAGAGCGCCAACTCTTGCAACGCTATCGCAGCCAAGATTTGGCAAAAGCTATCTTGCCATCACTCGATAACCTCGAACGTGCCCTTGCCGTCGAAGGGTTGACAGATGATGTGAAGAAGGGCTTGGAAATGGTCCAAGAAAGTTTGGTACATGCTCTGAAACAAGAAGGTATCGAAGAAATCGCAGCTGATGGCGAATTTGACCATAACTATCATATGGCCATCCAAACTCTCCCAGCAGACGATGAACACCCAGCAGATACCATCGCACAAGTATTCCAAAAAGGTTACAAACTCCATGACCGCATCCTAAGACCGACTATGGTAGTCGTGTATAACTAGGCGGTAAGTCAGAAATCTGTGATTTCGTTGACGCACCCCCGCAAGGGTGATTAGGCTGGTCACAAGCATTTGCGAAGTGAACTGCCAATCAGCTACTGCGTATAATTTCGACTTCTCGTGTCGCAATTTACATAATAAAAACCTTGTCCGAAACGACACTAAACTATGAAGAAAGATAAAAAATTATTCAGCTTTGCAATAGTGAGCGAAGCGAACCATTGGCGATACTCTTCGCCGTGGCGCTATTTGCGCAAACTTTGAGACCTTAGGCTCAAAGTTTAGTCAAAGAGATTGACGAAGTCAAGCTCTGACGGCGCAGCCACCTAAGAAGAGTATCAAAAAGAAAAAAGAGAAAAAATAACAAGGAGAAAAACACATGTCTAAAATTATCGGTATTGACTTAGGTACAACAAACTCAGCAGTAGCAGTTCTTGAAGGAACTGAATCAAAAATCATCGCAAACCCAGAAGGGAACCGTACAACTCCATCTGTAGTCTCATTCAAAAACGGAGAAATTATCGTTGGTGACGCTGCAAAACGTCAAGCAGTTACAAATCCAGATACAGTCATCTCTATCAAATCTAAGATGGGAACTTCTGAAAAAGTCTCTGCAAACGGAAAAGAATACACTCCACAAGAAATTTCAGCTATGATCCTTCAATACTTGAAAGGTTACGCTGAAGAATACCTTGGTGAAAAAGTAACGAAAGCAGTTATCACAGTTCCAGCTTACTTCAATGATGCTCAACGTCAAGCAACAAAAGACGCTGGTAAAATCGCTGGTCTTGAAGTAGAACGTATCGTCAACGAACCAACTGCAGCAGCTCTTGCTTACGGTTTGGACAAGACAGACAAAGAAGAAAAAATCTTGGTATTTGACCTTGGTGGTGGTACATTCGACGTATCTATCCTTGAATTGGGTGATGGTGTCTTTGACGTATTGGCAACTGCAGGGGATAACAAACTCGGTGGTGACGACTTTGACCAAAAAATCATCGACTACTTGGTAGCAGAATTCAAGAAAGAAAACGGCATCGACTTGTCAGCTGACAAGATGGCTCTTCAACGTTTGAAAGACGCAGCTGAAAAAGCTAAGAAAGACCTTTCTGGAGTGACTTCAACTCAAATCAGCTTGCCATTTATTACTGCTGGTGAAGCTGGACCTCTTCACTTGGAAATGACTTTGACTCGTGCTAAATTCGACGATTTGACTCGTGATCTTGTAGAACGTACAAAAGTTCCAGTTCGCCAAGCCCTTTCAGATGCAGGTTTGAGCTTGTCAGAAATCGACGAAGTGATCCTTGTCGGTGGTTCAACTCGTATCCCTGCCGTTGTTGAAGCTGTTAAAGCTGAAACTGGTAAAGAACCAAACAAATCAGTGAACCCTGACGAAGTAGTGGCTATGGGAGCTGCCATCCAAGGTGGTGTGATCACTGGTGATGTAAAAGACGTTGTCCTTCTTGACGTAACGCCATTGTCACTTGGTATTGAAACAATGGGTGGAGTCTTCACAAAACTCATCGACCGCAACACAACAATTCCAACATCTAAATCACAAGTCTTCTCAACTGCAGCAGACAACCAACCAGCCGTTGATATCCACGTTCTTCAAGGGGAACGCCCAATGGCAGCAGATAACAAGACTCTTGGACGCTTCCAATTGACTGATATCCCAGCTGCACCTCGTGGTATCCCACAAATCGAAGTAACATTTGACATCGATAAGAACGGTATCGTATCTGTTAAGGCCAAAGACCTTGGAACTCAAAAAGAACAAACAATTGTTATCCAATCTAACTCAGGTTTGACAGACGAAGAAATCGACCGCATGATGAAAGATGCTGAAGCGAACGCTGAAGCAGATAAGAAACGTAAAGAAGAAGTAGACCTTCGTAACGAAGTAGACCAAGCTATCTTTGCGACTGAAAAGACTATCAAGGAAACTGAAGGTAAAGGCTTCGATGCAGAACGTGATGCTGCACAAGTTGCCCTTGATGATCTTAAGAAAGCTCAAGAAGACAACAACTTGGACGAAATGAAAGCAAAACTTGAAGCCTTGAACGAAAAAGCTCAAGGACTTGCAGTTAAACTCTACGAACAAGCCGCAGCAGCCCAACAAGCTCAAGCAGGAGCAGAAGGCGCACAAGCAACAGGAAACGCAGGCGATGACGTCGTAGACGGAGAGTTTACGGAGAAATAAGATGCAAAGCCCGTTAAAACCTCACAGTGAAAATAGGAAATCTGACGCAGAAACTTTAGTTTCTAGAAAGATTTATCTTTTTCACCAAGAGGTTAGGGCGTGCTCAATTTAGTTGAAACTCAATTCAGCCTTACTAGTTCAAAAACATAGTATAATCGACTTTGTTTTTGAACGTCGTAATGATAAGAAGAAATCCAGAGGTTGCAACCCAGCCTCTGTTTTTCGGTAAAATAGAGGATGTTGCGTATGAAAAAAGTACTTTGTATCATTTATCCTAATTTTTCTCTTTATGAGATAACCACTTTAACAAGTACTTTAGCCCTGTCTTTTGACGTAACAATTGATTATGTGGCTTCAGAACATTCGATAGTTATATCTGAGGATGGCTTACCCTGTCAACCGACCAAAACATTGGATCAAATCCGTATAGAAGAGTATTCTTGTGTGATTTTGCCAGGAATGGTTAACATTGGCCCTGCTCTACAGGATGAAAAATTGATATCGTTTTTGAGAGGTCTTGGTGAGCAAGATGTCTTAATTGCAGCCATTTCTTCAGCGCCACTTTTATTGGCGAAAGCAGGCTTGTTGAAGGACACGAAATTTACAGGTGGAATTTGGCAAAACTTCTTTGACTATTTTGAATTTCTTCCACGTGAGAATTTCCAATCCAAACTGGTTGTTCAAGATAAAAATATCATTACGGCTATAGGCTTTGCGCACCAAGAGTTTGCAAGAAAAGTGATTCTAAGTTTAGGGTTGGCAGAGAATACGGACAACTATTTTAAAGAAAAAAAAGAGTACTCTGAAGAGGATTTGTTATTTACTCTATCAGATGAAGAGTTTGATCAAGTGAAGCAAAGTATAGAAAACACCCTCTAAAGATTTACATAAAAATTATATAAAGGAACAAAGAGTGTTTGGGAAATTGTAGCCGAGCTCTGAAGTTTCTTACTCAATATAAAAGAAAGGAATTGAACCCGACCTACATCGAGGTTTGATTTACAACATCAATAGAAAGGACAAAGAGTGTTCGGGGAATTGAACCCGAGCGGAAAGCTTGGAAATTAGATAAACCGTCTAAGAAATCAGGATTTCTTGTGGGTTTCCTAAATTTCAGTCGCTTTCTGTCCGCTCTTAGTATCTTGTATGAACAATACTGAATTTTACGACCGTTTGGGCGTTTCGAAAAATGCATCTCAAGATGAGATCAAGAGGGCCTATCGGAAATTATCTAAAAAATATCACCCAGATATCAACAAGGATCCTGGTGCTGAGGACAAGTACAAGGAAGTTCAAGAAGCTTATGAAACTTTGAGCGATGAACAGAAACGTGCTGCCTATGATCAATATGGTGCTGCTGGTGCCAATGGTGGTTTTGGTGGTGCTGGCGGTTTCGGAGGCTTCGACGGAGCAGGTGGCTTTGGCGGATTTGAAGATATCTTCTCAAGCTTCTTTGGTGGTGGCGGTGCATCACGTAATCCAAACGCCCCTCGTCAAGGTGACGACCTCCAGTATCGCGTTCATTTGACTTTTGAAGAAGCTATTTTTGGTACAGAAAAGGAAGTCAAATACAATCGTGAGGCAAGTTGTCGTACTTGTAATGGGTCTGGTGCTAAACCTGGAACAAGTCCAGTCACTTGTGGACGCTGTCATGGTTCAGGTGTGATCAATGTTGATACCCAAACACCTCTTGGTATGATGCGTCGCCAAGTAACCTGTGATGTCTGTCATGGCCGTGGTCAAGAAATCAAAGATCCATGTACAACCTGTCATGGAACTGGTCATGAAAAACAAGCCCATAGCGTACACGTAAAAATCCCTGCTGGTGTGGAAACAGGTCAACAGATCCGCCTAGCTGGTCAAGGTGAAGCAGGATTTAACGGTGGACCATATGGTGACTTGTACGTGGTGGTTTCAGTTGAAGCTAGTGATAAGTTTGAACGTGAAGGAACCACTATCTTCTACAATTTGAATCTCAATTTTGTTCAAGCAGCACTTGGTGATACAGTAGACATTCCTACAGTCCATGGTGATGTAGAATTAGTCATTCCAGAAGGAACTCAGACTGGTAAACGATTCCGTCTACGCGGTAAAGGTGCGCCTAGCCTTCGTGGTGGTGCCCTTGGTGACCAATACGTTACTGTCAATGTCGTGACTCCAACAGGCTTGAACGAACGACAAAAAGCAGCCTTGAAAGAATTCGCAGCTGCAGGTGATCTAAAAGTCAATCCAAAGAAAAAAGGCTTCTTTGACCATATTAAGGATGCCTTTGAAGGAGAATAAAGCATAAAGTAAAAAGAGCCGTTGGGCTCTTTTTGTTTGTAGATTTTTAAGACTTTCCTTAGGTAATGACGGACGGTAGCGACCTCTTTGAAGTTCCATACCTAAACTTTGAGCCTAGGTCTCAAAGTTTCCGAACACCTGAAACCAAACTGTTTCAGGTGTTTTCATTACGGCGGAAAGTCTGGGAAAGCATTCGATTTGGTTATGAAATGGTGAATGAGTTGCCTAAATTATGATGTATAGTTGATGGGATATAACTTGTTTACGTTTTAAAAAAGAGCCGTCGGGTTCTTTTTACTTATCTTCAAGTTCCTGCATTTCTTTTATCACAGCTAGTCTAGTTTGGATATCCCTTTCTAAGACTTTAAACTTATAGGTCAAATCTTTTTGATATTCCTTGATGAGTTCTTTTTGTTGGTCGATAATTTGCAGGCTATCTTGGATGATATCCAAGTCATCCTTAATGGCTTCAACGCGATCAGTAGTATCTAGAACTTCTTCAGTGATAGCTTGGCGATTCTTAACGAGGAGGTATGAACCGACTGCAGAGCCTGCAAAAAGTAGTAAATTTGATAGTTTCATAGTGACTCCTTAAGCGTTTTTGATTGTTTCAGCGACTTGAGCAAGTTTGTCGAAGTCTGGTTCATGTGCGATAAAGTCAATTTTTAGGTCGTCATCTGCACCATAACGAGGAACTAGATGGACATGGGTATGAAAAACGGTTTGTCCAGCGACTTCTTCGCAGTTGGCGATGATATTCATACCTTCAGCTTTGGTAGCTTTCATGACTTTTTGAGCAATCTTTGGTACTTGGGCGAAAAGTTGGCTAGCACTTGTAGCATCCATTTCTAAAAGATTGCGGTAGTGTTCTTTTGGTACGACCAAGGTGTGACCAGGTGTTACTTGTGAGATATCAAGGAAGGCAAGAACTTGATCATCTTCGTAAACCTTTGATGCGGGAATCTCCCCTGCGATAATTTTACAAAAAATGCAATCTGACATAAAATCTACCTCTACTGTATTGAATTTTGATATAATATAGCTACATTATACCAGATTTGGAGAAAATATGTTAGAAATTAAAAACCTGACAGGGGGCTATGTTCATGTCCCTGTCTTGAAAGATGTGTCCTTTACAGTCGAAAGTGGACAGTTGGTCGGTTTGATTGGTCTCAATGGTGCAGGAAAATCAACGACCATCAATGAAATTATTGGACTTTTGACACCTTATAGTGGAGAAATAAACATCGACGGACTAACTTTACGTGACAATCCTCGAGAATATCGTCAGCAGATTGGTTACATTCCTGAAACTCCTAGTTTGTACGAGGAATTGACTCTCAGAGAACATATCGAGACGGTTGCTATGGCTTATGGTATTGAGCAGAAAGTAGCTTTTGAGCGAGTAGAATCCTTGTTAAAAATGTTTCGTTTGGACCAGAAATTGGACTGGTTCCCTGTTCATTTTTCAAAAGGGATGAAGCAGAAGGTCATGATTATCTGTGCTTTTGTAGTGGATCCGAGTCTCTTTATCGTCGATGAACCTTTCCTTGGTCTTGATCCCTTGGCTATTTCTGACTTGATTCAGCTTCTGGATCTTGAAAAGAAAAAAGGGAAGTCTATCCTCATGAGTACCCACGTTCTTGAATCTGCTGAAAAAATGTGTGATTCTTTTGTTATTCTTCACAAAGGTCAAGTGAGAGCTAAAGGGGATCTTGAAGAGTTGAGACAAGCTTTTGCTATGCCTCAAGCAAGTCTCAATGATATCTATTTGGCTTTGACCAAAGAGGAGGACCGATGAAAGACTTGTTTCTAAAGCGAAAGCAGGCATTTCGTAAAGAGTGTGTCGGTTATCTGCGCTATGTGCTCAATGACCATTTTGTCTTGTTTTTACTGGTCTTGGTAGGTTTTCTAGCCTATCAGTATAGTCAACTGCTCCAGCATTTTCCTGAGAATCACTTACCAATCCTAGGTTTAATTGGGATTGTCTCTGTTTTACTCTTACTTTGGGGTGGGATAGCGACCTATGTGGAAGCGCCTGATAAGCTCTTTCTCTTAGTAGCTGAAGAAGAAGTAAGAGAACATATCCAAAAGCACAGCCTAGTTTCCTTCATCTTTTGGGTTAGTGTACAGACTCTCTTTTTGCTTCTTTTTGCCCCTCTATTTTTAGCCATGGGCTTGGGCTTAGGAGTTTTTGGTGTTTATGTTCTTCTTTTGGGAGTCGGGAAATATTTCCTGTTTCAGAAAAAGGCTGGCAAGTTTTTTAGTGCAAATCATCTTGACTGGGACTATGTGATTGCCCAAGAAAGTAAACGCAAGCAGTTCTTGCTTCGCTTCTTTGCCCTCTTTACCCAAGTCAAGGGAATTTCAAACAGCGTCAAGCGTCGTGCCTATCTAGACTTTATTCTTAAAGTTGTTCAGAAGGTGCCGAGCAAGATCTGGCAGAACCTCTATCTTCGTTCTTATCTGCGAAATGGAGACCTCTTTGCCCTCAGCCTTCGTCTCCTCTTCCTATCCTTGCTGGCGTTGATCTTTATCGAGCAAGCTTGGATAGCCGCAGCAGTAGTGGTTTTATTTAACTATCTCTTGCTCTTTCAGTTGCTGGCCCTCTATCATGCCTTTGATTACCAATATTTGACCCAACTTTTCCCGCTAAACAAGGGACAAAAGGAAAAAGGGTTACAGGCAGTTGTCCGAGGATTGACTGGTTTTGTTTTATTGGTTCAACTGCTAGTTGGGTTGATTACCCTCCAAGAAAAACTAGCCCTTTTAGCTCTCCTTGGAGCTGGATTGGTCTTACAAATTTTGTATCTCCCTTATCAGGTGAAACGCCAGATGCAGGATTAAATCTTATAAGGTTAGAAAAAAATGAGGTTGGGACAAAAGATCCCGACCTCACTTTTTATTAGCAATCAAACTTTGACGCGGTAGCT
>NZ_JWAJ01000044.1 GCF_001068775.1 Streptococcus pseudopneumoniae
AAGTAGAGAGGCAATTTCTCTATTTGATTTCCCTTCCTTTTTCCATCGTTCGATTAAGCGACGGCTATCGATTGTAAATGTTTGCCTTTTGTAGTATAATGACTTTGCATCTCTGTGCCTTTCTTGTGTTTGTGGTGAACAACAAGTATAACACAGAGGTGTTTTCTTATGCCTATAAGAGCTTTCATTTGACAATAGGAACCCTTGAAGCTGTTTCGTCAGCTAAACCAAGGCTAGTCTTAGACTTGGCTCGCCAGCTTAACAGCATCAAGCCTCTTATCAAATGAAATCGAGTACTAGCTATAAGCTAGTTGAACCATCTAATTTTTAGGAGGTCTGGGTGGCTAATTTCATTATAGAACTTTCAGTAATGCGAAAATAATAAAAATATGAATAAAATTTTCTGAAAACAATTGACAAGTTCTGTTTTTTCTTGTAAAATAAGAAAAATTAAATACAACACCGAATGAAGTTTAATAGAAGTGGAAAATCGTTTGATTTTTCATGACTGTAAATGGACGGAACTCTGGAGAGACCGTAAAGGCACCGAAGGGGCAAGGCAGGCAACTGCTCAAACTCTCAGGTAAAAGGACAGAGCAATGATAGAGCGCTTTTTGGCATTTATCGATGCATTCCAGAGTACATGTTTTTAACATGTGCTCTTTCTTTTGGGGTTGAATAGATAGGAGAATGGTATGTTAAATTTGCTGAAAGAGCTGGATGCTCTGGTATGGGGACCACCCCTTTTGATCTTATTGGTTGGTACAGGGATTTACTTGACTCTTCGTTTAGGACTCTTACAAATTTTGCGTCTCCCTAAGGCCTTCCAGCTTATTTTTACCAAAGACAAGGGACATGGTGATGTTTCGAGCTTTGCTGCCTTGTGTACAGCCCTAGCAGCAACTGTTGGTACGGGAAATATCATCGGGGTGGCAACAGCTATCAAGGTTGGTGGACCAGGGGCTCTTTTTTGGATGTGGGTAGCTGCTTTCTTTGGAATGTCAACCAAGTATGCAGAAGGACTACTTGCTATCAAATATCGAACCAAGGATGATCATGGTGCGGTAGCAGGAGGACCGATGCACTATATTCTTCTAGGGATGGGAGAAAAGTGGCGTCCTCTTGCAATCTTCTTTGCTGTAGCTGGAGTACTAGTTGCACTTTTAGGGATTGGTACTTTTACCCAGGTGAATTCCATTACAGAATCCGTGCAAAATACGGCTAGTATTGATCCGACAATTACTGCACTTGTTTTATCTATTTTCGTAGGGATCGCAGTTTTTGGTGGACTTAAGTCTATTTCTAAGGTTTCAACCACCGTTGTTCCCTTTATGGCTATTGTCTACATCTTGGGAACCTTGACAGTTATTTTCTTTAATATCGAGAAAATCCCTGCAACTTTGGCCTTGGTCTTTACATCAGCTTTTAGTCCAGTGGCTGCAGTAGGAGGCTTTGCAGGAGCCAGTATCCGAACTGCTATTCAAAATGGTGTGGCGCGTGGAGTTTTCTCAAACGAGTCTGGCTTGGGTTCAGCTCCCATTGCGGCTGCGGCAGCTAAGACCAACGAACCGGTAGAGCAGGGGTTGATTTCCATGACAGGAACCTTTATTGATACCTTGATTATCTGTACCCTGACTGGTTTGACAATCTTGGTGACTGGGGTTTGGAGCGGTGATTTGAATGGTGTTGCCTTGACTCAGTCAGCCTTTTCAACAGTCTTTTCATATTTTGGCCCAGCTCTTTTAACAATCTTTTTAGTACTTTTTGCCTTTACCACGATTTTGGGATGGAACTATTACGGAGAGCGATGCTTTGAGTTCCTCTTTGGCGTTCGTTTTATTTGGCTTTATCGTGTGGTCTTTGTTGCTATGGTCTTGCTGGGAGGATTTATCGAGCTGGATATGGTCTGGGTCATTGCGGATATTGTCAATGCTCTTATGGCTCTGCCAAACTTGATTGCACTCTTAGCCTTGTCGCCAGTTGTTATTGCTGAGACTAAGAAGTATTTTGATAAATAATATAAGATTGATCTTTCCATTTAATGAAAATGCTAGCATCTGTTTGTGAGATGCTGGCTTTTTTTCACTTCTAGGGCTAGTCTTTTGTTTTATGTCCTAAGATGAATGAAATTCAATAGTACATTTTTAATGATGTCCTTTATTTGCACTATTATTTATTGTATAATAGTCAGCATAAATCTTTTTTTGTTCTGGTATATCTTGTTTCATCTATATGCGAAAGAGAAATAAACAGGAGGTGTTTATGTCAAAAGATATTCAAAAATTAGTGATTTCACAAGGAATAGCGAATCTAGCAGATGTCTTTTTTAGAGTTGTTGTGATTGCAAATGTGTTTGTCTTATCTGGTTCGGTCATTTCAACCTCCCTAGTGCCAATTCTGATAGGTCTATCCTCCTTTTTAGCCAGTTTCTTAGTTCCATTAGTAACGAAGAAATTAGCTTTAAATCGTGTTCTTTTCTTGACTCAATTTGGTAAGACGATTCTGCTAGCCATTTTGGTTTTTCTACTTAAGCAATCTGAAACTATTTCCCTCTCTTTTTTATATGCTATTGTCACTTTAATCTCCATTTTGGATGGTTTTGCAGCACCTGTTTCCTATGCGATTGTTCCAAGCTATGCAAGAGATTTAGCTAAAGCGAATGCAGCCATCTCAATGAGTGGTGAAAGTGTACAGCTAGTTGGTTGGGGCTTAGGAGGCTTCTTATTTGCGAGTCTGGGAATGAAGCCTAGCCTGCTCATTGTGTTAGCCTTGTTTACAATTTCTACGATTTTGATGGTTGCTTTGCCACTTGTAGAAAAAGAAGAGTTGTCCTCTGAAACGAGTTTTGAGACGCTCACAAAAGGTTGGCGGCTGGTGGTTGAAAAATCAAGATTACGCTTTATTGTCCAGACTAATCTCTTAGAAATCCAAGCTAATGCTATCTGGGTATCTTCTGTTTTACTTGTTTTTGTGACTGAAATTTTACATCAGTCAGAAAGCTATTGGGGCTACGTCAATACGGCCTATTCCTTGGGGATTATCTTGGGAGGAGCTATTATCTTCCGTCTAGCCGAGAAAGTTGTTACCTATAAGTATCAAACTATGACCTTTTCTTTGTTATCGACAGCACTAGTAACTCTGTTGATATTACTATTTCCAAATCCACCTGCTTTTCTATTCCTATCTCTAGTAATTGGTTTTCTATCTCAGATTAAGGAAGTTCCTGAGAGCGTATTATTACAGGAATCGGTTGATGAGAAGGAACTTGTGAATGTTTACTCTGTTATCGAAGTTGTCTCTACCTTGGCCTTTTCTGCCTCTGTTTTTCTAATGAGTTCTATCACAGAATATTTTGGTGTATTTACTGGTTTCGGTCTGGCTATCTTCTGCTTGCTAGTAGAGTCCATCTTAGTTTTAAGAAACAAGCATCAGATAAATTAACGTTTATGATCACACATCTGGTGTGATTTTTTTTGTTTTCATAAAAATTTTTTATCAGTGCAATTTAAAATATATATTATGCAAGGTATAGATTCTGTGTTAGACTTATTGTCAACGAAAAGCTAATGAGTCATCAATCAAGACAAGGATTTGTTCAATAGGCTGATGAGATTTCGTAAGATTTTCGCAGAAACCATTCAATTACAAAACGAAAAGAGGTCCCCTTATGACAACATTTACTATCCACACAGTAGAATCAGCACCAGCAGAAGTTAAAGAAGTTCTTGAAACGGTACAAAAGGATAACAATGGCTATATTCCAAATCTTATCGGTCTTTTGGCCAATGCCCCAACAGCCCTAGAAGCTTACCGAACTGTTGGAGCTATTAACCGTCGCAATAGTCTAACACCTGTTGAGCGAGAAGTGGTGCAAATCACGGCAGCTGTAACCAATGGTTGTGCCTTTTGCGTCGCTGGTCACACAGCCTTTTCTATCAAGCAAATCCAGATGAATGATGACCTACTCCAAGCCCTTCGCAATCGCACTCCAATCGAAAGCGATCCTAAGCTGGATACCCTAGCTAAGTTTACCTTGGCAGTCATCAATACCAAAGGGCGCGTAGGAGATGAGGCTCTTAGTGAATTCCTTGAAGCTGGCTACACGCATGAAAATGCCCTAGATGTCGTTCTTGGTGTTAGTTTGGCAACCCTCTGTAATTATGCTAATAACCTGGCTAATACACCAATTAATCCAGAATTACAATCTTATGCATAAGAGGAGGACAAAGTATGGGATTTTTTCAGAAGAATTTTTAAGCTGGTTAGACCAGCACGCTGATGAAATTGACAAAAAATCATGTCAAGCTGGAGAAGAACTGATTGAGAAAATTGCTGCAGAAGGAGCCTTTCGTGTAGGGGTTTCCAAAGTTCTTAGTGGGCTAGGTGGAAATGATCAAGATGTTATCGATATCCTTGCTGAACTCGCTCAACATTCCTTAACAGCTTCCTTTATCTCATGGGGTCAACGAACTTTAATAGACAATATTCTTCATACTGATAATGCTTATTTCAAAGAAGTTTACTTGGAAAAACTCTTATCAGGAGAATATGCAGGCGCTACGGCCTTATCTAATGCAGTCAAGTATCTATCTGACTTAGAAGAACTAAATGTTCGAATCTTTGAAGAAAATGGGAATTATTACCTAAAAGGCCGACTTCCTTGGGTGACCAATGCTCGTAGGAATCGCTTCCTCACTATTTTTGTAGCAGGATTTGCAGATGACCCGAGTCAAAGTTACGTAGTAGCTGTACCATCGGACGCAGAAAACTTTAGTCGTTCCGAAGATTTGGAATTTGTTTCTCTCCAAGGAGGAAATACAGCAGCTCTGACTTTTAACAAGGTATCTTTAAAGGAAGAGTGGATTCTATCGAGGGATACTCATCAATTTTTAGCGCAAAATCGTCCAGCCTTTTTAGGCTACCAATTTGGCCTAGCCTTTGGTTTGGCTGAACGTTCACTCTCAGAAGTCGAAAAAGAATTGGGGAAACGAGGTGTCTTGAAGGAAGAATGGCAGCATCAGGTCGAACAGTTAGATGATATTCGACAGTCTCTCTATCAAGGACTATCTGAAGAGTCCTATTTCGTTAGAAATCCGCGTGAGCTATTCCAGTTACGAATTGATATTGTTGATGTTGTTGCTCAAAGTCTCTTGTTAGAACTACAAGCTGGTGGCGGTAGAGGATATTTTAGTAAATCGACATCTGGTTTCATACGTCGTTGGAATGAAGGCGCCTTTTTGCCAATTGTTTCTCCTAGTGCAGTGCAACTGCGACATATTCTAGCGACAAACTAAAAATAAAGAAAATAAAAACGAGGTTTATCTTTTTAAACTTCGTTTTTTTATCCTTCATTTAAGCGCTTTTATGCTATACTGATAATAACATGACTATTGGAGGTTCACATGAAAAAACTCCCCTTGGCCTTTTCAGGGTGCTTATTGGGATTGGCTGGAGCAGGCAATCTCATCCTGGATATTTTTCCACTATTATCGCACGTCTTTAGTTTGTCAGGCTTGATTTTATGGTTTTATTTTTTATGCAGTCATCTTAGTGATTGGCAAGAAAGCCAGCAAGAACTTAAGAAAGCTCCTCTATTATCGGGAATGGCGACCTTTCCCATGGCAGGGATGATTTTATCAACCTACTTACTGCGAATCTTACCCACGAGTATGAGTATCATAGCGCAAGCTCTGTGGTGGTTTGCCTTTCTACTGGATGTAGGGTTAATCATCTACTTCACTAAAAATTATGTGCAGACTAAACCAAGAACGAACGCAACGCCAAGTTGGACAGTTCTTTATGTGGGGATAGCAGTAGCAAGCTTGACCTACCCAGTGGTGGGCATAGTCGAGATTGCCTATGGCGCTTGGATTTTTGGATTTACCTTAACCCTTTTCCTTTATCCTCTGATTTATCAAGATTTGAAAAGTAATCCATTGCCACGGGCTTTACTGGGGCAAGAAGGAATCTATTGTGCTCCCTTTTCTCTACTGTTAGCAGCACTCGTTCGAATCGGAGGTTCATCTCTTCATGGCTGGATTTTGCTAGTCATGATCCTTGCCTCACAGACTTTCTTTTTCTTTGTCCTCAGTCGTTTGCCACGGATTTTAAAACAGGGATTTCAACCAGCTTTTTCAGCCCTAACCTTCCCAACTATCATCACTGCAACTTCATTGAAAATGGCCCAAGGCATCCTGCAGTTTCCAGTCCTAAATCTTTTCGTTTTGCTCGAAACGATCATTTGTTTAACAATCCTTGTCTATGTATTAGTAGAATATATGCGGTATTTAAGGAGCTAAAAAAGCCCCCTAGCACTGAGAAGTGTTAGGGGGTTGTTCTTTCTGTTAGGTTGATAGTTATTATAACCAACAATCCAAGCAGTTTCTTACTTTTCCTTATGTAGTGATAGGAAGCTGTAGACCATAGTCCCAAAGATTGCTCCAATACTAAGACCAAAGACAAGTAAGGGAATCATTATCTCTGTTTGGATGATTTTTTCCAAGAAAGTTGACAGGGGCATCTGCTGAACGAAGAGTTTATGAAAGAGTAGCAGGGCAAATAAGCCAATCTCGATAATTATAAATACCAACCAACTACGAACTTTTATTTGGTGTTTGCTGTAGGTTTTGTAGATGATTTCTGATTTGTCATCCTTTTCAAGATGAAGCTCTTGGACGGCTCTTTGAGTTTTTATACTCATGAACCAAATGAGTCCAAAATAGATGTAGGGCATAACATTTCGAACAATTTCTATAAAGCGTCCGAACAAAATATAGAATAGGAAGAGAATGAAGGAAGAGTAAAAGATTTGGACCATGGAACGGGCGCAAGCCTTGTAGATAACCTCTTGACGGCATTCATCAAAAGGCCCTTGTATATGAAAGAAATTTCGAAGTAAGCGAGTTGTTAAGTCTTCTTTTTGCATGGTAGGGACCTCTTAATAACATTGTTTTTGATTAACTTCTTTAAAGAGTTGATAGAGAGTATAGAAGTAGACTAGACTAAAAACAATACAGATGGTTAGAAATAGTAGATATCTCCAATCCATAGAATTCGTTATCAGTTGTGGGAGAGATACGAGAATAAAGCAGAGAGATGAGTTTAAGAGGCGTATTTTTTTTGATGTGATTTTCTGAAATCTTTGTCCTTTGTTCAAGACAGGAAGGGCTAAGAGGAAGATAATCAGAAAAGGACGCGTAATTTGGCCATAAACTAGGAAAACTGTCATAAAGATACTGATCAAAATATGGCTGAGAATTAAAGTTACTAGTGATTTCATAAGCTTCCTCCTAATCGTCGTCTTGATCTTCCTTGGCTTTTTGAATCCGAAGGGAGACACCGCTCTGCATGATCAATCCGAAGAATAAAGTTGCTACGATAGTTGTCACAAAATGTCCTGTATTTAAAAGAGAACTAAGATAATTTTTACTATCATCCGTCAAGACATTAAGAAGTGGTATTCCAAATAACATGACTGATCCATAGATTAGACCCGCTTTCAGACCAGGAAAACGTAACTGTTTCTTTTCCTTTTGGCTCAACATATCAGGATCGATGGCTGTGATACCCGTTTTCTTGGTTTGAGAGAGCACATAGAAGGCACAAACCAAGGAAATCAGAAAAATAATGATTGGATATCCGAAAGCGACCATTTGGGGATATTTATAAGCAAGGACAAAGGGGATGAAATTGCCTAAAGTTATGAGGTAAAAGAGAATCATAAAGACTTTATTCCCGATGTGGTCAGCCTCGCGTCGTTTGTGTTCATCAAGTGGCCCTGAAATGCCATAGATACGTTTGATTAGTTTTTCATAGAGGGGTTCTTTTTTCATGGGTAATTTCTCCTAAATGAACGATGTTATTTTGTTTCTTTTACGAATTGATAGAGACAATAGAGATAAGTAATAGAAGAAAGGATAGCGATAGTTAGCAGTATATAATATTTCCAATTGCTTGAAATGAGCGTCAGTTGTAGTAAGGATAGAAAAGATAGAATCATAAAGAATAGTGCTAGGTTGAGTATGCGCGTTTTTTGGGAGTCGATCTTTAGATAAGTCAGTCCTTTATTGAGGGCTGGAACAAAGACTGGAAGGAGGATTATATCGTAGATGGGCAAGTTCCCTGAAACGATGATGAAGATGAGTAGAGAAGCAAACAAAAGATGATAGGTCAGTAAAGTTACTAGTGATTTCATAAGGCACCTCCTAATCCTGGTCTTTTTTAGCTCTTACAATACGAAGTGAGTCGACAATATGCACCATCACTCCGAAAAAGAAAGCTCCCAGTATAGTTTTAAAAATATGTTTTGTATTTAGAAGAGAACTGATAAAATTTGGATTTTCACTTGTTAGGGTATCAATGAGTGGAATTATAAAAAATATCACTGTTCCATAAATCGAACCTGCTTTCAGACCAGGATAACGTAACTGTTTCTTTTCTTTTTTCATGAGTTTCCTCCTAATCCTTATCCTGCTCTTTTTTAGCTCTTGCAATGCGACGGGAGATGAGGAACTGTATGCTCGCTCCGAAGAAGATAGAACCGAAAATGCTTGCTAAACCATTTCTTATAGTGAGAAGAGAATGGAAATAGTCCTGACCTTCACCAGTAAGTATACTGAGAAGAGGGGTTATAAAAAACATCCATAGGCCAAAGAACAAACCTGCTTTAAGACCAGGGTAGTGTAGTTGCTTATTTTCTTTCTCACTCAACATATCTGGTTCAATAGTTGTAATCCCTGTTTTTTGCATTTGGTAGGTGACGTAGCCAGCAGAGATGAGGGCAATCACTAAAATCAGAGGAGGATAGACTAGAGCCACTAGTTGAGGATATTTATAGGCTAGAACGAGTGGAATAAGATTTCCGAAAATCATCAGATAAAAGAGAATCATAAAGACTTTATTTCCGATGCGGTCAGCTTCGCGCCGTTTGTATTCGTCCAGTGGATCAGAAATACCGTAAGTGCGTTTGATGAGCTTTTCAGTGATAGTTTCTTTTTTCATTTTTCTTCTCCTTTTTAACAATCATCCTCCCAAAAGAGACTGTTGAGGTCAGTTTGGAGGCTTCGAGCGAGATTGAGACAGAGTTCCAGGGTGGGATTGTATTTATCGTTTTCAATCATATTGATGGTTTGTCTCGAGACACCGATATCCTTGGCAAGTTCGAGTTGGGACTTGCCCAGTTCCTTGCGGAATTCTTTCACACGATTCATGCTTCCTCCTTTTTAGATTGTGTCACATATATTTGACTATAGTATATTCTTTTGAAAATAAAATGTCAACTATTTTTGACATATTTTTAAGAGAAAGTTGATGAGGATATTTCCATTATAAAATCTTCTAGCGATTTTATGCTATTTTATGCTATAATAAAGAAAAGTACAGAATTATAAGAGTGAATTGGATAGACTGAAAGCTATCCACTAAAGAAGGAGTAGAAAATGAACCATAAGATTGCAATTTTATCAGACATTCATGGCAATACGACGGCCTTAGCTGGAGTGCTTGAGGACGCAAAAAATTTGGGGGCGACTGAATATTGGCTTTTGGGGGATATTTTTCTTCCTGGGCCGGGAGCAAATGACTTGGTGACTCTTTTGAAAGACCTACCCATTACAGCATCGGTTCGAGGGAACTGGGATGATTGTGTCTTAGAGGCTTTAAGTGGGCAATATGGTCTAGAAGATCCCGAAGAAATTCAGTTTCTCAGGATGACTCAGTATCTGATGGAGCGCATAAACCCCGAGCATATTGATTGGTTGAGAAAGCTACCTATGATAGCCAAGAAAGAAGTCGAAGGCTTGCGCTTTTCTCTTTCACATAATTTGCCTGAGAAAAATTATGGTGGTGATTTGCTGGTTGAAAATGATACCGAAAAATTTGACCAGCTACTTGATGAAACTACTGATGTAGCCGTCTATGGACATGTTCATAAACAGCTCTTGCGTTATGGTAGCCAAGGTCAACAAATCATCAATCCAGGTTCGATTGGTATGCCTTATTTTAACTGGAAAGGGCTGAAAAATCACCGTGCCCAGTATGCCTTACTTGATGTTGAAAATGGTGAATTGGTCAATATCCAATTTCGTAAGGTTGCCTATGATTATGAAGCAGAGTTAGAATCAGCCAAGGAAAAAGGCCTTCCTTTTATCGAAATGTATGAAGAGTTGCGACGTGAGGACAACTATCAAGGCCATAATAGAGATTTGTTAGCCAGCCTCAATGAAAAACATGGTTATATCAAGGATGTCAAAAACTATTTTGATTTTTTGTAAAAGGTGCTTTAACGAACAGATACTAAATAAAACGATTGGATTAGCCAATCGTTTTTAATATATCTTATTGTAATTGAGATTGATCTGGTAGGTAAGAACCACCGAGATAAGTTTTGCTGAGTTTTTCAAGGGTTCCATCTTGGTAGAGTTCTTTGAGAACCTTGTCAAATTGTTCTTTAAATTCTTTTTCGTCGCTTGAGAAGATGATGTAGTTGTTTGGATTGTCATTGCTTTCTAAGTCGACTAGGTTCAAGTCTAAACCTCGCTCTTGGATAATTTTTTGAACAGAGATTTTATCAAAGATTAGGAAATCAAACTCGCCATTTGAAAGATCAGTCAGACGTTTAGCGACATCCTCACCAGAGTATTGGATAGTTGCAGGATTGTCGGAGTGGCTTTGATTCCAGTCGGTAACAACCTTGGCAGTAGAAGTTCCAGTATCATCCTGGGTTGTTTTACCAGCGATATCTTGAAGAGAGGTAAGAGCCTTGTCTTTTCTGCTCACAAGAACCAAAGGATTTTTAGCGATAGGTAGAGAGTAGAGGTATTTGTCTGCTCTTTTTTGGTGTAGATCAAGTTGTTGGCAGCAGCTTGGTAACGGCCAGCATCCACTCCAGGGAAGATACTTTCCCAAGCAGTTTTTTGAAATTCAATCTTGTATTGATCTAGTTTTTCATCGACTGCTTTTAAAACCTCAACATCATATCCAGTCAAATTACCATCTTTTTCAAAATCAAAAGGTGGGATGTCTCCAGCAGTTGCTACGACAATGGTTTTAGGACTAGCAGTGGCAGTAGAAGTACTATCTAGTTTGGCTTGTCCACAGGCGACCAACAAGGGACTGATGGCTAATAATAAGAATAATTTTTTCATAAGATAATGGTATCTAGTTTACCAGACAATCAATCAGATATCTAATATATATTTTTTATGGAGATGATAGAGAAACATTATAATTTTAAAACGGAGCCTAGAACTGACAGTTGAATTTGGGAAAGATAATTTGTTTCACTAATGAAAAATCTCTGCAAGCTCTTTCAGAATGTGGTAAAATGGAAGCAGTAGAAATAGAAAAGGAAATCAATTATGAAATTTCTTGAGTTAAATAAAAAACGTCATGCGACTAAGCATTTTATTGATAAACCAGTTGATCCCAAGGATGTTCGAACAGCTATTGAAATCGCAACCTTGGCACCGAGTGCTCACAACAGTCAGCCTTGGAAGTTTGTTGTGGTTCGTGAGAGAAATGCTGAATTAGCAAAATTAGCTTACGGTTCAAACTTTGAGCAAGTAGCATCTGCCCCTGTAACCATTGCCTTGTTTACAGATACTGACCTAGCTAAACGAGCTCGCAAGATTGCCCGTGTTGGTGGAGCAAAGAACTTCTCAGAAGAACAACTTCAGTACTTTATGAAAAATCTTCCAGCAGAGTTTGCGCGTTACAATGAACAACAAATCAGTGACTACTTGGCTCTTAATGCTGGGCTTGTAGCTATGAACTTGGTCCTTGCATTGACTGACCAAGGAATCGGATCAAATATTATCCTTGGTTTTGACAAATCAAAAGTCAACGAAGTCTTGGAAATCGAAGAACGCTTCCGTCCAGAGCTCTTGATCACAGTAGGATACACAGACGAGAAGTTAGAACCAAGTTACCGCTTGCCAGTAGATGAAATTATCGAAAAAAGATAGGAAGAAAAAATGACAGTTATTAATTTTACAGCAGAAGTAGAAAAACGTAAAGAAGACCTCTTGGCTGACTTGTTTAGCCTTTTGGAAATCAACTCAGAACGCGATGACAGCAAGGCAGATGCGCAACATCCTTTTGGACCTGGTCCAGTAAAAGCCTTGGAGAAATTCCTTGAAATCGCAGACCGCGATGGCTACCCAACAAAAAATGTCGACAACTATGCAGGACATTTTGAGTTTGGTGAAGGGGAAGAAGTTCTCGGTATCTTTGCCCACATGGATGTGGTACCTGCAGGTAGCGGATGGGATACTGATCCTTACACTCCAACTATCAAAGATGGTCGTCTCTATGCGCGTGGTGCTTCTGACGATAAGGGACCGACAACAGCATGTTACTATGGTTTGAAAATCATCAAAGAATTGGGACTTCCAACTTCTAAAAAAGTTCGTTTTATCGTCGGAACTGATGAAGAATCAGGTTGGGCAGATATGGACTACTACTTTGAGCATGTAGGACTTGCGAAGCCAGACTTTGGCTTCTCTCCAGATGCTGAATTCCCTATCATCAATGGTGAAAAAGGAAATATCACAGAATACCTCCACTTTGCAGGTGAAAATACTGGTGCAGCTCGTCTTCATAGCTTTACAGGTGGCTTGCGTGAAAACATGGTACCTGAGTCAGCAACGGCAGTTGTTTCAGGTGACTTGGCTGACTTGCAAGCTAAACTAGATGCCTTCGTAGCAGAGCACAAACTCAGAGGAGACATTCAAGAAGAGAATGGTCAGTACAAGGTAACTGTAATTGGTAAATCAGCCCACGGTGCTATGCCTGCTTCAGGTGTCAATGGTGCTACTTATCTTGCTCTTTTCCTCAGCCAATTTGCTTTTGAAGGACCTGCAAAAGACTTCCTTGACATTGCTGGAAAGATTCTCTTAAATGACCATGAAGGCAAAAACTTGAAAGTGGCTCATGTTGATGAAAAGATGGGTGCCCTTTCTATGAATGCTGGAGTCTTCCGCTTTGATGAAACAAGTGCTGACAATACCATTGCCCTTAACTTCCGTTATCCAAAAGGAACAAGCCCTGAGCAAATCAAATCAGTTCTTGAAAACTTACCAGTTGTTTCAGTTAGCTTGTCTGAACACGGACATACACCTCATTATGTTCCAATGGAAGATCCACTTGTACAAACCTTGTTGAGCGTGTATGAAAAACAAACAGGCCTTCAAGGTCACGAACAAGTCATCGGTGGTGGAACATTTGGACGTCTCTTAGAGCGTGGTGTCGCTTACGGTGCTATGTTCCCAGATTCTATCGATACTATGCACCAAGCCAACGAATTTATTGCCTTGGATGATCTCTTCCGTGCAGCAGCCATCTACGCTGAAGCTATCTATGAATTGATCAAATAATGATATAGAAGTCTGAGATTTAATGCTTAGACTTCTTTTTGGAGGAGAAAATGTCTCAAATTGAAAGAATCAAGCAAGCTATTATAGAGGATCCACAGAATGCCAGCTATACTGAGCATGGCATCCAACCTCTTTTTGCAGCACCAAAGACTGCTCGAATCAATATCATTGGGCAGGCACCTGGTCTCAAAACTCAAGAAGCAGGACTTTACTGGAAGGATAAAAGTGGGGATCGCTTGCGAGAATGGTTGGGTGTGGATGAAGATACGTTTTATAACTCAGGTTACTTTGCTGTCATGCCCATGGATTTCTACTTTCCAGGTCATGGAAAATCGGGTGACCTGCCACCTCGTCCAGGTTTTGCAGAAAAATGGCATCCGGAACTCTTGAAGGAATTACCAGATATTCAATTAACACTCTTGATTGGTCAGTATGCCCAAGCCTACTATCTACATGAGAAGGTCAGTGGCAAGGTGACAGACCGTGTGCATCGATTTAAAGATTATTTGCCTGATTATTTCCCTCTGGTACACCCATCACCACGTAATCAAATTTGGATGAAAAAAAATCCTTGGTTTGAGGAAGAAGTGGTTCCAGATTTGAAAAAAAGAATTAAAACTATTTTAGGAGAAAAAGAATGAACGAAATTACTTTTGACGATTTTTATCAGTTTTATCAGAAAGAGTCGCTTTCTGTATTAGATGTGAGAGAAGTAGAGGAATTTGAGACTCTTCATTTAGAAGGCGCTCGTAATTTACCTCTCAGCCAATTAGCTGATACTTATAAACAACTAGATAAAGATAATCTTTACTACGTGATTTGTAAATCAGGAATGCGTTCAGCACGTGCCTACCAATTTTTAGCAGAACAAGGCTATGAGGTTGTCAATGTCCAAGGTGGCATGGATGCCTTAGAATAAGAAAATCTCCCTTTGAGACCGAAAATAAGAAAGGTTTTAAAGGGAGTTTATTTGTTCTAAAAATCAGAAAATTGAAAACATTTTAAAATTATTTCGAGATAGCCTTTTCAAGCCTTTAATCATGTTATACTAAGAAAGTATTTTATTTTTAATAAGGAGAGTTTATGGCTAAAAAAGGTGCTTTAACAGGATTACTCCTGTTTGGAATATTTTTTGGAGCAGGTAACTTGATTTTCCCTCCAACTCTAGGCGCACAGTCTGGAGAAAACTTTCTCCCTGCCATTGCAGGATTTGTATTTTCAGGTGTTGGGATTGCCGTCCTAACCTTGATCATTGGAACCCTTAATCCAAAGGGCTATATCTATGAAATTTCTAAGAAAATTTCACCATGGTTTGCGACAATTTATCTTGCAGCTTTGTACTTGTCGATTGGCCCATTCTTTGCCATCCCTCGTACAGCAACGACATCGTTTGAAGTTGGTATTAGTCCACTCTTGGATCAAGCCGATAAAGGTTTAGGTTTGATTGTCTTCACCATTCTCTACTTTGTAGCTGCCTACCTAATCTCCTTGAATCCTTCAAAAATCTTGGATCGTATCGGTCGAGTCTTGACTCCAGTTTTTGCCATCTTAATTGTTATTCTGGTTATCCTTGGAGCTTTCAAGTATGGTGGGAACGCACCACAAGCAGCTTCAGGAGCTTATCAAGCTTCCGCCTTTGGAGCAGGTTTCTTAGAAGGATACAATACACTTGATGCGCTTGCTTCGGTTGCCTTCAGTGTTATTGCAGTACAAACCTTGAAACAACTTGGTTTTTCAAACAAGAAAGAATACATCTCAACCATTTGGGTGGTTGGAATCGTTGTAGCACTCGGATTTAGTGCTCTCTACATCGGTCTAGGTTTCTTGGGCAATCATTTCCCAGTAACAGAAGAAGCAATGAAGAGCGGAACTCCTGGAGTTTATATCTTGTCTCAAGCGACTCAAGAAATCTTTGGTTCTACTGCTCAGCTTTTCCTTGCGGCTATGGTAACCGTTACTTGCTTTACAACGACTGTAGGGTTGATTGTATCAACTGCTGAGTTCTTTAACGGACGTTTCCCGCAAATCAGCTACAAGGTTTATGCGACTGTCTTTACCTTGATTGGTTTTGCCATTGCAAATCTTGGTTTGAGTGCTATTATTAAGTACTCTGTACCAGTTCTCGTTATTTTGTACCCAATTACGATTGCCATTGTCATGATTGTGATTGTGAACAAGTTTGTTGCTCTTTCTAAACCAGGAATGCAATTAACTGTTGGTATTGTCACAGCCATTGCTATTGCAAGTGTTTTAGGATCTACTTTTAAGGTTGAGGTCCTTGCAAATATCGTGAACGCTCTACCATTTGCGGAGGCTTCTCTGCCATGGTTGGTACCAGCTATTATCGGAATTCTACTTTCTCTTGTTCTTCCAAATAAACAAGAAAGTGAAGCTTTTGAAATGGAATAATCACTAAAATCACTTTTGTAGCCAAGTCTACAGGAGTGATTTTCTTTTTTATCCGATGATAAATGTGTTATAATAGGTAGCAAAAGAGGTGAAAAAATGAATCAAACTGTAGAATATATCAAAGAACTAACTGCTATTGCATCGCCGACAGGTTTTACGCGTGAAATTACGAATTATTTAGTTGAGACTCTTGAAAAACTAGGTTATCAACCAATCCGTACTGCCAAAGGTGGTGTCAACGTCACTGTTAAAGGTAAAAATGACGAGCAACAGCGTTTTATAACTGCCCATGTGGATACCTTGGGGGCTATTGTCCGTGCTGTTAAACCAGACGGTCGTCTTAAGATGGACCGTATCGGTGGCTATCCTTGGAATATGATTGAGGGAGAAAACTGTACGGTTCATGTAGCTAGTACAGGGAAAACTGTTTCAGGTACCATTTTGATCCACCAGACTTCTTGTCATGTATACAAGGACGCTGGAACTGCTGAACGCACGCAGGACAATATGGAAGTGCGTTTGGACGAAAAAGTGATCAATGAAAAAGAAACACGCGCACTTGGTATTGAGGTTGGTGACTTTATCAGCTTTGACCCACGAACTGTCGTAACTGAGACAGGCTTTATCAAATCGCGTCATTTGGATGATAAGGTCAGTGCAGCTATCCTTCTAAATCTCCTTAAAGTCTATAAGGAAGAAGGGATTGAACTTCCTGTCACTACGCATTTTGCCTTTTCAGTCTTTGAAGAAGTGGGACATGGTGCTAACTCAAGCATCCCTAGTCAAGTTGTCGAATATCTAGCAGTAGATATGGGAGCAATGGGAGATGATCAGCAGACAGACGAGTACACAGTGTCTATCTGTGTTAAAGATGCTTCTGGTCCTTACCACTATGAATTCCGTCAACATTTGGTTGCTTTAGCAAAAGAGCAAGATATTCCATTTAAACTAGATATCTATCCATTTTACGGTTCGGATGCTTCTGCGGCCATGTCAGCTGGAGCAGAAGTCAAACACGCTCTTCTAGGAGCGGGTATCGAGTCTAGTCACTCATACGAACGTACCCATGTTGATTCTGTTGTAGCAACTGAACGTATGGTAGATGCTTATCTCAAGAGTGACTTGGTGGACTAAGATGTGCTTGATTTGTGATCGAATTGAACTCATCAAGACTGGAGACAATCCCTACTTTGTAAAAGAACTGGAAACAGGCTATGTTGTCATTGGAGACCACCAGTATTTTGAAGGCTATACTCTGTTCCTGGCAAAAGAGCATGTGACAGAATTGCATCATATGGAAGCTCCAGTCAAACTTCGCTTTTTAGAGGAAATGAGCTTGGTCCAAGAAGCTGTCTCTAAAGCTTTTTCTCCTCAAAAGATGAATGTAGAGTTGTTAGGAAATGGAGATGCACATGCCCACTGGCATATTTTTCCAAGACGAGAAGGTGATATGAAGGGACACGGTCTTAATGGTCGTGGTCCAGTTTGGTGGGTTCCATGGGAAGAAATGATTGCTGAAGAATATCAAGTTAAGGGAAGTAAATTAGAAGACTTGATTGCAAGATTATCTGAGACGTTAAACCAGATGATTAAATGAAAGGATAACAGATGAAAAAAAGATACCTTATCTTATCAGGATTATTAGCCTTGACATTGGCGGCATGTTCGCAAGAAAAAACAGCAACTACAGAGGCCAAGTCTTCTACAGAACAAAAGACTGTAAAAGAAGGAACCGCGGGAAGTAAGTCTCAAGAAGCTAGTCAAAAGAAAGCAGAAGTGGTCAACAAAGGAGATCACTACAGCATTCAAGGAAAGTACGATGAGATTGTTGTCGCTAATAAGCATTATCCTATGTCAAAAGATTACAATCCAGGAGAAAATCCTACCGCAAAGGCAGAACTGTTAAAACTCATTGCAGCTATGCAACAAGCAGGATTCCCGATTAGCGACAACTATAGTGGTTTTAGAAGTTATGAAACTCAAACTCAGCTTTATCAGGACTATGTCAACAAAGACGGAAAGGCAGAGGCTGACCGCTATTCTGCTCGGCCTGGTTACAGTGAACACCAAACTGGCCTTGCCTTTGACCTAATTGGAACAAATGGAGATTTAGTGACTGAAGAAAAGGCTGCCCAATGGCTATTGGACCATGCTGCAGACTATGGCTTCGTCGTTCGCTATCTCAAAGGTAAGGAAAAAGAAACAGGCTATATGGCTGAAGAATGGCACCTTCGCTACGTCGGAAAAGAAGCCAAGGACATCGCTGCAAGTGGTCTCAGCTTGGAAGAGTATTACGGCTTTGAAGGTGGGGACTATGCTGATTAGTCGCAAAATATCTTGCAAGAATGCTTGAAATTTGATAAAATGAATAATAATTAAATAGGAATCTGCAAGACTAGTATCTCAGGGGAAGTATATCAGGGAGGAGAGCCGTGACTGAAAGCTCTCTATATGAAAGCTGGGTGAATTCACTTGCCTATGGATTCAGAAATAAAGGTCTGACTTGTCAGATAAAAACGGATGGTACCGCGTGTCAACGCTCCGAGTGTGGAGTTTTTGGCATGTGGTTTTCTTTTTATCTAAGAGAGACTGATGGAGGAATTATGTCAACTATTGAAGAACAATTAAAAGCGCTTCGTGAAGAAACGCTAGCTAGCTTGAAGCAGATTTCTGCTGAAAATGAAAAAGAGATGCAAGAATTGCGTGTCTCTGTCCTTGGTAAAAAAGGTTCATTGACTGAAATCCTTAAAGGGATGAAGGATGTATCAGCAGAAATGCGCCCTGTTATCGGGAAACACGTCAATGAGGCTCGTGATGTCTTAACTGCTGCCTTTGAAGAAACAGCTAAGCTCTTGGAAGAAAAGAAAGTGGAAGCGCAACTAGCTAGTGAGAGCATCGATGTTACACTGCCAGGTCGCCCAGTTGCGACAGGTCACCGTCACGTTCTCACTCAAACTAGTGAAGAAATCGAAGATATCTTCATCGGGATGGGTTACCAAGTCGTGGATGGATTTGAAGTTGAAAAAGACTACTACAACTTTGAACGTATGAATCTTCCAAAAGACCACCCTGCCCGTGATATGCAGGATACTTTCTATATCACAGAAGAAATCTTGCTCCGTACTCACACGTCTCCAGTTCAGGCGCGTGCGATGGATGCCCATGATTTTTCTAAAGGTCCTTTGAAGATGATCTCACCAGGACGTGTATTCCGTCGTGATACAGACGATGCAACCCACAGTCACCAATTCCACCAAATTGAAGGTTTGGTTGTTGGGAAGAACATCTCTATGGCGGATCTTCAAGGAACCCTTCAGTTGATTGTCCAAAAAATGTTTGGTGAAGAGCGTCAAATTCGTTTGCGTCCATCTTACTTCCCATTCACTGAGCCATCTGTTGAGGTGGATGTTTCATGCTTCAAGTGTGGAGGAGCCGGCTGTAACGTATGTAAGAAAACTGGTTGGATCGAGATTATGGGTGCCGGTATGGTTCACCCACGTGTCCTTGAGATGAGTGGTATCGATGCGACTGTTTACTCTGGATTTGCCTTTGGTCTTGGACAAGAGCGTGTAGCTATGCTTCGTTACGGAATCAACGATATTCGTGGATTCTACCAAGGGGATGTCCGCTTCTCAGAACAGTTTAAATAAGATTGAAACCTGAAACACAATCCTATACAGTTCTAGTCATTTTCTCTCGCTGAGAAATGGTGAGGACTGACTCGAAGAAAAAGAAAGGAATTGAAAAGGTCTCACTTATTGAGATCTTATGCTCAGAATTATGTTAGTATCATACAAATGGTTAAAAGAATTGGTGGACATTGCTGTGTCCTCACAAGAGTTGGCTGAAAAAATGTCAACTACAGGGATCGAAGTAGAAGGTGTGGAATCATCAGCTGTTGGTCTCTCAAAAATTGTCGTCGGTGAGGTCTTGTCTTGCGAAGATGTGCCAGAAACTCACCTTCATGTTTGTCAGGTTAACGTTGGCGAAGAAGAAGCCCGTCAAATCGTCTGTGGTGCTCCAAATGTGCGTGCAGGCATCAAGGTTATGGTAGCTCTTCCAGGTGCTCGCATCGCGGACAACTACAAGATCAAAAAAGGGAAAATCCGTGGCTTAGAGTCACTAGGGATGATCTGCTCACTTGGTGAATTAGGGATTTCTGACTCAGTTGTACCAAAGGAATTTGCAGATGGAATCCAAATCTTGCCTCAAGAGGCCGTTCCAGGTGATGAAGTATTCTCTTACCTAGACTTGGATGATGAAATCAT
This sequence comes from Streptococcus pseudopneumoniae, assembly GCF_001068775.1. Lineage (GTDB taxonomy): Bacteria > Bacillota > Bacilli > Lactobacillales > Streptococcaceae > Streptococcus > Streptococcus pseudopneumoniae_N. Next base: position 20,051 of record NZ_JWAJ01000044.1, read on the forward strand.
CGAACTTTCCATCACACCTAACCGTGCAGATGCCCTCTCTATGCGTGGCGTGGCGCACGAAGTAGCCGCTATCTATGACAAGGCAGTCAACTTCAAAGAATTTACTTTAGCAGAAACAGACCAAGCTGCAGCCGATGCTCTTTCTGTCAGCATTGATACAGACAAGGCACCTTACTATGCCGCTCGTATCTTGGACAATGTGACCATTGCACCAAGTCCACAATGGTTGCAAAATCTTCTCATGAATGAAGGTATCCGTCCCATCAATAACGTGGTGGACGTGACCAACTATATCCTTCTTTACTTTGGTCAACCAATGCATGCCTTTGACTTGGACACCTTTGAAGGAAATGACATCCGTGTGCGTGAAGCGCGTGCTGGTGAGAAATTAGTGACCTTGGATGGGGAAGAGCGTGAGTTGGAAACAACTGATTTAGTGATTACTGTTGCTGATAAACCAGTAGCCCTTGCAGGTGTCATGGGGGGACAAGCTACAGAAATCTCTGAAAAGTCTACTCGTGTCGTCCTTGAAGCTGCTGTCTTCAATGGCAAATCTATCCGTAAGACAAGTGGTCGTCTCAACCTTCGTTCTGAATCATCTTCTCGCTTTGAAAAAGGGATCAATGTGGCAACTGTTAATGAAGCCCTTGATGCGGCAGCTAGCATGATTGCAGAACTTGCAGGTGCGACGGTGCGAAAAGGCATCGTTTCAGCGGGTGAACTTAATACTTCTGATGTGGAAGTTTCTTCCACTCTTGCAGACGTTAACCGTGTCCTTGGTACAGAGCTTTCCTATGCTGATGTGGAAGATGTCTTCCGTCGCCTTGGATTTGGCCTTTCTGGAAATGCAGAAAGCTTTACTGTGAGCGTCCCTCGTCGTCGTTGGGATATTACTATTGAAGCTGACCTCTTTGAAGAAATCGCTCGTATCTATGGCTATGATCGCTTGCCAACTAGTCTTCCAAAAGATGATGGAACAGCTGGTGAATTGACTGCGACACAAAAACTCCGCCGTCAAGTTCGTACCATTGCTGAAGGTGCTGGATTAACGGAAATCATCACCTACGCTCTTACAACTCCTGAAAAAGCGGTCGAGTTTACGATTCAGCCAAGTCATTTGACAGAATTGATGTGGCCAATGACCGTGGATCGTTCAGTCCTCCGTCAAAATATGATTTCTGGTATCCTTGATACGGTTGCCTACAATGTGGCTCGTAAGAACAAAAACTTGGCTCTTTACGAGATTGGAAAAGTCTTTGAACAAACAGGCAATCCAAAAGAAGAGCTGCCAAATGAAATCAACAGCTTTGCCCTTGCTTTGACAGGCTTGGTTGCAGAAAAAGACTTCCAAACAGCAGCCGTTCCAGTTGACTTCTTCTATGCCAAAGGAATTTTGGAAGCCCTCTTTGCTCGCTTGGGTCTTGAAGTGACTTATACAGCAACCTCTGAAATCGCTAGCCTTCACCCGGGACGTACAGCCTTGATTTCACTCGGTGACCAAGTCCTTGGTTTCCTCGGTCAAGTACATCCTGTTACAGCTAAAGCTTACGATATTCCAGAAACTTATGTAGCAGAGCTCAACCTTTCAGCTATCGAGAAAGCTCTTCAACCAGCAGCTCCATTTGTGGAAATCACTAAATTCCCAGCAGTCAGCCGTGATATCGCCCTTCTCCTCAAAGCAGAAGTGACTCACCAAGATGTGGTTGATGCCATCAAATCTGCAGGCGTGAAACGTTTGACAGCTATCAAACTCTTTGATGTCTTCTCAGGTGAAAAACTAGGACTTGGTATGAAGTCAATGGCTTATAGCTTGACCTTCCAAAATCCAGAAGATAGCTTGACAGACGAAGAAGTCGCACGCTATATGGAAAAAATTCAAGCATCACTTGAAGAAAAAGTGAATGCAGAAGTGCGTTAACAGTCTAAAATCCATCCCTAGGGATGGATTTTTTAGTAGAAAAAAACATCAAGCTTTAGCCTGATGATTTAATCAACTTGACGGGGAAACAACTCCTTTTTAATACTGTTACAAGATGATCAGACATCGATGTTTTTTGTCATCCAATCAGCTATGAAGTGATAGGTATCGTTTCGATTATTCTCGTTTAGAATTTCGTGACGAGCCTCTTCAACTAATCGGAGGCTTACTTTCGAATGTGAAGCCTTTAGGAGTTTTACAAATCTTTCTACACCTTTACCATTTTCGCCTAGAGGGTCTTCTTGTCCCGAAATCACGAGAATTGGGAGTTGGGTTGGAATCTCATCGATCACTTGTTTACTCGCTACTTGGTTAGAGAAGTAAAAAATAGATCGGTACATGGGAATAGTAGGTATGAATTGACAGAATGGATCCTTCAGATAAGCATGATTGGATTCCTCATTTTTTGAGAGCCAATCGACAGATGTTTTAGGATTTTTAATAGTTCGATTAAAGCTATCAGTTGATAGATAGGTCAGGAGTTTACTACGGTGTTTATTCCCTTTTATAAGTCGGATGCATTCTGTTAGGATGAGAGCAAATCGAGTTAGAAACTGAGGTTGTTGACCAGTCGCCATGATAATCAAGGCATTGATAGGTGGTTTTCGTTTAGCTACATAATAGCGACACATAAGAGAACCCATAGAATGCCCTAGAAGGACGATTGGAAGTTTTGGAAAGCTTTCTTGAATAAAAGAGGTCACTCTTTCAATATCATCGATGAGTTCCTCGGGAGATTCAGGAAAGACTCCGAGTTGACTTGGGTTTTGAACAGTATGACCATGGCCGAGATGATCATGGCCGATAACAGTAAAGCCTTCTTTATTCATGGCTAGAGCAAATTCTTCATATCGTTCCACGTACTCTACCATTCCATGTACAAGCTGAAGAACGGCTTTTGGCTGTTCAGTTTCCCAAATGATTAAGTTATTGTTGTTTGGTTCGAGTTTAAGTCTTTTTTTCATATCAGATTCCTTGCTGATGATAATCTATAGTCTATCAAAAATATACCATAAAATAGCACGATAAGCTAGGCAGGATGATGAAGATTGCTAGTAACAATTCAGGACTGAAAATGAACATTTGAGGACATAGTCGACTGATTTATCAAGAAATGAGTATAATAAATTTATCACTTAAAATCTGGAGGATTAAAATGCTTGGTGATAAGCTAATAAATTTCCTATCCAGTAAATATCCTTTTAAAAACAAAGATTTAAAAATGTACATAAATCATTGTAAAAGCTATCAAAAAGGAGTATAATGAGTGCAATAAATTTCGGAGGTGGATGATGCTCGAAGTAAGGAATCTAGAGAAAAGTTTTGGACCTAAGCAAGTTTTGTTTGGTGTTGACTTTCAAGCACGACCAGGGCGTATTTTGGGGCTGGTTGGGAAAAATGGAGCTGGGAAAACAACTATTTTTCACAGTATTTTGAAATTTTTAGACTATCAAGGGGAGATTGAGCTTGATGGTCAAGATATTCGTCAGGAGACCTATGCTCGCATTGGTTATCTCCCTGAAGAACGTAGTCTTATGCCTAAATTGACAGTCCTTGAACAAGTTCGTTACTTGGCAACCCTAAAAGGCATGGACACCAAGGAAATCAAAGAAAAACTCCCTCAATGGATGGAAAAACTGGAAGTCAAGGGAAAACTGACGGACAAGATTAAGAGTCTCTCAAAAGGAAATCAACAGAAAATTCAACTGATCATTACTCTGATTCATGAGCCAGACTTGATTATCCTAGATGAGCCTTTTAGTGGCTTGGATCCAGTCAATACCGAACTCCTTAAGCGGGTTATCTTGAAAGAAAAAGAACGTGGCGCGACTATTATCTTTTCTGACCATGTCATGACCAATGTCGAAGAACTTTGTGATGATATCCTGATGATTCGTGATGGGCGTGTCGTCTTGCATGGACCGGTTCAAGAGGTTCGCAATCAATACGGGAAAACACGACTTTTTGTTTCAAGTGAACGAAGCAAGGAAGAACTGGAGAGTCTTCCTCATGTTAAACAGGTTAGCTTGACCAAGCAAGGTAGCTGGAAGTTGATCTTGGATGATGAAAGTGCAGGTAGAGAGCTCTTCCCAATCTTGACTCAAGGTCAATATATCGCGACTTTTGATCAACAAGCTCCAACAATCGATGAAATCTTTAAATTAGAATCAGGGGTGGAAGTATGAGAAATATGTGGGTTGTAATCAAAGAAACCTATCTAAGACATGTCAAGTCGTGGAGTTTCTTCTTTATGGTGATTTCGCCTTTCCTCTTTTTAGGTCTATCTGGAGGAATTGGTGTTCTCCAAGGTTCTTCCTTGGCTCAAAATAGTAAAGTAGCAGTAGTTAGTTCTGTTCCTCTTGTTACAGAAGAACTTAAATCGACCAATGGTCTTAACTTTGACTATAAGGATGAAGCGAGTGCCCAAGAAGCCATCAAGGATGAAAAAATAAAAGGCTATCTAACTATTGACCAGGAGAACAGTGTCCTCAAGGCAGTCTATCATGGTGAAACTTCACTAGAGAGTGGCATTAAGTTAGCAGTGACCGCTAAGTTGAATGAACTCCAATCCCAACTCAACCGTTCAGAAGCAAATTTGTCTCAGGAACAGGAAAAACGCTTGGCTCAAACGGTTCAATTTACAGAGCAGATTGATGAAGCCAAGGAAAATAAAAAGTTGGTTCAAACCTTTGCGGCTGCAGGACTGGGTTTCTTCCTCTATATGATTTTGATTACTTATGCTAGTGTCACTGCTCAAGAAGTAGCCAGCGAGAAAGGAACCAAAATCATGGAAGTGGTCTTCTCAAGCATTCGTGCTAGCCATTATTTCTACGCCCGCATGATTGCCTTACTTCTTGTGATTTTGACTCATATTGGTATTTATGTCGTTGGTGGTCTTGGAGCTATCTTATTCTTTAAGGATATGCCTATCTTGGCTAATTCAGGTATTCTAAACCACTTGGGAGAGGCCTTCTCGCTTAACACCTTATTATTTATCTTAGTCAGTCTCTTCATGTATGTAGTCTTGGCAGCCTTCTTAGGTTCTATGGTTTCCCGTCCTGAAGATGCAGGAAAGGCCTTATCACCATTGATGCTTTTGATAATAGCTGGTTTTGTTGGCGTTACTGCCCTAGGCGCTGCAGGAGACAATTTGATTTTGAAAATCGGTTCTTATATTCCTTTCATATCGACCTTCTTTATGCCTTTTAGAGCTATCAATGGCTACGCAAATAGTATAGAAGCGTGGATTTCGCTTATGATTACGATTGCTTTTGCGGTGACTGCAACCATCTTTATCGGACGGATGTATGCTAGTCTGGTCCTTCAAACGGATGATTTGGGGATCTGGAAAACCTTTAAACGAGCTTTAAGTTATAAATAAAGTATCGGACCTGTGAGTGTATCTCCCGGGTCTTTTATACTCTTCGAAAATCTCTTCAAACCACGTCAGCGTCCATCTGCAACCTCAAAACAGTGTTTTGAGCATCCTGCGGCTAGTTTCCTAGTTTGCTCTTTGATTTTCATTGAGTATTAATTAGCTGAAATATTTCACATTTATTTCTCCTAAACCTTTGACTATTAGGCAAAATTATCGTACAATAAAGAGTACATGATAAAATGAGATCAGAGTTTATCCACTCTGACGTTAGTAGTAAAAAATGAGGAGAAACGCTTTGGAATTAGAAGTATTTGCTGGGCAAGAAAAAAGTGAACTATCTATGATTGAGGTGGCTCGTGCCATCTTGGAACTCCGTGGTCGTGATCACGAAATGCATTTTAGTGATTTGGTTAATGAAATCCAAAACTATCTCGGTACCTCTAATAGCGATATTCGTGAAGCTTTGCCTTTGTTCTATACAGAATTGAACTTTGACGGTAGCTTTATCTCTCTTGGAGATAACAAATGGGGCCTTCGTTCCTGGTATGGAGTGGATGAAATCGATGAGGAAATCATTGCTCTTGAAGAAAGTGATGATGAAGAAGTAGCACCTAAGGCTAAGAAAAAACGTGTCAACGCCTTTATGGATGGTGATACAGATGCTATTGATTACAGTGCAGATGATCCAGAAGATGAGGATGCATACGAAGAAGATCCAGCTCTTTCTTATGATGATGAAAATCCAGATGATGAGAAGAATGAAGTGGAAGCCTATGATGCTGAAATCAATGAAATCGCCCCAGATGATCTAGATGAAGAAGTCGATCTTAATGAAGAGGACGACGAAGACTCTGAAGAAGAGGAAGAATAAAAATAAAAAGGAGCTGGAACAGGTATCGGTCGCTTAAGTCTCGATTTCCTAGATCCAGCCTCTTTTTACTTTTTAGTTTGAATGAGTTATGCAAGATGGAATGCCAAGTCAACGATTTGTTCTATTTGACAAAAGGTTCATTTTGAGGTAATATATTGTTCGGGCACCTCTTTTAGAGGTCGGAGCTCCCTAGTTATTAGGGAGCTATTTTTGTTTTTTCAAGAAGTTATCTTCTTGTATTTTGGTTGTGAATCTGGTGCAGTCGTCCCAGATTATTCTTATTAGTAGGGTCTTGTTTTCTATGTCCCCTCGTAGTTAACAATGCCTTGAGCATTTTAGAAAGAGGAATCTATGTCTACGAAATATATTTTTGTAACTGGTGGTGTGGTATCGTCTATTGGGAAAGGGATTGTAGCAGCAAGTCTGGGTCGTCTCTTGAAAAATCGAGGTCTTAAAGTAACCATTCAAAAATTTGACCCTTATATCAATATTGATCCGGGAACCATGAGTCCTTACCAGCACGGAGAAGTTTTTGTGACAGATGATGGAGCTGAGACAGATTTGGACTTGGGTCACTATGAACGTTTTATCGATATCAACCTCAACAAATACTCAAACGTGACAACTGGTAAAATCTACAGCGAAGTTCTTCGTAAGGAACGCCGCGGAGAGTACCTTGGAGCAACTGTCCAAGTTATTCCTCATATTACAGATGCTTTGAAAGAAAAAATCAAGCGTGCTGCTCTAACGACTGACTCTGATGTTATTATTACAGAGGTTGGGGGAACAGTCGGCGATATTGAGTCCCTTCCATTCTTAGAGGCGCTTCGTCAGATGAAGTCTGATGTCGGAGCAGAAAATGTCATGTATATCCATACAACCTTGCTTCCTTACCTCAAGGCAGCTGGTGAAATGAAAACCAAACCAACTCAACACTCTGTCAAAGAATTGCGTGGTTTGGGAATCCAGCCAAATATGTTGGTCATTCGTACAGAAAAACAAGTAGGACAAGGTATTAAAAATAAACTAGCCCAGTTCTGTGATGTGGCACCAGAAGCAGTTATCGAGTCCTTGGATGTGGATCATCTTTACCAAATCCCACTTAATCTGCAAGCACAAGGCATGGATCAAATCGTCTGTGACCATTTGAAAATAGATGCACCTGCAGCAGATATGGCAGAGTGGTCAGCTATGGTTGACAAGGTTATGAGCCTCAAAAAACAAGTCAAGATTGCCCTTGTTGGTAAGTATGTTGAGTTGCAAGACGCCTACATCTCTGTGGTTGAAGCCTTGAAACACTCTGGTTATGCCAACGACGCAGAAGTTAAAATCAATTGGATCAATGCCAATGATGTGACAGCAGAGAATGTGGTAGAGCTTTTGTCTGATACTGACGGCATCATCGTACCAGGTGGTTTTGGCCAACGTGGAACAGAAGGTAAGATTGAAGCGATCCGCTATGCGCGTGAAAATGATGTTCCAATGTTGGGTGTCTGCTTGGGCATGCAGTTGACCTGTATCGAGTTTGCTCGTAATGTCTTAGGTCTTGAAGGAGCTAATTCTGCAGAGCTAAATCCTGATACCAAATACCCTATCATCGATATCATGCGTGATCAGATTGATGTTGAGGACATGGGTGGTACCCTTCGTTTGGGACTTTATCCTTCTAAGTTAAAACGTGGTTCTAAGGCAGCGGCAGCTTATCATAACAAAGAGGTGGTGCAACGCCGTCACCGTCACCGTTATGAGTTTAACAATGCCTTCCGTGAACAGTTTGAAGGAGCAGGTTTTGTCTTTTCAGGAGTGTCACCAGATAATCGTTTGGTAGAAATTGTGGAAATTCCAAAAAATAAATTCTTTGTGGCTTGTCAGTACCATCCAGAGCTATCAAGTCGTCCAAACCGCCCAGAAGAACTCTACACTGCTTTTGTAACAGCAGCGGTTGAAAATAGTAAATAGTCATGATTAAACCTTTGAGAGTCATCTCAGAGGTTTTTCCTATATAAATTTAGGATATCTCTTGCAAAAAAATAACATAGTGATATAATTAACATGAATCAAAACAGGAGGAAATCTCATGAAAAAAATTACACTATTTAGTTTATCATTGGCAGGTTTAGCTATGCTGGCTCTCCCTCAATCTGCCAAGGCTTTTGAGCTACAAGAGGTATGGCGTATTAAGGGGGGTGTTCAATATCAAGATGGCAAAATTCTTCGATTTAACAATGGCCATGACATAGATATCAAAGCCTTGGATTTGCCCAAAAACGAAAAAATTGAATGGAAAGTCACTTTAAATGGTCAAGACCAGACTGTCAATTTCCTAGCTCAAGAAGTGGATAGATCCAATATTGGTGAAGAAGGACGTTTCCTGAATTTCTACGTACCTTATGGCTACAGAGGAGATATCAAAGTAGAAGCCAAGAGTGGAAATGAAGTAAAGACCTGGTCCACTAAAGTAGTTGATGATGTATATAATGACGGTGGAAAGAGTGGTTACTTCCGTATTGACGAATCAAATAATCAATACACCTATCTTGATACAAAATGGGATTATCAAACCAAGACCTACACTGCTACCTTACCAGAGACTGTCAATGGTCAAAAAGTCTATGCTTGGGAAGACTATGACAATGGTGAGTTAAAACTTACAAAACCAGAATCTATCAGTCATTACTATAAGGGGGGAGGAGCCTTCAGAGAACTTTATCCAATTGTAAAAGCAGAAAGCTGGTTAAAATCACATCAGAACTGGTATTATCAAAAACAAGGTCAATTAGTTCAAAATGCTTGGGTTAAGGACAATGGAAACTGGTATTTTATGAATGACAAAGGAGTTATGTTTAATCAAACATGGCTCTATCAAGGTGGCAGTTGGTATGCCTTTAAGTCATCAGGAGCCATGATTTCAGCTGATTGGTTATATGATAATGGGTCTTGGTATTACCTAAAAGACTCAGGTTCTATGGCAACAGGCTGGCTTAAAGATGGTGGCAGTTGGTATTACCTAAACAAGTCAGGTTCTATGGCGACAGGCTGGGTGAAAGATAATGGCTCATGGTATTATCTAAAAGATTCAGGTGCAATGGCAACAGGATGGGTCAAAGACAATGGTAAGTGGTACTATCTGGCTTCATCTGGTAATATGCTTCGCAACACATACACACCAGATGGCTACTATGTAGATGGCAGTGGTGCTTGGAAATAATCATGAAACAGAGAAAGTCTACTGAGAAGGTAGATTTTCTTTTTTTCATTTTCATAATTATGAAAATCTGGAAAAAGGGCACTATTTTTGATAAAATAGAATTATGGATTTTGAAAAAATTGAACAAGCATATACTTATTTACTAGAAAACGTCCAAATCATTCAAAACGATTTGGCGACAAATTTTTACGATGCCTTGATTGAACAAAATGGAATCTATCTGGATGGTCAGACAAATCTGGAAGATGTCAAGAAAAATAATCAAGCATTAAAACGATTGGCTCTTCGAAAAGAAGAGTGGTTACGAACCTACCAATTCTTGTTAATGAAGGCAGCGCAAACGGAACCTCTTCAGGCCAACCACCAGTTTACACCAGATGCGATTGGACACTTGATGATTTTTCTGATGGAGCAATTGTGGCCTGCTAAAGATCTAAGTCTACTAGAATTGGGCTCTGGGATGGGAATTCTGGGTGCTAGCTTCTTAACGTCCATGAACAAAAAGGTAGATTACCTTGGGATTGAGCTAGATGACCTCTTGATTGATCTAGCTGCAAGTATGGCTGAAGTTATGGATCTGCAAATGGGCTTTATCCAAGGAGATGCAGTACGTCCACAAGTGTTAAAAGAGAGTGATATTATCGTGAGCGACCTCCCGATTGGCTACTACCCAGACGATCAGATTGCCTCACGTTATCAAGTGGCAGCAAAGGATGAACATACTTATGCTCATCATCTATTAATGGAGCAATCTCTCAAGTATCTTAAGACGGGAGGCTATGCTATTTTCCTTGCTCCAACAGATCTTTTGATGAGTCCTCAGAGCGACATCTTGAAAGGATGGTTAACTGAACAGGCTCAACTAGTAGCTATCGTAGCTTTACCAGAGGATCTCTTCGCTCAAGGAGCCCAGTCTAAGACCATTTTTGTTCTACAAAAGCAAGCGATAGAAGGCCTTGAACCATTCGTCTATCCACTTGCTAGTCTTCGTGATCCTGAAATTTTGTTGGAATTTAAGGAAAATTTTCAAAATTGGTGTCAAGAACATGAAATCTAGTATAAATTTTGATATAATAGTTGAAAACGCTTAAAAAGGGGAAACATTATGACAAAAACCATTGCAATTAACGCTGGAAGCTCAAGTTTGAAATGGCAACTCTATCAAATGCCAGAAGAAAAAGTATTAGCAAAAGGGTTGATTGAACGAATTGGATTGAAAGATTCTATTTCTACAGTTAAATTTGATGGTCGTTCAGAACAACAAGTCCTTGACATTGACAACCATACTTTGGCAGTTAAGATTTTGCTTGATGACTTGATTCGTTTTGATATTATTAAATCTTATGATGAAATTACTGGTGTTGGACACCGTGTCGTTGCAGGTGGAGAGTACTTCAAAGAGTCTACAGTCGTTGAAGGCGATGTAATTGAAAAAGTTGAAGAGTTAGGTCTTCTTGCTCCATTACACAACCCTGCAAATGCTGCGGGTATTCGCGCCTTCAAGGAGTTATTGCCAGATATTACGAGTGTCGTTGTTTTTGATACTTCCTTCCATACAAGTATTCCAGAGAAAGCTTATCGCTACCCTCTACCAACAAAATATTACACAGAAAACAAAGTTCGTAAGTACGGAGCCCATGGAACTAGCCATCAGTATGTTGCTCAAGAAGCAGCAAAACTCTTGGGACGCCCACTTGAAGAGTTGAAATTGATTACCTGTCACATCGGTAATGGTGCTTCTATTACAGCTGTTAAGGGTGGGAAATCTGTTGATACCTCAATGGGATTCACTCCACTTGGTGGTGTAATGATGGGAACTCGTACAGGGGATATTGACCCAGCCATCATTCCTTATTTAATGCAATATACAGAGGACTTTAACAAGCCTGAGGACATCAGTCGTATTCTCAATCGTGAGTCAGGATTGATGGGTGTTTCTGGTAAATCTAGTGACATGCGTGATGTAATTGCTGCTATGGAGGCAGGAGATCACGATGCCACTTTGGCTTATGAAATGTATGTTGACCGTATCCAAAAACATATTGGTCAATACCTTGCAGTCCTAAATGGAGCAGATGCTATTATTTTCACAGCAGGTATCGGTGAAAATTCTACTAATGTACGTGAAGATGTTATTTCAGGGATTTCTTGGTTTGGTTGCGATGTAGATCCAGAGAAAAATGTATTTGGTGCGACTGGAGATATTTCGACAGATGCAGCAAGTGTACGTGTACTGGTAATTCCAACGGACGAGGAATTGGTCATTGCACGTGACGTTGAACGTTTGAAAAAATAACAGATGAAAAAAATCGACCTTCAATAAGAAAGGTCGATTTTTTTTGATCTGGTAGAACTACCATTTAGTTAGGGAAACTTCACCGCTATGGAGCCATATTTTTTCACCAGTAGGCAATTCTATTTGTAATTGTCCTTGGTCAGAAATGTCGCATGCTTTTCCTGTGATAGTTTGGTGATCTTGCTTAAAGGAGACTTCTTTTCCTAAAACGATTGAGCGTTTTTTATAGAGATAGAGGAGTTCATCGGCTTCTGTTTCGTAGAAACATTTCCAGATTTCAGCAATCAATTCATTGCGAGTAATGGGAGCATTTTGAGAAAATAAGCTTCCAGCTTTAGTTTGTAGATTCTTGGGAAATTCAGCGATAGAAAAGTTGATCCCGACCCCAATGATAACATCTGTAACGAGTCCAGTTTCGATAGAGGTAATGGCTTCTGTTAGAATACCAGCAATCTTTTTCTGGTTCAGATAAATGTCATTGACCCACTTGATATTCACATCAATCAAACTAAGATTCTTGATAGCCTTGTAGATAGCCCCAGCTGCTAGAAGTGTATAGGCGGGAAGCTTCTGGTAAGGGAGATTGGGTTGTAGGTGAAGGGACATGTAAATTCCCCCCTTATCTGGAGAAAAATAGGGACGTTGAAAACGGCCACGCCCCATGGTTTGACTAGTGGAAAGGTAGAGCCTATCTCCTTTTGCCCCAGCTTCCATAGCCTCTTTAGCATCGGTTTGGGTAGATTTTGTTGAGGGTTTAAACAGGACAGTAATGGGACTATTCGATTCGATTTCCTGAGGTAAGATAAGATCACCGTCAATAAGTTTATACCCACGATTTTTGATACTGTAAATCTTCAGTCCCTCTTGCTGGAGACGTTGAATCGCCTTCCATACTGAAGTTCGAGATAGTTTTAATCTCTCAGCTATTTTTTCTCCACTTAGATAATCAGTTTCCGTAGCTAGTATTTTATAGACTTCTTGGTAGGATTTCATGCTAGACCCTTTCTGGAATAATTAGATTTATTGTACCATATTTTTAAAAAAGGGATAGCGATTTTCAAGTAATCTTAGCTAACTATAAAATTTTACCCAGTTTTAGTTAGGAGTATAGAGGCAAAGAGGTTTTCAAATCTCTTGAAAAATGGTAAAATGTTTTAATAACTTATTTATCTGAATGTGATATTCAGAAGGAAAGGATCTGTTGTGAAATCAATAGGTGTCATTGAAAAGTTAAAAAGTTTATCGAAACAAGAAGGACTTCTTTTGGGAGTTATTCTGAGTATTTTTCTTCCTTTTTATCTTTTCGTTATTATTTTTATCTCATACTTACTTTGGTTAGTATATACCGGGGAGATGAAGGGAATCTTGAAACGTTTGTCTCAACACTCTGTCTTGCTCTTTTTTATTGCCTATAGCACTGCAATTTCTCTTCTAGCACAAAATGTGATGGGAGTAGTTTCTTCGGTGGCCATGTTTCTGTTTGCCATCTTCTTTTACTATTATCAATCTCAATTGACTCCTAAATTTTTTAGGTTGACGATTGAAGGAATATTAGCCTTAAGTGTCTTTGCAGCAGCCTTTGCAGCTTTGGAACATTTCCAAATTGTAAAGAAATTTGATTATACCTTCCTCTCACCACGAATGCAGGTTTGGCATCAAAACCGAGCGGAGGTTGCCTTCTTTAATCCCAATTACTATGGAATTATCTGTTGTTTCTGTATCATGATTGGTTTTTATCTGATTAGCACAACTAAGTTAAGGTGGTTACGAATCTTTTCTATGATTGCCATCTTTGCTAATTTATTCGGTTTAAACTTTACGCAGAATCGTACAGCTTTTCCAGCCATCATCTTTGGAGCCATCATTTACCTCTTCACGACCATTAAAAACTGGCGTGCCTTCTGGCTTAGTATAGGAGTTTTTGGGGTTGGTTTAGCCTTTCTATTTTCGAGTGATTTAGGTGTTCGAATGGGAACCTTAGATTCATCTATGGAAGAACGTGTTTCTATCTGGAATGCTGGAATGGCCTTGTTTAAGCAAAATCCATTCTGGGGTGAAGGACCGCTAACCTACATGCACTCTTTCCCTCGTATTGGAGCACCTTATCATGAACATGCCCACAGTATCTATATAGATACGATTTTGAGTTATGGAGTTGTCGGTACCGTTCTCTTGGGGATTGCTTCTACCACTCCGGTACGAATGTTGATTGATATGAGTCAAGTACCTAGTAAGCGTCCTATCCTTGGACTTTACCTCTCTTTCTTGACAGTAGTAGCTGTGCACGGAATTTTTGATTTAGCGCTATTTTGGATTCAATCATCTTTTGTTTTCCTATTAGTGATGTGTAGTTTACCACTAAAACATAGTATGATTGATGAATTAGTTGATTAAGAAAAAGATAGTAGAAACTAACATTTTCTACTCAGAACGAAGACAAACGTCATTTTTGGCGTTTGTCTTTTTCTCTTTTATGTGACTTTCAGTCCGTCTCGCTCCGTGAGATGCGAGATAAATAAACCACCCGCTATGCGGGTGCGCGTCGAAGGTTATACCAAAAAAACTCCAAACGCGATACAA
>NZ_JWAJ01000045.1 GCF_001068775.1 Streptococcus pseudopneumoniae
CTGAGAATCTCAATTCTATGAATTTGCTAGAAAAACCGTAAGAAGAAATTCTTACGGTTTTTTGATGGATAATGATTAGGAGAAAGGGGAAATATCAGTCTTACAGATCTTTTGAAATAGTTAAAATTCGTTAAATTTCAATTGATACTCAATGAAAATCAAAGAGCAAACTAGGAAGCTAGCCGCAAGCTGTACTTGAGTACGGTA
>NZ_JWAJ01000046.1 GCF_001068775.1 Streptococcus pseudopneumoniae
ACTTGTTGAGGCTGATGTACTTGCTGATGTGCTTGCCGATGTGCTTGCGCTTGTTGACGCTGACGTACTTGCTGACGTACTTGCACTTGTTGAAGCTGACGTGCTTGCTGACGTGCTTGCTGACGTACTTGCGCTCGTTGAGGCTGATGTACTTGCTGATGTGCTTGCGCTCGTTGAAGCCGATGTGCTTGCTGACGTACTTGCG
>NZ_JWAJ01000047.1 GCF_001068775.1 Streptococcus pseudopneumoniae
AAGAAAAAGTAGTGAGTACTCTCTCCCGTCGGAGATTTTCTCACTACTAATCTTAGTATGTTTGTCAACTGTAGTGGGTTGAACAAAAGCTAAGATTTGGAGAGGACGATCGTCGTCCTCTCCATATTATGCGACTTTCAGTCCGTCTCGCTCCGTTAGTTAGGTGCGAGACAAAAAAACCACCCGCTATGCGGGTGCGCGTCGAAGGTTATACCTCAAAAACTCCAAACGCGATACAATAAAGGTGTTCAAGCCAAATGTAAAGCGAAAGGAGAAAAA
>NZ_JWAJ01000048.1 GCF_001068775.1 Streptococcus pseudopneumoniae
ATAAAGACCTCCTAACTTTATTTAATAGAAATCCTAAACTTTTTTTCATCATAATCTCCTAATAAAGTCACCCAATCAGGTGGCTTTTTTGCGTGGTGAGGTGCTAGTGATAGAAATTTTTTGCAGAATAGTAAAATTTGAGAAAAGTTAAGCTAGTTTTAAGTTTCGTCTTGTATCATGTAGCTATTAAATAAAGACCTCCTAACTTTATTTAATAGAAATCCTAAACTTTTTTTCATCATAATCTC
>NZ_JWAJ01000049.1 GCF_001068775.1 Streptococcus pseudopneumoniae
TTCAAACCACGTCAACGTCGCCTTGCCGTACTCAAGTACAGCCTGCGGCTAGTTTCCTAGTTTACTCTTTGATTTTTATTGAGTATAAAATATGGAGAGGACAACAATTGCCCTCTCCATATTTTAGCTTTTATTTAACCCACTACAGTTGACAAAGAGCCAAAAAACTTGTCCCTTTTATATTTTAAACAATGGATTTAAGAAACCGTCTGTGTTTTGCAACAACTTCTTGTAAACTTTCCACTTGAGACCTTCGGTATGCTTGAAACCACCTTCTTTCAAGTCTTTCTCAACAGCAGTGTTAAATAAGTCTTGAAGTTGAGCGTAACTTGAAATCTTAGAACCGTCTACTTCAATCTCAACAAAGCCTTTCTGTGCTTTGTCATACACTTCATGATACCAATGTTTCTTCCACTCTTCGAGGTTTTGGAATTGATTTTTAGAAACTTTCTTGATAATAAAGTCATCACCTAAAAGCCCTTTATTTTCTCTGTTGGCATCACCTTTTAATTTGTTAGAAACATAAGGGATAAAGCCATTTTCATAACCATAATACCCCCACATACGGAAAGTGTTGTGTTTAAAGGAGATAGAACCTACGGTGCTTCGACTCGTGTTCCCCCCAAAGACACCTGCCATCATATTGACCGTTTGATAAGCGCTATCAAAACCTTCCGTACGGAAACGACCGTTATTTGGCATACCATGAAGAGTTACAAAGTTATTATCTACCAACTTGTCAATGCTATCAATAGGGATTTTCTTCTCTTCTTCCGTCAAGTCACGCAATTTGTCCCACTGGTGTGGTTCTCCAATTAAACGGTTTCTATCCGCATTGGTGCGCCACTCTTTATCCATCTTCTTGAACCACTTAGAGTTGTCTGATAAATTCTGATGAATAACAGCAGAAGCTTCTAAGTAATCCAACATCATCATAGACTCATTGTAGTTTTTCATATAACTATCAATCTTGTCTCGACTGTCTAACTTAGCTGGGTCATAATTGTAGTACTGCTCACCATCATTTTTACGCTCATAAGCCATGTTGATACCCAGAGCTTTATACTCACTATTCGGAGTAGATTTATCAGGGGTTTGTAACATACCTTGAGCAAAGGCTTCTAAGTCAGTACCTTCACGGTGTCTGTAACCTCCGTAGTAAACCATTCTATCGTTGACGTGAGTTGTTTCATGGGTGAAGGCTGAAATACCAAAGTCGTCTAACATTTTCGTAACCATGAAATACACTTGATCATCTTTATACGGGTCGCCATAAATCTTAGCCATCGCTCCCATAGCTCCATTTACTTGATGCCAACGATCAGTCGGGCCGAATAGCTCACGAATAGGAGATACCACTGTACCACCTCGTCCATAACCTTGACGATTTGCGTCAGGAATACCGTCATACCACTGACTGTCCCACACAGGAGTCGGTACCATATTTTGACTCTTGAGGAGCTTATCACGTACACTTGGAAGAGCTAAACGAGACCAAAAGTCTAGGTATCTTTGTTGTGCTTTTGCTACTGAAATAATCTTAGGTTTTAAAGACTCTCTCGCTTCCTCTGTATTTTTACCATATCTCTCAAATGAACTATAAGCTAAAGTGTTATAGGTTGAAATCATAAAGATATGAGCTTTCTTTAAGTTGAGCAATGGTAAAATCATACGACCGTGAATATCATTGTTTAAACCATCAAATACACGGTGACGCTTATCTTTAAAGGCTTCTGTACTTGTTTCAGGT
Source organism: Streptococcus pseudopneumoniae (assembly GCF_001068775.1). Lineage (GTDB taxonomy): Bacteria > Bacillota > Bacilli > Lactobacillales > Streptococcaceae > Streptococcus > Streptococcus pseudopneumoniae_N. The sequence goes on from NZ_JWAJ01000049.1 coordinate 1,751, forward strand.
TCTACTACATAAACGTTTTTCGCAGAATGAATAAACCAGTCATTCAAATCTTTATCTTCTGTAAACAAACGCATGTTATAGTCTAAGAAGCTACGTAAATCACCTTTACCAGTTGCACCAGCAATCACTTCTTTGTAGGCATCTTGCGTACGGTCACCTTTTAAGAAATGCTCCCTTGAACCAATTTGAATCAAACGGTCTAGTACACTTGGTGTCTTACCATAGAAGTCCGGTTTGAACGTCATGATATCCTTGATACTTAAATCACCATATTTGATATCATAGTAACGATTGAGATAAGTCAGTCCCATTATGATTTTAGCTTTGTTATCTTCAACTTTCTTAAGTAAAGCACGCTCGACTACTTCCCCACCGTTTAACTGATGATCTTCATTTTCTAAAATCTGACTAACAAGTTTTTCTAAGTTTCCTTTTACTTCTTCAAAACTTTCTTCTAAATACAAGCCCTTAATATACTCAGTTTTCTTATCTTGTGTGTTCTTCCAAGGTTTATCACGCTGATCCATCAAGCTACGAACTTCATCTGAAAGTAAGGTAACACTAGCTAACTTCTCTTTAATACCGCTTGCTAACTGGTTACGATTCTTCATAACCATATTTGGAGTATAGACAATGTTTTGACCTACTACATCATACTCTTTTACTTGAACTACTTTAGAGTCCGTTTTAGCGGTCACAGTTAACTCTTCTTTTGTACCATCAGCATAGTGAACCATAATCTTATCAATATCCGATAAATCAGTGACAAATTGCCCTGCTTTCATACCTGTTACAGACAGAACAGTTTTCTTAACAAGATTGGACTCATCTGTTAACTTATTCCCTTGGTTTACAATCCACTCTTTGTTATAAAATGGTTGCAGTTTTTCCAAGTTTCGATAAGCTAGGTTTCTTGTTTCTTGGTAGTCCTGAATCGCTTTATATTCAGAATCTCTATCAACGATACGATTTAACTTGTTTACGATAGGATCTTGAATAGTAAAGGTGTTGGCTGTGATATTCATCTTAGCGATTTTAGCATCTGCTTCTGCTTGAGAGATACCAGTAATACGATTTGAATGTTTGTAGGAAGATAAACCACTTGCAACACCATTTACATAATTTACACGTTTGATATTATCTAATCCAAAATATTGGTCATTATCATTCAAGGCTGGTGAACCATAGACAATTTCACCATTATTTACTTTAAGCATTGTTACGACGTCTTCAATAACACCCCAGTTAAAGTTATTATGAATTACACCTCCACTTTCGCCATGCTGAATCAAATTCATAGTACCTTTTATTACAGCATTTCGGAGAAATCCTTTTTTACCTACTGTCATCGAGTCAATACCATGATCTAGTTTACCAATTAAACCACCATATTTAGATTTATTGGCACTAATCTTAGCATCAACGTAAGCTTTATCAACGTTACTTATCCAACTTTCGCTGACAAGTCCACCAGACCACCAGCCTTTATCTCCAAGACTGTTAATCTTACCAATAAATGCTACATTGCGCATAGTAGCTTCATCTAACTTATTAACTGCACCAGTTACATCGTTATTTCCTGTTACTGAACCTACTACTTTGATATTCTCAAGTGTAGATTTCTTAAACATATTACCAATAGGGGCAACTTTATCAGCCCAAGGCATGTTAATATTTACATTACCCAAGTTAAAGTTTTTGAGTGTAGCACCCTCAGCCTCATTAAACAAAGGTCTTTCTAAGTTATGAATCGTGTACTGATGATTCTCTACACTTGATAGAGTACCTCTAAACTTAGCCATAACATAAGCTTTACCTGCTGGTTTAACGTTAACTGCATTCAAATCTGCACCAAGTTTAAAGTCACCGGTAGGATTTGCTTGCATATCTTTTGCTAAATCATGGAAGTTGTAATAAACCTTATCCTCGGTAGCTCTTGGTTTTTCAAGATAATAAGTGTACGTATCTTTTAACTTACCGTCTTTATCACGTTGAACTAAGTCAGGTGCTTTTGCCGTTACCTTGTAAAGCTGCTTACCTTCCTCAATGACCTCTTCAATCTTATCAATTGCTAAACGAGTCACTTTGTTTTCTCTGGAGGTTACTTTTAAGTAATAGTTGTTAACATTACTTGGAAGAGAGGTTAAATGATTACTATCGCTTTCGACACCGCTTTCGTTTACTTGTACGAGACTGGTATTTGCAATATCTTTCAACTCAACTTTCTTTAAATCTAAGCGTAAAGGTTTATCTTCCAAAGTCGATACTTCTGCACCCTTACCTACATCATAAGTCATAGTGGTTGAAATCGTATAATCTTTGTAATAGTCTAAGTTATCTAATACTTGAGATAAGTTATCGGTTTTTAAATCAAGCGTTTTTACAATTTTTCCACCTTCTTTGATAGTCGCTACAATGCGTGTAATTGTAGCATTGTCTTGATTTTCTAGATTGTAGTTAATTGTAGCAGACTTAGCTAAAACATCCTTAGATACAGTGGTCAGAGTCAAAACAGGAGCCGTTTTTTCTTTGAGCTTTTCTTTGGTACCTTTTACAAGAATTTCAGGCTTCATTTCTTTCAAAATAGTTACTGTTTCAACTGGGTCACTGATTTTTTTGCCATGTAACTCTTCATAGCTAGTAACAATTTGACGTTCGCCATCCTCACCAACTTGTTTAATAGAATCATCACCTATAAATTTGCTAGAATCAGATTCTTCTGTGATAGTTTTAGGAATAGTCTCTGTACGAATATCAGTATGTAAAGCAGGAAGCTCTTCTCTCTCTGGAGCAACGTCAGGAACTGTAGCTAGTGGATCGGTATACTCTGAGATTTCAATAACCGGCGGATCAATTAAGTTTCCTGTTTCATCTACTCCTGTTGTACCTACAGATTCCGTGTATTCTGACTTCTCGGACTTGGGTGCTTCGTCTGGAACTGTGCCTACCGGTTCAGTGTATGCTGGTTTTTCATGAACTTCTGGCTCACCTTTTTCAGTCACAACAGCTTCGGGTAATGCCGGTTGAACTTCCGGTTCGCCTTTGTCAGTCACAACAGCTTCGGGTAATGCCGGTTGAACTTCTGGTTTTCCTTTATCAGTCACAACAGCTTCGGGTAATGCTGGTTGAACTTCCGGTTCGCCTTTGTCAGTTACAACAGCTTCTGGTAAGGCTGGTTGAACTTCCGGTTCGCCTTTGTCAGTTACAACAGCTTCTGGTAATGCTGGTTGAACTTCCGGTTCGCCTTTGTCAGTCACAACAGCTTCGGGTAATGCCGGTTGAACT
>NZ_JWAJ01000005.1 GCF_001068775.1 Streptococcus pseudopneumoniae
ATTATTAGAAATTGATTTGAATTTCCTAATCTCTTTGTTCACAACTTATTTCAATCTACTATAAATGCATAGATTATTCTTCCATATAAGAAAAGTTAATGTTCCCATATTTCAAGTGTCTTGATGTAGCATTGTAAACTTGTATAAAGACAGAAAAAACGTTGATATCATCAACGTCAGATTGAAGACAAAATCCTTGGAAGTCAAGTTTCCAAGGGCTTTTGTTTTTGGAAAGTCGTATAATAGAGGTAAAAAGAGTTGTGAGGTGTTCCCTATGTTTCACAAAGAAAAACCTGATTATAATCGTAAGCAATATGGTTTCTATACAATAG
>NZ_JWAJ01000050.1 GCF_001068775.1 Streptococcus pseudopneumoniae
TTTTTACTTTGGCAAAAATATTCTCAACCTTGATTCTCTCTTTAGATAGCGCATGGTTATAGGATTTATCTTCAAGAGTTAATGGCTTAAGTTTACTTGATTTCCTCGGAGTTTGCGCTTGTGAATACATCTTCATGATCCCTTGATAACCACTGTCTGCCAAGATTTTACCAGCTTGTCCGATATTTCTGCGACTCATTTTGAACAATTTCATATCGTGG
>NZ_JWAJ01000006.1 GCF_001068775.1 Streptococcus pseudopneumoniae
TGCCAAGTTGTAGTACTTTTTTCGAGGCTCTTTTGTCTTGTTCTTGTTTCAATTGACTATAAAAGAAAAAGATTGAAGAAAATTGTCCACAACGAACTTTTTCTTCAATCTGAGAGCCAGCTGGCTCTTTTTTATTTATGACTTAATTTATTGGTCAAGAAGTCTCCCAAGAACTGAATCGTAAAGATAATCAAGATAATGATGAGGGTCGCAAGAATAGTCACATCATGATTGTAACGGTTAAATCCATAGGCTATAGCTACGTTACCAATACCACCTGCTCCGACCGCTCCCGCCATGGCTGTTTCACCGACTAGTGAAATCAAGGTTACAGTCGTCACGCGGATCAAGTCTGGAAGTCCTTCTGATAGGTAAACACCCACGATATCCCAGAAGGTCGCTCCGCTAGCTTGAGCTGCCTCAATGACACCACCATCTAGCTCAGCCAATACCACCTGTACTTGACGGGCAAAGAAGGCAAAGACTGCAAAAGATAGGGGTACGATAGCCGCATTTGGACCAATGCTTGTTCCTACGATTAGATGAGAGAAGGGTGACAAGACTGCCAAGAGAATGATAAATGGTACCGCACGGAAAATAGAGGTAATCTTATCCAAAATCCAGAAAACAACTTTATTTTCCAAGACACCACCTGGAGCTGTCAAGACAAGGAAAAGCCCTGCAACCAGTCCTAAGAAACCTCCGATGATAAAGGAAAGAACCGTCATATAAAGAGTCAAGTAGATAGCTGTTCCCCAGCCTGCCTGACCTGACCAGCCCATCTTATAGACATTTGGTAAGTATGATTTAATCAATTCTGCCATCTTACTGCCCTCCCTTCAATACTTTTAGTTGCACACCAGCCTCACGGATAGCTGCCTGGGCACCTTCCAAAGCTTCTTTTTCTCCTGACAAGACAACTACTAGCTCACCAACAGGAGTCCCATCAAGAATTTCAATATTTCCGTAAAGGATATTGGCCGTTACTTGGTAGTGCTTGTACAATTCATTCAAAAGTGGCTCGTCTGTTGAAGCGCCTGCGTACTTGAGTTGCACCAAGAGACTGTTTTCAGATAGGTGTTCCACGATTTCTTGCTTCTCAATCTTGACCATAGCTTCATCAATACCTGTCGCTGTTGAGATAAAGTCTTGAGTCAAAGGTTGTTTAGGATCTGAGAAGATTTCAAGGACACTTCCTTCTTCAATCAAATGCCCATCCTGCATAACTGCTACACGGTTAGCAATGTCTTTGACAATCTGCATTTCATGCGTAATCAAGACAACAGTCAAGCCTAATTTTTGGTTCAAATCTTGCAGCAAGGCCAAAATCTGCTTGGTTGTCTTCGGATCAAGGGCAGAGGTTGACTCATCTGAAATCAAGATTTTTGGATCATTTGCCAAGGCACGCGCAATAGCCACACGTTGTTTTTGACCTCCAGAAAGCTGTGAAGGGTAGTTTTCGGCACGGTCCGCAAGACCAACCAAGTCAAGCAGTTTAGCTACTTTAGCCTTCTTTTCTTCCTTGCTGAGACCAGAGTGTTTGAGGGCAAAGGCTACATTTTCCTCTGCTGTTTTCTGGCTCATCAGGTTAAAATGCTGGAAAATCATTCCGATATCTTGACGTTTACGACGCAACTGCTCGGCCGTCAAGGTCACTTTGCCATCAAAAATCACATCGTCATCAATGGTAATTTTGCCTGCAGATGGCTTTTGCAAGAGGTTAATAACACGAACTAGGGTTGATTTCCCTGCTCCAGAATATCCAACGATTCCGTAGATATCCCCTTCTTGGATGTGAATGGTCACATCCTTGACCGCTGTGATAGTTCTCTTCTTTTGGTGAAAAGTCACATCGATCTGATCTAACTTGATAATATCTCTACTCATAGCTTCTAATCAGCTCCTCTACTAATTCAATATGGGTGTAATAATCGGCGATTCGCACATTTTCATCTCCACCATGGTCTCGGCTATTAGCATTTCCAAGCCCAAAGGCAACCATGGGTACTTCTAAGGCATCAAAGACCGTATGCATAGGTCCTGTCCCAGCTGTAGTCGGCAAGACTGAAACGCCCTGTGGATAGAACTTCTTGGCCAACTCGATCACATTGAGAATGGCTGGCGCACTCATATCGCTCCGATAGCTCATCTCACCCAAGGTATAGTACAATTCTACCTTATCAAAGCCGTTTTTGTCTAGTTGTTTCCGGATTTTATCCAAAACATCATGGGGTTCAAGTCCTGGAACCAAGCGGACTTCTAGCTTAGCGCTAGCTTCTGCTGGTAGAATCGTTTTAACTCCTTGACCTTGATAACCTGACTGAATCCCTTCGATATTAAGGGCTGGCTCAAAAAAGAAACGTTTTAGGAAGGCTGTACGCTCCTCTTGTAAAAGTGGCAATTCCAAGCCATAAATCTGGCTGATTTCCTCTGGATTGCGTTGGGCATAGGTTTCAACCAAGGCCAACTCACGTTCATTCGGCTCCTGCACATCATCGTACAAACCTTCAACTAAGATACGCCCATCTGCAGCTCGCAAACTAGTCAATGCTTGGATGAGATACCATGGAGCTGACTCCACAATGCCACCATAGCTGGAGTGGATATCCACATCAGCACTCTTGACCTTGGCATCAAAGGTCACAATTCCCTTATTACCACCTGAGATTTCTAATTGCTCCAAGGCATTTTTGGTTCCCTGTTCCCAGACTAACAAGTCAGCGCCTCGTAGCTTATCTGCGTGCTTTTCTAGGTATTTGTCCAAGTCAACAGAGGCTGACTCCTCTGCCCCTTCCATGATAAAGCTGATGTTAACAGGGAGATCGTCATGATCTTGCATGTATTTTCTCAGCGCACTAAGTCGTGCAGTGATATGCCCCTTGTCATCATCAACTCCTCGTCCGTACATAATACCATCGCGAACAGAAAGAGTAAAAGGATCCTCAGTCCACACTTGGTCACCATCAGCTGGTACCGTATCATAGTGGTTGTAGAAAATGATGGTCTTAGCATCTGGTCGTGAACTCTTGAAATGTGCCATCACAAAAGGTGCTGTGTAGCTCTCATCAATCTCAACTTCAGCCCCTACACGCTTGAAAATCTCGCCTAGATAACGAGCCACCTCTTTAAGGCCGACTTGTTGGGCAAAGACCGACTTCTTAGAAATCAAGGTACGCAAAACCTCAAAATAATGCTGGGCCACATGATCCTTTTCAAATTTTTCAATTTGTTCTTCTTGGCTAGGGAAAACCATTTTCTCTCTACCTTTCTACTAGGACTTGTACCTTTGGAATCAATACAAGTGAATATTCCTTTTCTTTAGTCTCTATATAAAAGCAAGAGGCGGAAAATTCTCTCCCACCTCTTATATCTTATTACCAAACTGGTTGATCCAAGCCGTCTGAAGTTTCTTCGATGACTTTTTTCACTTCGTCAGTGTGGTAAGCTGCGATAATTTTCTTGATTGCATCAGCTTTAGGTGATGATTCCCAATCTTTTTTCGCAACGATGATGTTGTACCATTGTTTTGAGTTTTCGTCAGCTTGCTCTTTAAAGAGTGCTTTCTTGTAGTCCAATTTTGCTTCTGTAACAAAAGTGTTGTTGACAACAGCAGCATCAACGGATGACAATGAACGAGCTGTTTGGCTAGCGTCCAATTCAGTGATTTTCAAGTTCTTTGGATTTTCTTTGATGTTAGCAACTGTTGCAAGAGCAGTTCCAGAAACATCCAATTTAATCAAGCCAGCTGATTGAAGCAAGTAAAGCGCACGGCTTTCGTTTGTAGCATCGTTAGGTACAGCGATTTCTCCGTTTGCTGGGATTTCTTCCACTTTAGTGTACTTGTTTTCTTCTCCGTTTTTACCTGAGTAAAGGCGGATTGGTGAGATATAAGTATCTGCAATCGCTACAAGATCTTTACCGTTTTCTTTGTTCCAGTTGTTCAAGAAGTTATAGTGTTGGAATGCGTTCAAGTCTACTTCACCATCAGCAGTTGCTTTGTTTGGTTGTGAGTAGTCTGTAAACTCTGTGAATTCCAATTTAATTCCGTCTTTTTCAACCAATTCTTGAACTTTGTCCCAGCGTGCTTCTTCTGAACCGCTACGGTTAACAGTCGCAATTTTAACTGTAGTTGCATTGTCTGCTTTCTTGTCTGAATTTCCGCAAGCTGCAAGTGCAAGGCCTGCTACTGTAGCGATAGCTGCTACGCCTAACCATTTTTTGATTTTCATGATTCGTTCTCCTTTAAAAATAATACCGTACTAGTATCTCACAATTTGTTTGATTTCACAAATTGTTATTAGATAGTCAGATATATAGTTTTAAACTATATGTCTAAAAGTTACAAAATCATCCATCTACGAGAGAATGGATGATTTACAAACTTATTTGATGTCAGCTTCTGCTGGAAGGTAAGAACCACCAAAGAACTGTTGAGATAATTTTTCAAGCGTTCCGTCTTTGTAGAGTTCTTGGATGCGTTTGTCAACAAATGATTTCAATTCATCTTGACCTTTTGCAAGAAGTGGGTATACGTAAGGTTGTTGGTCGCTTGGAAGTTCGATGACTTTCAAGTTATCCAAACCTTGGTTTTTGATAACTGTTTCTACACCGATTTTATCAAAAATCTTGTAGTCAAATTGTCCATCGCTCAAACGTCCCATGATTTGTTGGAAGTCAGCTTTTGTATAGTTAAGAACAGTTGGGTTATCTGCGTGTTGTTTGTTGTATTCTTCCAACTGTTTAGCTGATGTTGTTCCTTGAACGACTTCAGTAGATTTTCCACCGATATCATCAAGCGATTTGATGCTGTTGTCATCTTTCTTAACTACGAGAACGTTAGGATTTTTAGCAGTTGGTGCTGCGTAAAGATATTTTTCTGCACGTTCTTTTGTATAGCTAATGTTGTTAACTGCCATTTGGTAACGATCTGCGTCAAGGCCTGCAAAGATACCTGACCATTCTGTCTTTTCAAACTTGACATCATACTTGTCAGAGTCTTTAAAGATAGCGCGAACAACCTCAATCTCAAAACCAGTCAACTCACCGTTTTCTTCATAGTTAAATGGTTTTGGTGACGCGTTGGTTGCTACAACGATTTCTTTTTTACCAGATGTTGCTTCACCAGATGCAGCATCTTTCTTTTCACCACCTGAGCAAGCTGCCAATACACCTGCGGCTACAAGCCCTAGGGCAGCAAGTGATGAATATTTAACGATTTTTTTCATGATATTTCCTCCAAAATAGAATACAATCTTATCTTAACAGAAAAAAAGGAATTACGCTATTATATGATTTCTATATTTGTGATAGGTTTTCTTTATGGCTGATTAAAAGACCAAACGTAGGACTGCTATCAAGACCACCCCAAAGAGAACGGTCCCCACCAGATTACGATAACGAAAGGCCACAAAAGCCGTTGGAAAGACTGCTAAAAAGTCTAACCACTTTATCTGCGGGAGACTTCCAACTTTTCCTGTCACCACGCTTGATAAAATCAATGCAAAGATAATAGAAACTGGTAGAAATTTCAAAAAGCGCTCGACAATAGGCGGCAGACCCTTGTACTTGGCTAGGATGAAAGGAATCATTCTTGGAATCCAAGTCACCAAACCAGAAAAGACGATTGCCATTAAAATATACTTACTGACCATCCAAGACCACCCCCATGGTACAACCTAGCAAGGTCGCAAACAAGACAGCTAATGACTGAGACACCACCGTCAAGAGCAAAAAGAAAGATACAGCTACAACTGCTAAAATTATGAAGAGATTGCGCAAAGAAATCCGTTTTTGCATAATCTGAAACTGGGAAGTAAAAATCCCAATAAACATACCCACTAGGGCAAAATCTAAGCCAAAAATTTCTGGATTTGGTAGAAGTCCACCTAGAGCAGTTCCGACAACTGTTCCCACAAACCAAGCTACATAGCTGTTAAGGTTGTTCCCGTGCATCCACATAGGGTTAACCTTATCCGTATGCACCAACTCGCCCATCAAAACGCCGTAAGTCTCATCCGTCAAGAGACTAGACATACCAATATTTTGCCAGAGACTGGTATGACGGAAATAAGTCGATGCGTGCAAGCTCAACAAAAAGAGACGCAGATTAATCAAAAAGACCGTCATGGCAATAGCAGCTACTGGAGCTTGAACTGCAATCAAGGCTATCATGGCAAACTGGGCACTCCCAGCATAAACAAAGAGGCTCATCAAGCCCATCTCAACAGGTGTCACATAAGGCGCACCAATAATCCCACAGGCCAGACCAATACTGACATATCCCAGAGCCGTCGGTACCGCAGCTTGCACACCCTCCCAAAATCCTTTTTCTTTCATAGACTTCCTCACTAATCATTCCTTCAGCAGCTGCTTTTCAAACAGTCACAGCAAACATTATTATAACATATTCGTAAAATAGAAAAAAGTCTGCTGACTGACAAGAACAGAAAAAGACTGGGAGGCCAGTCTCAAACATATATTATACAAATTCTCCGCTAAACACTTTCACGGATATTTAGGAGCATGGTAAAGGCAACTAGAAGGAATAGCAATAAAACAAAGCTAACTGCCAGAGTTCCAAAGCTAGTAGCAATGGTTACCAAAGCTATTGTAAATAAGCTAGGTAAAACAACCGTAATGGCGCCAATAGAGGATTGAACTGCTCCCATTGACTCCTCAGGTATTTGTTTAAAAATGAGTTCCTGTAATCGAGGAGAGAGAATACCTGCGAAAAAGGCATCCAAGGCACTAAAGATAAGAATCCAGTCAAAACGAACTGTGGCAAATCCTACTAGAAGAAGCAACTGGATAACAAGTGAGGCATATAGAGCTGTTTTTATAGAAATCGTATTTTTCAGATAGCCACTCACAAGACTTCCGACAATAAGGGCTACTAATTCAAGAGTGGATAACAAGGCAAGAGATTGACCTGTTTGTAAATTCAAAAAGGGCTGATTCCTCAAAAACAGAGTAGAGACAGGAACTGTAACATTTATCACTGCTTGACTAATAGAGATAATAAACAAAACTAAGAGTACCTGATTCATCTTCCATATCAATTTCGATGACTGGACCAAATGCTGGCAAAAGGATTTTACAGAGAGTCCTTCTTGATAGCTAATCGTTTTTTCTACTTTCAAGAGATCATTTTTTATGAATAGGATACCTAAAAATGCGATTAAAAAGGTAAGAGCGTTCAGTAAGGAAATAAACTGGATGGATAGAATACCTAATAAGACTCCTCCTAAAATATTACTGATTGTTTTCACTAAACTAACAGTTGACTGTTTAAATCCAATAGCTTCTGCCAGATGGTCTTCTCCAATAATTCTAATGAAAATCGGAGTGAGCATGGCGCCTGAAAAATAACTCAATGTGTCAGACAAGAGGTTAATCAGACAAATAAATGCTACTAATAACAAGGAAAAGGACTGCCCTGAAAGCGATAGGGACACTATAGAGTAAAGCAAAAATTTTGCAAAACTAATAATTGTATATTTTAGGACACGATGATGTTGAAAATCCGCTAAAACTCCCAGAAAGATTTGTAGAACTTGAGGAAGGGTTTCTGAAATCGTAATGAGTAAAATCGCCAAAGGGGCAAAAGATGCATCTGCCACATAATTCAGAAATGCCAGATAAAAAATCGTATCCCCAATCGTTGAAATCCACTGGTTGATGGTTAATTGCCTAAAATCTCTATTTTGAATAAATACTTTCATCACAACTCCTTTTTAAATTCAAATGGGAAGCATTCCCCAAGGATAGACCAATATTACTCAGCAAGTAAAATTACAGCAAGAGTAAAATTTGAGCAATGGCATTATTAACTATATGCAGTCCAATAGGCCAATAAATAGACTTTGTCACTCTAAAAAAGACTGCCATTATTAGACCACTACCCATATATACGAAAAAGTCTGTCAAGACCCAACCATGACTACTGATATGCAGAATTCCAAATAAAGTAGCCGAACCGAGCACATCCAGTCCCCATTTTTTCCCTTTTTCCAAAGCGGTCATCACCAATCCACGATAAATCATCTCTTCAAAAATGGGACCTGCAATCACAGGATAGAAA
>NZ_JWAJ01000051.1 GCF_001068775.1 Streptococcus pseudopneumoniae
TGGCTCAACATTCCCACCAGGAACTAAGGTAGAAATCCCAGGTAAAGATGGTAACCCAATCACCGTAACAATCGGTGAAGACGGTAAAGGTAAAGTACCAAACAGTGAATTACCAGACGGTAAAGTTCCAGGTACAGGTAAGATTACTGAACCAGGTAAACCAGCTGTTGAAGTTCCAGTAACAACACCAGGTAAGGTAACACCAGCAACACCAACAGATCCAATTCCAGATGCACCAATGACACCTGATACTAATGGAGGTTCTGGTCAAGATACACCAGCACCAGCTACTCCAACTCCAAATGCAGTTACTCCGAATGCATATCAGGTAGATACTAAGACTACTGTTGATAATGGAGCTAAGTCAAATGATTCTCAAAATGTGTTGCCAAATACAGGAACAGAATCAAATGCGACTCTTGCATCTCTAGGTCTTCTTGGTATTCTAGGTGGTCTCGGACTTGCTTTGGGAAAGAAAAAAGAAGACTAAAAATTT
>NZ_JWAJ01000052.1 GCF_001068775.1 Streptococcus pseudopneumoniae
ATCACACACAAAATGGATGTGTAAATATCACATTGTGTTCACCCCTAAGTATAGACGAAAAGTCATTTATAATCAATATCGAAGTAGTTTAGGCGAAATATTTCATCGCTTGTGTAGTTATAAAGGGGTTGAAATTATCGAGGGTCACTTAATGCCAGATCATGTACATATGTTATAGTCAATTGAAACAAGAACAAGACAAAAGAGCCTCGAAAAAAGTACTACAACTTGGCA
>NZ_JWAJ01000001.1 GCF_001068775.1 Streptococcus pseudopneumoniae
TGGTTGCTTAGGTGTTACTGTTACGTCACCTGTCTTAGGATCTTGTTCCAACTCTACTGTTGGATTGTTCTTCTCTGCATCTGTACGTGGATCTACTACCTTAACAGTTACTGGAACTTCATCTGTCGAACCATCTGGATAAGTTACTATAACTGTACGTGTGACTTTACCATTGTTAACAGTTGGAGTTTCTCCAGCTTTCCATGCGTAAGTCGTTGTCGTACCTGGTGTTGTTCCTTTATCTGGCAAGTCAGACTTGTTGGCAATATAAGTCTCTGGTGATCCCAAATCTGGAACAGTTCCATTTGAAGTCAGATTCACTGTAGGATTTGTAGCTGTTGGTGTATATTTATCAGCTTGCTTACGGAACTCAATCTGAATATTGGCGTTATTAGCA
>NZ_JWAJ01000053.1 GCF_001068775.1 Streptococcus pseudopneumoniae
TCCTGAATGTATTTCTTTATTGTGGCTTCATTGAGGCCAACTGTACTCACATAATATCCCTCTACCCCAAAATGTCGATTTCCAAACTTATATTTCAGATTTGCGTGTTTATCAAACATCATTAGAGCGCTTTTACCTTTTAAATATCCCATGAAACTAGAAACACTTATCCTTGGTGGAATACTTACTAACATATGTACATGATCTGGC
>NZ_JWAJ01000054.1 GCF_001068775.1 Streptococcus pseudopneumoniae
CTGTGCGGAGGTGGGACGACGAAATCGAATTCTAACGAATTACCGATTTCTGTCCCACTCTCTATTTTTAACAAGGAGAGAATGGATGATGACAGAAAAATTATCACCTGGCATGCAACAGTATGTGGATATAAAAAAACAATATCCAGATGCTTTTTTGCTCTTTCGTATGGGTGATTTTTATGAGTTATTTTACGAAGATGCAGTCAATGCTGCCCAGATACTAGAAATTTCATTAACCAGTCGCAATAAGAATGCTGACAATCCTATTCCCATGGCTGGAGTTCCTTATCACTCAGCACAACAGTATATTGATGTCCTAGTGGAGCGTGGCTACAAGGTTGCCATTGCTGAGCAGATGGAGGATCCTAAGCAGGCAGTAGGGGTTGTTAAGCGAGAGGTTGTACAGGTGATTACCCCTGGTACAGTCGTCGATAGTAGTAAACCAGATAGTCAAAACAACTTTTTGGTGGCTATCGACCGTGACAGTCAACAATTTGGTTTGGCATACATGGATCTGGTGACGGGTGATTTCTATGTGACAGGCTTATTGGATTTTACCCTGGTCTGTGGTGAAATCCGAAATCTTAAGGCCAGGGAAGTCGTCATCGGCTATGCCTTAAGCGAAGAGGAAGAACAGATTCTCGGCCGTCAAATGAACTTGGTACTTTCCTATGAGCAAGATTCATTTGAAGATGTACATCTACTAAATCCACGCTTGGCACCTGTTGAACAAGCTGCCAGCAGTAAGCTTCTCCAGTATGTCCATCGGACTCAGCTGAGAGAACTCAACCACTTAAAGCCAGTTGTTCGCTATGAAATCAAGGATTTCTTGCAGATGGATTATGCGACCAAGGCCAGTCTGGATCTAGTTGAAAATGCTCGCTCAGGTAAGAAACAAGGTAGTCTTTTCTGGTTGCTAGATGAAACTAAGACTGCTATGGGGATGCGTCTCCTACGCTCTTGGATCCACCGTCCCTTGATTGACAAGGACCGTATCCTTGAACGTCAGGAAGTTGTGCAGGTCTTTTTAGATTATTTCTTTGAGCGCAGTGATTTGACGGAAAGCCTAAAGGGAGTCTACGATATCGAGCGTCTGGCTAGTCGAGTATCTTTTGGAAAAAGCAATCCCAAGGACCTCTTGCAATTAGCGACTACCTTGGGCAGTGTCCCACGAATTCGAGCAATTTTAGAAGGGATGGAGCAACCAGCTCTAACTTATCTCATTGAACAACTAGATGCTATCCCTGAGTTGGAAAATCTCATAAGCGCAGCCATTGCCCCTGAGGCTCCTCATGTGATTACGGAGGGTGGGATTATTCGGACGGGCTTTGATGAGACCTTGGATAAATACCGTCGTGTGCTGAGAGAAGGAACCAGCTGGATAGCTGAGATTGAAGCCAAGGAGAGAGAAAACTCTGGCATCAGTACGCTCAAGATTGACTACAATAAAAAAGACGGCTACTATTTCCATGTGACCAATTCGCAGCTTGGTAACGTACCAGCCTACTTTTTCCGTAAGGCTACGCTAAAAAACTCGGAACGTTTTGGGACAGAGGAGTTGGCTCGTATCGAGGGAGAAATGTTAGAGGCGCGTGAGAAATCAGCAAACTTAGAGTACGAAATTTTTATGCGGATCCGTGAGGAGGTTGGCAAGTATATCCAACGCCTGCAAGCCCTAGCCCAAGGAATCGCTACTGTCGATGTCTTACAAGGCTTGGCAGTGGTAGCAGAAAATCAACACCTGCTTCGTCCAGAGTTTGGTCAGGACTCGCAAATTGACATTCAAAAAGGTCGTCATGCTGTCGTTGAGAAGGTCATGGGAGCCCAAACCTATATTCCCAACAGCATCCAAATGGATGAAGATACTAGCATCCAACTGATTACAGGACCTAACATGAGCGGGAAGTCAACCTATATGCGTCAGCTAGCTATGACAGCAGTCATGGCTCAGATAGGATCTTATGTTCCGGCAGAAAGTGCTCACTTGCCTATTTTTGATGCGATTTTTACCCGTATCGGGGCAGCAGATGACTTGGTTTCCGGTCAGTCAACCTTTATGGTCGAGATGATGGAAGCCAATAATGCCATTGCACATGCTACTGAAAAATCCCTGATTCTCTTTGATGAGTTGGGACGTGGAACGGCAACCTATGATGGCATGGCCTTGGCCCAGGCAATTATCGAGTATATTCATGAGTATATTGGAGCCAAGACTCTCTTTGCGACCCACTACCATGAATTGACTAGTTTGGAGACTAGTCTGGGACATCTGGTTAATGTCCACGTGGCTACGCTGGAGCAAAATGGTCAGGTTACCTTCCTTCACAAGATCGAAGCAGGACCAGCAGACAAATCATACGGTATTCACGTAGCTAAGATTGCAGGGTTACCGACAGATTTGCTAGTAAGGGCAGATGCAATATTAATGCAATTAGAGAGTCAAGGTCAGGAAAGTCCTGCTCCAATGAAACAAACACATGCAGTTTCTGAACAAATTTCCCTATTTGACTCGGCGGAAGAAAATCCTATCCTAGCAGAGTTGGCAGAAGTAGATGTTTACAATATGACACCGATGCAAGCCATGAACCTCTTGTTAGAATGGAAGCAAAAATTATAAGTCAAAAACCCACTCACGAAACGGAGTGGGATTCTTTTATATTATTTTTTCTGAGCTAATAGTTGGTTGATGTGGGCAACCTTCTTTGATTCTCTTTTATAGAGAATCGCCCAGATGATGAGATAGACGATGGCAAACTCTGGGATGAGTTGAAGGATGAAAGTCCAGCGAAGTGGAAACCAACCTGCCAGAATTGCTAGAGGAACAAAACCTAATAGCATGAGGAAGAAGTGAGTGACAGTCGCACGAAGAAGGCTCCAGTCTTTGGCAAAGAGACGGCTACCAAAACTAAAGAGGACTCCGATAGCTGCCCAGATGAGTGCACAGTAGAGTAAAACTAGAGCACCGTGAATCTGATGACTGGTCATGAATTGACCAATAGCTGACTCTGGACTAAGTGGCGCGTAGTTGCTTGGTGAATAGATAAAAGAAAAGATAATGGATAGGATGAGGCCGATGAGGATACCAGTTGTGGCATCGTGGAAAATTTGTTTTTTCATAGTTCTAATTTCTCCTTTATGGTTTTGAGGTAACGGCGAGATGAGTAGGTAAAACTTTCGTTTTTTAGATAGATTTCAATCAAGCCGTTAGAAGTTAGTTTTAGATGGTTGATAGCATCAATGTTGACAATTTCAGATTGGGAAATCTGGATAAAGGAAGCAGGCAAAATGTCAACTGCTTGGTAGAGACGGATATCAAGAGCATATGTCTGCTGATCAGTCTCGGCTAAGACCTTTCGATTTTCAATATAGATTCGTTGAATCTTACTAATCTGAATCAAGTAGACCTGGTCTTGGAATTTTCCTTTAAGAGTTTCGTTTTGATCCAGTGATTGAACAAAGTCTTGAACTTTTTGAACTCTAGGGGACAAAGATGGTGCTTCTATGATGATTTGTTCTTCGGCGTATTGTTGATCAATGTCAAGTCTAACTTTCATATTTTCTCCTTTGTAAAAGTTGTAATAGAGATCTCTTACTTACAAATCTATTAAACACCATTTTGTCGGCAAATACAAGAAGGTTTGTCTATGTGGTCGGTTGAAGAGTCTATCTGGCAGGTGACCGTTTTCATAGAATTTTTAGAGTAAAGAAGTCAAAAAATAAGTAGAAATATATTGACAAAAATAGAAAAAACGTGGTACAATAATAGACGGTACTTTTTACTTTTGGTCTCTCAAGAGTGTACAGGGACGTGCTGACAAATGTTGCAAAAGTACACACAGATGATAGCTGTCACCAAGTGTGTCATCACCAAAAATAAAAAAACACAGGAGAATGTAGATGCCTACAATTAACCAATTGGTTCGCAAACCGCGTAAATCAAAAGTAGAAAAATCTAAATCACCAGCTTTGAACGTTGGTTACAACAGTCATAAAAAAGTTCAAACAAACGTTTCTTCACCACAAAAACGTGGTGTTGCAACTCGTGTTGGAACAATGACACCTAAAAAACCTAACTCTGCCCTTCGTAAATTTGCTCGTGTACGTTTGAGCAACCTTATCGAAGTTACTGCCTACATCCCAGGTATCGGACACAACTTGCAAGAGCACAGTGTGGTGCTTCTTCGCGGTGGACGTGTAAAAGACCTTCCAGGGGTACGTTACCATATCGTCCGTGGTGCACTTGATACTGCAGGTGTTAACGATCGTAAACAAGGCCGTTCTAAATACGGTACTAAACGTCCGAAAAAAGCATAAGGAAAGGGGATAAAGAGAAATGAGTCGTAAAAATAGAGCTCCAAAACGTGACGTATTGCCAGATCCGCTTTACAATTCACAATTAGTTACTCGTCTTATCAACCGCGTTATGCTTGACGGTAAACGTGGTACAGCTGCTTCAATCGTTTACGGTGCTTTTGAACAAATCAAAGAAGTTACTGGTAACGATGCACTTGAAGTATTTGAAACAGCTATGGAAAACATCATGCCTGTACTTGAAGTACGTGCACGTCGTGTTGGTGGTTCTAACTACCAAGTCCCAGTTGAAGTTCGTCCAGAACGTCGTACAACACTTGGACTTCGTTGGTTGGTAACAATCGCTCGCCTTCGTGGTGAACACACAATGCAAGACCGTCTTGCAAAAGAAATCTTGGATGCTGCTAACAACACTGGTGCAGCAGTTAAGAAACGTGAAGACACTCACCGTATGGCTGAAGCTAACCGTGCCTTCGCACACTTCCGTTGGTAATATAGGATGCGAAAGCGTTAAGAAAGTCCCAGAGAAAATAGGGAATCGAAGCAGGTTGCGATTGCAACCAATGAGATTCATCTTTTTCTCCAGACTTTTAGCTTGAGCTCAACTAGATTATGATACCAAAAGCGGTAAAGGCCCAAGGCAAAAATAGGAAACTGATGCAGTGTTCCGTGAACACAAAGCAGTTTATCTTTTTTGCACCGGGCCTCGCTCGGGTTCAATTGAGCTCGGTCCGCTCTTAAGTTCACTTCAACTTAACATCTCGCAAGTTGAAACCAACAATAACATGAAAACATTGAGAACGGGTAGGTCCTGCCTATCCGTTTTTATTAAATCATGTTATAATAGAATAGAAATAAAAAATATAGGAGAAACAAACCTCATGGCACGCGAATTTTCACTTGAAAAAACTCGTAATATCGGTATCATGGCTCACGTCGATGCTGGTAAAACAACTACAACTGAGCGTATCCTTTACTACACTGGTAAAATCCACAAAATCGGTGAAACTCACGAAGGTGCGTCACAAATGGACTGGATGGAGCAAGAGCAAGAACGTGGTATCACTATCACATCTGCTGCGACAACAGCTCAATGGAACAACCACCGCGTAAACATCATCGACACACCAGGACACGTGGACTTCACTATCGAAGTACAACGTTCTCTTCGTGTATTGGACGGTGCGGTTACAGTTCTTGACTCACAATCAGGTGTTGAGCCTCAAACTGAAACAGTTTGGCGTCAAGCAACTGAGTACGGAGTTCCACGTATCGTATTTGCCAACAAAATGGACAAAATCGGTGCTGACTTCCTTTACTCAGTAAGCACACTTCACGATCGTCTTCAAGCAAATGCACACCCAATTCAATTGCCAATCGGTGCTGAAGATGACTTCCGTGGGATCATCGACTTGATCAAGATGAAAGCTGAAATCTATACTAACGACCTTGGTACAGATATCCTTGAAGAAGATATTCCAGCTGAATACCTTGAGCAAGCTCAAGAGTACCGTGAAAAATTGATCGAAGCAGTTGCTGAAACTGACGAAGAATTGATGATGAAATACCTCGAAGGTGAAGAAATCACTAACGAAGAATTGAAAGCTGGTATCCGTAAAGCGACTATCAACGTTGAATTCTTCCCAGTATTGTGTGGTTCTGCCTTCAAGAACAAAGGTGTTCAATTGATGCTTGATGCGGTTATCGACTACCTTCCAAGCCCACTTGACATCCCAGCGATCAAAGGTATCAATCCAGATACAGATGAAGAAGAAACTCGTCCTGCATCTGATGAAGAGCCATTTGCAGCTCTTGCCTTCAAGATCATGACTGACCCATTCGTAGGTCGTTTGACATTCTTCCGTGTTTACTCAGGTGTTCTTCAATCAGGTTCTTACGTATTGAACACTTCTAAAGGTAAACGTGAACGTATCGGACGTATCCTTCAAATGCACGCTAACAGCCGTCAAGAAATCGACACTGTTTACTCAGGTGATATCGCTGCTGCCGTTGGTTTGAAAGACACTACAACTGGTGACTCATTGACAGATGAAAAAGCTAAAATCATCCTTGAGTCAATCAACGTTCCAGAACCAGTTATCCAATTGATGGTTGAGCCTAAATCTAAAGCAGACCAAGACAAGATGGGTATTGCCCTTCAAAAATTGGCTGAAGAAGATCCAACATTCCGCGTTGAAACAAACGTTGAGACTGGTGAAACAGTTATCTCTGGTATGGGTGAGCTTCACCTTGACGTCCTTGTTGACCGTATGCGTCGTGAGTTCAAAGTTGAAGCGAACGTAGGTGCTCCTCAAGTATCTTACCGTGAAACATTCCGCGCTTCTACTCAAGCACGTGGATTCTTCAAACGTCAGTCTGGTGGTAAAGGTCAGTTCGGTGATGTATGGATTGAATTTACTCCAAACGAAGAAGGAAAAGGATTCGAATTCGAAAACGCAATCGTCGGTGGTGTGGTTCCTCGTGAATTTATCCCAGCGGTTGAAAAAGGTTTGGTAGAATCTATGGCTAACGGTGTTCTTGCTGGTTACCCAATGGTTGACGTTAAAGCTAAACTTTACGATGGTTCATACCACGATGTCGACTCATCTGAAACTGCCTTCAAGATCGCGGCTTCACTTGCCCTTAAAGAAGCTGCTAAGACTGCACAACCAGCTATCCTTGAGCCAATGATGCTTGTAACAATCACTGTTCCAGAAGAAAACCTTGGTGATGTTATGGGTCACGTAACTGCTCGTCGTGGACGTGTAGATGGTATGGAAGCACACGGTAACAGCCAAATCGTTCGTGCTTACGTTCCACTTGCTGAAATGTTCGGTTACGCAACAGTTCTTCGTTCTGCATCTCAAGGACGTGGTACTTTCATGATGGTATTCGATCACTACGAAGATGTACCTAAGTCAGTACAAGAAGAAATCATTAAGAAAAACAAAGGTGAAGACTAATTTGTCGTCACTAGAAAAGAAGTCACTTTGTGGCTTCTTTTTCTGTTTGGTAGAAATAGGAAAAAGTACCTCAAATATGGTAAAATAGAAGGAGTATATTGTGAGGAAAATGGATGTCAACCACTTTTGAAATTTTAATGAATCAGTTGGGAATACCCGCTGAAATGAGAAATCATGAGGCCTTCTCTCAGGCTGAAATAGAACAAGTTATTGTTCATAAACGAAGCAAAGTTTGGGAGTTTCGTTTTGTTTTTGAAAATATTTTGCCTTTTGAACTTTTTCTAGAGTTGAAAAGGGGCTTGAAAGAAGAATTCTCAAAAACA
The DNA here is from genome assembly GCF_001068775.1 of Streptococcus pseudopneumoniae. Classification (GTDB taxonomy): domain Bacteria; phylum Bacillota; class Bacilli; order Lactobacillales; family Streptococcaceae; genus Streptococcus; species Streptococcus pseudopneumoniae_N. Next base: position 7,601 of record NZ_JWAJ01000054.1, read on the forward strand.
GGAAATCAGGCTAGTTTTGAGATAAAAACGAGAAATCAGGAATTTTCTAGAGAACTTTTACAAGCCTACTATCGAGAGGCTTTTTCGGAAGGTCCTTGTGCTAGTCAAGGTTTTCGTTCTATTTATCAGAATTTTCAGGTTCGCTTTGAAAATGATCAGTTGATTATTGAAGCCTCTGAAGCCGCAAATACAGAGCATTTTAGGAAAAATCATCTCCCGAATCTTAGTAAACAATTAGAGCTCTTTGGTTTTCCTAAACTTTCTTGTATTTTAGAAAAAAATGAAGAGCTGACAAGGGAAGAACAGGAAGCTTTCCATTCTGAAAATCAAATGATTGTTCAGGCTGCTAATGACGAGACACTTCGAGCCATGGAACAGTTAGAACAGATGGCACCGCCTCCTCCAGTTGAGGACAAACCTGTCTTTGATTTTCAATCCAAGAAGGCAGCAGCAAAACCTAAACTTGACAAGGCGGAGATTACTCCAATGATCGAGGTCAATACCGAAGAAAATCGTCTGGTTTTTGAAGGAGTCGTCTTTGATGTTGAGCATAAGGTGACTAGAACGGGTCGTGTCTTGATTAACTTCAAGATGACTGACTATACTTCTAGCTTCTCTATGCAAAAATGGGTCAAAAATGAAGAAGAAGCTCAGAAGTTTGACATGATCAAGAAAAATTCTTGGCTCCGTGTTCGAGGAAATGTCGAGGTCAATAATTTCACACGAGATTTGACCATGAATGTGCAAGATGTCCAGGAAGTAGTCCACTATGAGCGTAAGGACTTGATGCCAGAGGGTGAGCGTCGTGTTGAGTTTCATGCCCATACCAATATGTCGACTATGGATGCTTTGCCTGAGGTAGAAGAAATTGTTGCGACAGCTGCCAAATGGGGACACAAGGCGGTTGCTATTACAGATCATGGTAATGTTCAATCCTTCCCTCACGGCTATAAGGCCGCAAAGAAAGCTGGTATCCAGCTGATCTATGGGATGGAAGCCAATATCGTTGAAGACCGTGTACCTATCGCCTATAACGAAGTTGAGATGGATTTGTCTGAAGCAACCTATGTAGTCTTTGACGTAGAAACAACAGGTCTATCGGCTATCTATAATGACTTAATTCAGGTGGCGGCTTCCAAGATGTATAAGGGCAATATCATTGCTGAATTTGATGAATTTATCAATCCAGGGCATCCTTTGTCAGCTTTTACAACCGAATTGACAGGGATTACTGATGATCATGTAAAAAATGCTAAACCCTTGATTCAAGTTCTGAAAGAATTCCAAGAATTCTGTAAAGATACCGTTCTTGTAGCCCATAATGCAAGCTTTGACGTTGGTTTTATGAATGCCAACTATGAGCGTCACGGTCTTCCAAAAATTACTCAACCTGTTATTGATACGTTAGAGTTCGCTAGAAATCTCTATCCAGAGTACAAACGACATGGTTTGGGACCCTTGACCAAACGTTTTGGTGTAGCTTTAGAACACCACCATATGGCCAACTATGATGCGGAAGCAACTGGCCGTCTGCTCTTTATCTTTATCAAAGAAGTTGCAGAAAAACACGGCGTTACTAACTTGGCACGATTAAACCTTGATTTAATCAGTCCGGATTCTTATAAGAAAGCTCGTGTCAAGCATGCGACCATCTATGTGAAAAATCAAGTGGGCTTGAAAAATATCTTTAAGCTGGTTTCCCTCTCTAATACCCAGTATTTTGAAGGAGTTCCACGGATTCCACGTACGGTACTAGATGCCCATCGAGAAGGTTTGATCTTAGGTTCAGCCTGTACGGAAGGGGAAGTCTTTGATGCAGTCGTATCACAAGGTGTAGATGCGGCAGTAGAAGTAGCCAAATACTATGATTTTATCGAGGTCATGCCTCCAGCTATCTATGCGCCTCTGATTGCCAAAGAGCAGGTCAAGGATATGGAGGAACTTCAGACCATTATCAAGAGCTTGATTGAGGTCGGAGACCGTCTCGGTAAGCCAGTTCTTGCGACAGGAAACGTCCACTATATCGAACCTGAGGATGAGATTTATCGAGAAATCATCGTCCGCAGTCTCGGTCAGGGTGCCATGCTTAACCGAACGATCGGCCATGGAGAAGCTGCCCAGCCTGCTCCGCTACCAAAGGCACACTTTAGAACAACTAATGAAATGTTGGATGAATTTGCCTTTCTAGGGGAAGACTTGGCTCGCAAGATTGTCATTGAAAATACCAATGCCTTGGCAGAGATCTTTGAGCCTGTTGAGGTCGTTAAAGGTGATTTGTATACACCTTTCATTGACAAGGCTGAGGAAACGGTCGCCGAGTTAACCTATAAAAAAGCTTTTGAAATCTATGGAAATCCACTGCCAGATATCGTTGATTTACGAATTGAAAAAGAACTAACCTCTATCTTGGGGAATGGATTCGCCGTGATTTATCTAGCTTCGCAGATGCTAGTGCAGCGTTCCAACGAACGAGGCTACTTGGTTGGTTCACGTGGGTCTGTTGGATCCAGTTTTGTTGCGACTATGATTGGGATCACCGAGGTTAATCCTCTTTCTCCTCATTATGTCTGTGGTCAGTGTCAGTACAGTGAGTTTATCACAGATGGTTCTTACGGTTCAGGGTTTGATATGCCCAATAAAGACTGTCCAAACTGTGGTCACAAACTCAGCAAGAATGGCCAGGATATTCCTTTCGAGACCTTCCTTGGTTTTGATGGAGATAAGGTACCCGATATTGACTTGAACTTCTCTGGTGAGGATCAACCGAGCGCCCACTTGGATGTTCGTGATATCTTTGGGGAAGAATATGCCTTCCGTGCAGGAACGGTTGGAACGGTGGCTGCTAAGACCGCCTATGGATTTGTTAAGGGTTACGAGCGTGACTATGGCAAGTTCTACCGTGAGGCTGAAGTAGAACGCCTAGCCCAAGGAGCTGCCGGTGTCAAACGGACGACCGGTCAGCACCCAGGGGGAATCGTTGTTATTCCTAACTATATGGATGTCTATGACTTTACTCCAGTGCAGTATCCTGCCGATGATGTCACTGCTGAATGGCAAACGACTCACTTTAACTTCCACGATATCGATGAGAACGTCCTCAAGCTCGATGTTCTAGGACATGATGATCCGACCATGATTCGCAAGCTCCAAGACTTGTCAGGCATTGATCCAAATGATATCCCAATGGATGATCCTGGTGTCATGGCCCTCTTTTCAGGTACAGATATCCTTGGAGTGACACCTGAACAAATCGGGACTTCAACTGGTATGCTTGGAATTCCAGAGTTTGGAACTAACTTTGTTCGAGGCATGGTGGATGAAACCCATCCGACGACTTTTGCAGAGTTACTTCAGCTTTCTGGTCTGTCTCACGGTACCGATGTATGGTTGGGAAATGCCCAAGACTTGATTAAGACTGGAATTGCCGACCTATCAACCGTTATCGGATGTCGGGATGACATCATGGTTTACCTCATGCACGCTGGTCTAGATCCGAAGATGGCCTTTACCATCATGGAGCGAGTGCGTAAGGGCTTGTGGCTCAAAATTTCTGAAGAAGAGCGCAATGGTTATATCGAAGCCATGAAGGCCAATAATGTGCCTGAGTGGTATATCGAATCTTGTGGAAAAATCAAGTACATGTTCCCTAAAGCCCATGCGGCAGCCTACGTTATGATGGCCCTTCGCGTGGCCTACTTCAAGGTTCACCATCCGATTTATTATTACTGTGCTTACTTCTCAATCCGTGCCAAGGCCTTTGATATCAAGACCATGGGAGCGGGCTTGGATGCTATCAAGCGAAGAATGGAAGAAATCGCTGAAAAACGCAAGAACAATGAAGCTTCCAACGTAGAAATTGACCTCTACACAACACTTGAAATCGTCAATGAGATGTGGGAACGTGGCTTTAAGTTCGGCAAATTGGACCTCTATCGCAGTGATGCAACTGAATTTATCATCGATGGAGACACCCTCATCCCACCATTTGTCGCTATGGATGGGCTAGGCGAGAACGTTGCCAAGCAATTGGTTCGTGCCCGTCAAGAGGGAGAATTCCTCTCTAAAACTGAACTCCGCAAGCGTGGTGGACTCTCCTCAACCTTGGTTGAAAAGATGGATGAAATGGGAATTCTCGGTAATATGCCAGAGGATAATCAGTTGAGCTTGTTTGATGATTTGTTTTAATAGTTTGAAATGTCTTGTGTAGGTTTGAGGTTGTATCATGATGGAAAAGAAAAAAAGAGCAACACCCTGGAAACCAGGGAAAGTTATTTCTATATGTTTACGAAATGGCGTTTACGTATTAGCACAAATGGTGCGTGATCTCTATCTGGTATTTTTCAACCATTTTAACGAGGAAAATAATTGGAAGGGAGTGACCTTGAAAGAGGAGGATATCCTCTTTTGTAAGGCTGTTACTCGCCAGTTTCTACGCTGTAGTCCTGTAACGATTGTCAAAGAAGTTAACCCATTGTTAGATTATGCACTGCCTAAAGAATGGATTTATAGCCATATTGGAGGGCATCCTATTACTGTTTCGGTAAAGGGAAGGGAGCGCCAACTTGCTGGTTTTGGTAGACGTTGTTCTTTGGTTCTGGCGGATAAAGACAGTGGACTACCAGAAGATAATCCACTTATGGGGCTCTTCCAATCCTATATCATACCAGATATCAAAGAACAGGATTGGGATCGGGTAGGTCAGGCTGAACTTATGTCTATTGAAGTATTTCCAACACTCAACGAACGTCTCTATCTTTGCTTTCTTTATGGGAAAAATATAAATCCAGAACAAGATATCTCTTTAGGAAAGCCTCTACCTGATGACTATGAAACCTATATAGATATCCTCACAAATAGTCCAGAGGCACGACGCCTCTACCTAGGAGAGCATGAAGAATAAGAAAGGATATTTCATGAAACTAAGAATTTTCGCGGAAGACAAGCCAGCTGAGAAGGTGTTTGAGTACCAATTTGAACTTGCTGATCAGACAATTCTTCTATCGACAGCACTCTTGTCAGGTGCTATTGCTTTGGCAGGATTATTTTCTGCTTTGAAAGAAAAAGAAAAATAAAATAGAAAAGAGAAACAACATGGTTTTACCAAATTTTAAAGAAAATCTAGAAAAATATGCGAAATTGTTGGTTGCGAACGGAATTAATGTGCAACCTGGTCATACCTTGGCTCTCTCAATCGATGTGGAGCAACGTGAGTTGGCTCACTTAATCGTCAAAGAAGCCTATGCACTTGGAGCGCACGAAGTTATCGTCCAATGGGCAGATGACTTTGTAAACCGTGAGAAATTCCTCCACGCGCCGATGGAGCGTTTGGACAATGTACCAGAATACAAGATCGCTGAGATGAACTACCTTCTTGAAAACAAAGCAAGTCGTCTCGGTGTTCGTTCTTCTGATCCAGGTGCCTTGAACGGAGTGGATGCTGAAAAGCTCTCAGCTTCTGCTAAAGCTATGGGAATTGCAATGAAGCCAATGCGTATCGCAACTCAATCTAACAAGGTTAGCTGGACTGTAGCAGCAGCTGCTGGACTAGAGTGGGCTAAGAAAGTCTTTCCGAATGCTGCAAGCGACGAAGAAGCAGTCGATCTCCTTTGGGACCAAATCTTCAAAACTTGCCGTATCTACGAAGAAGATCCAGTTAAGGCTTGGGAAAAACATGCTGCTATCCTCAAGAGCAAGGCGGAAATGCTGAATAAAGAGCAATTCTCAGCACTTCACTACACTGCTCCTGGAACAGACTTGACACTTGGCTTGCCTAAGAACCACGTTTGGGAATCTGCCGGAGCAATCAATGCCCAAGGCGAAGGTTTCTTGCCAAATATGCCAACAGAAGAAGTCTTTACAGCTCCTGACTTCCGTCGCGCAGATGGTTATGTCAGTTCTACAAAACCTCTTAGCTACAATGGGAATATTATCGAAGGTATCAAAGTGACCTTTGAAAATGGTCAAATCGTTGATATCACAGCTGAAAAGGGTGACCAGGTTATGAAGGACCTTGTCTTTAAGAATGCTGGTGCGCGTGCCTTGGGTGAGTGTGCCTTGGTACCAGATCCAAGTCCAATTTCTCAGTCAGGGATTACCTTCTTTAACACCCTTTTCGATGAAAATGCTTCTAACCACTTGGCTATTGGTGCAGCTTACGCAACTAGCGTTGTTGGTGGAGCAGAGATGAGTGAAGAAGAGCTTGAAGCTGCAGGACTTAATCGTTCTGATGTTCACGTTGACTTTATGATTGGTTCTAACCAAATGGATATCGATGGTATCCGTGAGGATGGAACACGCGTACCACTCTTCCGCAATGGAGATTGGGCAATTTAAGGAGAAACTATGATTGGAAGTATGTTTGTCGGGCTTTTAATCGGACTACTAGCAGGAGCTATCACCAATCGTGGCGAACGCATGGGCTGCTTCGGGAAAATGTTTCTTGGCTGGATTGGTGCCTTTTTAGGACAATTAATCTTTGGTTCTTGGGGACCAAGTCTAAGCGGTACAGCCATTATCCCATCAGTTCTCGGGGCTATGATTTTGCTAGCCATTTTCTGGGAAAGAGGAAGCTGAGTTTCGATTAAAAAGCTTGTATAATAATAAAGATTAAAGGAGGTTGGAATTGTTTCAACCTCTTTTTAAAGTGCTAGATAAAGTCATTTGAAAGCACTCATCTAAGCTTAGCCACAGAGCTTTCAGTGACTGGTTCTTTTTATATTGCCTCAAGTATGGTACAATAAAAGCATGAGAATTCAACAATTACACTATATTATCAAAATTGTAGAGACTGGTTCGATGAATGAAGCAGCCAAGCAACTTTTCATTACGCAGCCTAGTCTGTCAAATGCAGTTCGTGACCTAGAAAATGAGATGGGAATTGAGATTTTTATCCGAAATCCCAAGGGAATCACCCTCACACGTGATGGGATGGAGTTTCTATCCTATGCCCGTCAGGTTGTCGAGCAAACGCAACTTCTAGAAGAACGCTATAAGAATCCAATCGCTCATCGCGAGCTTTTTAGTGTGTCTTCGCAGCACTATGCTTTTGTGGTCAATGCCTTTGTTTCCTTGCTCAAGAAAAGCGATATGGAAAAGTATGAGCTTTTTTTGCGTGAAACCAGAACCTGGGAGATTATCGATGATGTCAAGAACTTCCGAAGTGAAGTGGGAGTTCTCTTTTTAAATAGCTATAACCGAGATGTTCTTTCGAAGATGTTGGATGACAACCATCTGGTTGCCCATCATCTCTTTACAGCACAGCCCCATATCTTTGTCAGCAAGTCCAATCCGCTTGCCAAAAAAGACAAGGTGCAGCTGGCAGATCTAGAAGACTTCCCATACTTGAGTTATGACCAAGGAACCCATAATTCCTTCTATTTTTCAGAAGAGATTTTGTCACAAGAACACCACAAGAAATCCATCGTTGTTAGTGACCGTGCGACCTTGTTCAATCTCTTGATTGGTTTGGACGGCTATACCATCGCGACTGGTATCCTCAATAGTAATCTTAATGGAGACAATATTGTTTCTATTCCACTAGATATTGACGATCCCATTGAACTGGTTTATATCCAGCATGAGAAAACTAGCTTATCTAAGATGGGTGAACGCTTCATCGAGTATCTACTTGAAGAAGTTCGTTTTGATAGCTAATCGTAAGTACATTAGAAAAGAAAAGGAACTATGACTACAATGAATACAAATGATTTTGATTTTCACTTGCCAGAGGAGTTGATTGCACAAACACCTCTGGAAAAGCGTGATGCCTCTAAACTCTTGATGGTTAATCGCCAGACTGGGGAATTTCAAGATCGCCATTTTCACTCCATTATTGAAATGCTAGAGCCAGGTGATGCCCTGGTGATGAATGATACCCGTGTCTTGCCAGCCCGACTTCATGGTCAAAAGGAAGAAACAGGGGGCCATGTTGAACTCTTGCTTTTGAAAAATACAGCAGGAGACGAATGGGAAGTCTTGGCAAAACCTGCTAAACGTCTCAAGGTCGGTGCCCGCGTTGTCTTTGGTGATGGTCGACTAAGCGCAGTCGTTACTGAGGAATTAACCCATGGCGGCCGTATTGTCCGTTTTGAATATGAAGGGATTTTCCTAGAAGTACTTGAAAGTCTTGGAGAAATGCCCTTGCCTCCTTATATCCATGAAAAATTGGACGACCGTGAACGTTACCAGACAGTCTATGCCAAGGAGAGTGGATCAGCAGCAGCCCCGACTGCAGGTCTCCATTTTACCAAGGAATTACTGGAAGAAATTCAGCAAAAAGGAGTTCACTTAGTTTACTTGACCTTGCACGTTGGGCTTGGGACCTTTAGACCTGTTTCAGTAGATAATTTGGATGAGCATGAGATGCACTCAGAGTTTTATCAATTATCTGAGGAAGCTGCAGCGACTTTGAGACAGGTCAAAGAAAATGGTGGTCGTGTCATTGCTGTGGGGACAACCTCTATCCGTACGCTCGAAACTATCGGAAGCAAGTTTGATGGGCAAATCCAAGCAGACTCTGGCTGGACCAATATCTTTATCAAACCAGGCTATGACTGGAAGGTTGTGGATGCTTTTTCTACGAATTTCCATTTGCCTAAATCAACACTGGTTATGCTCGTTTCTGCCTTTGCAGGCCGTGAATTGGTCCTCGAAGCCTATCAGCATGCTATCGATGAAAAATACCGTTTCTTTAGCTTTGGCGATGCCATGTTTATCTATTAAAGCTATTGAAAAATTAAAGAAGATATAAAGAGAGACTGATTCATTCTTGGATCAGTTTTTTGCTTGATCTTACACAAAGTTACCAAAATATAGTCAATTGAAACAAGAACAAGACAAAAGAGCCTCGAAAAAAGTACTACAACTTGGCAA
>NZ_JWAJ01000055.1 GCF_001068775.1 Streptococcus pseudopneumoniae
TGAACTTAGAATAGTACGCTACGAATTCTAAAACATTTTTAAAAATTATTTTGACTTTCCTAACCTCTTTGTTCATATCTTGTTTCAATCAACTTTAAGAAAACGACTCCCAAAAAGGTCGCATTTATCGAAAAATGGATTAATAACTATCCTAATACTCTTCGAAAATCAAATTCAAACCACGTCAACGTCGCCTTGCCGTACTCAAGTACAG
>NZ_JWAJ01000056.1 GCF_001068775.1 Streptococcus pseudopneumoniae
CCAACCGTAACTGATGTTAAAGTTGGCAAAGATGGCACAACAACTGTTACATACCCAGATGGCACAACAGCGGTTATCCCAGCAGATAAGGCAGTTAAGAAATCATCCGATGAAGGTACGAAGGATCCATCAGTAACACCAGTTACAGATCCAAGCAACTTGACTGACGCCGAAAAAGCTAAAGTAGCCGAAGAAGTTAAGAAATCAAACCCAACCGTAACTGATGTTAAGGTTGACAAAGATGGTACAACAACTGTAACTTATCCAGATGGTACAACAGCTGTAATTCCAGTCGATAAGACAGTTAAGAAATCAGATGATAAAGTCGTAACGGATCCAACAGTAACTCCGGTTACAGATCCAAGCAACTTGACTGATGCTGAAAAAGCTAAAGTGGCCGACGACGTTAAGAAA
>NZ_JWAJ01000057.1 GCF_001068775.1 Streptococcus pseudopneumoniae
CCCCCCTCTTTCCCTACAAAACGAGTTCGCAGACTTTGTGGCTCAGGTTGACAAATCACAATTTACTTGTCAGATGGCTATAAAACTGTGGAGAAATAGCTTAAAATCTAGTATAATATAGCTATCTATTTAATCAAAGTGAGAGAAAAATGGGAAATTTTGATTTTCTTTTAAATAACAAGGAGTATGAATCTTTTTCGAGGCCCTGTATAGAAGCTGAGAATATGATTGGGACATCCACTGTAGCGACAGCTTTCATGGCGCGTCGTGCCTTGGAGCAGGCTGTTCATTGGATTTATAGCCATGATTCTTATTTGGAAGCCCCTTATCGTGCTACCTTGTCTTCATTAGTTTGGGATGATGACTTTAGAGAAATCGTAGATCCAGAGCTTCATAGTCAGATGGTTCTCTTGATACGCTGGGGCAATCATGCTGCTCATGGTGGGGAGATCAAGGAACGTGAAGCGATTTTAGCCTTACATCATTTGTACCAGTTCGTAAACTTTATTGATTACTGCTATAGCAATGAGTTTGTGGAACGTTTTTTTGACGAGAAGTTATTGCCAATTTCAGAGAATGTCAAGGAAAGAGAAACACCACAAGCCATGGTGGAACTGCAAGACAGTTTACCTGTTATGCCTGACTTTCATGAACTAATGGCTGTACAGTCCTTGGAAGTTCAAGAGAATTATACAGAAAAACGTGAAACTGCTGCTCAACGGCAAGAGGTTTCCTTTCATATCGATCAGTTATCTGAGGCTGAGACAAGAAAACTTTTTATTGACATTGATTTACGATTAGCGGGTTGGAAATTTGAAGAAAATTGTCGAGTTGAAGTCGCTGTTAATGGACTGAAACACGGATCGGGAACAGGTTATTGTGATTATGTCCTTTATGGTAAAAATGGAAAGATTTTAGCAATTATTGAAGCTAAAAAGGCTGCAGTGAATCCAGAAGTCGGTGAAGTACAAGTTAAGGAATATGCTAAAGCGCTAGAGGAAAAAATAGGTTACCAACCGATTTGTTTTATTACAAATGGCCTCAAGCACTACATTCTTGATGGTGTAAATCGTCGCCAGGTTGCAGGATTCTATTCTCAAGAAGAATTGCAATTATTGATGGACAGACGACATTTGCAAAAACCACTTGAGGATATTTCTAGTAAAATCAGAGACGATATCTCTGGACGATATTACCAGAAACATGCGATTGCAAGTGTTTGTGAGGCTTTTTCTAACAATCGAAGACAAGCTCTTTTGGTAATGGCAACTGGTTCTGGGAAAACTCGAACAGCAGTCTCTCTTGTTGATATCCTATCACGTCACAATTGGGTCAAAAATATTCTCTTTCTAGCTGACCGGACATCTCTTGTAAAACAAGCCTATGATTCATTTAGGAAATTACTTCCTGATCTTTCGGTTTGTAACTTTTTAGAGGATAAAGCTGGGGCACGATCAAGTCGTATGGTTTTTTCTACTTATCCGACCATGATTGGAGCTATTAGTGATCAGGAAGAAGTCATTCAACGCCCTTTTACTGTTGGTCATTTTGATCTTATCATTATTGACGAGTCCCACCGCTCTATTTATCAAAAATATAAGACAATTTTTGATTATTTTGATGCTAGAATCGTAGGCTTAACGGCCACACCTCGTCAGGATCTTGATAAAAACACTTATGGATTTTTTAACTTGGAGAATGGTGTTCCTACCTATGCTTATGATCTTGAAGAGGCTGTTGAGGATGGCTACTTGGTATCCTATCATTCGATTGAAACCAAGTTAGAATTACCTACAGATGGGCTTCATTACGATGATCTATCCCAAGAAGATAAAGAATATTTTGATAGCCAATTTGAAGATGATAGTCTAGAAAAAGACATTGATGCTGGAGCTTTTAATTCCTTTATTTTTAATAAAGGTACAGTAGAGATTGTTCTAGATGAACTAATGACGAGAGGGATTCAGACGGCTTCGGGTGATGAGATTGGAAAAACTATCATCTTTGCCAAGAATCATCATCATGCTGAATTTATTAGAGAGATTTTTAATAAACGATATCCTGAAAAGGGGAGCGACTATGCTCAGGTGATTGATTATAGTATTAAACATTATCAGACCTTGATTGATGATTTTAAAATCAAAGAGAAATATCCTCAAATTGCAATTTCAGTTGATATGCTTGATACAGGTATTGATGTCCCAGAGGTTGTCAATTTAGTCTTTTTCAAGAAAGTTCGCTCAAAAACAAAATTTTGGCAGATGATTGGTCGTGGAACGCGTCTCTGTAAAGATTTGTTTGGACCTGATCAGGATAAGGAAAACTTCTTGGTATTTGATTATGGTGACAACTTTGAATACTTTAAAGCAGATCCTAGAGAAGGAAATGGACGTCATATTGTTCCCTTGGCACAGCGTTTGTTTAATATCAAGGTGGACTTGATTCGTGAACTGCAAGACCTTCACTATCAAGAGGATCCATTTGCAAGAGAGTATCGTCAGCAACTCGTCTCAGAACTTCATAGTCATGTAGAGGACTTGAATGAGTTAGACTTTAGAGTTCGTATGGTCTTAGATATGGTTTATACCTATAAGAAATTAGAAAATTGGCAAAATCTTACAACGATTTCATGTGAAAATCTTCATAGTCATATCTCCCCTCTCATATTTGATGAAGATAATGAAAATGAAATGGCGAGACGCTTTGATTTATGGATGTTAGAAATTCAAGTCGGACAATTGACCTCTAAGCCATCAAGGACTCATATATCTCAAGTTATGAAAACTGCTCAGGCCCTTGCTTCTGTTGGTAATATCCCTCAGGTCTTTGCACAGGCAGAAATTATCAGGAAAGTACAAGAACCTGAATTTTGGGAGGAAGTAAGCTTGTCTGAACTTGAAAAAATACGCCTTTCTCTAAGAGATTTATTGCAATTCTTAGATAAAACGAATCGAAAGGTATATTATGTCAATTTTGAAGATCGAATTCTTTCTACTGTATATGAAACCACTCCTTATTTGCAGGTAAATGATCTTCGATCCTATAACGAAAAAGTTGAGCATTATTTGAAAGCTCATTTGGATGAGGAAGCAATTTCTAAATTGTATCATAACAAGAAGTTGACTGCACAAGATTTATTAGCATTAGAAACTCTATTATGGGAAAAATTAGGAAGTAAAACTGACTATCAGCAACACTATGAAAACAAGGCTATTCCTAGATTGGTGCGGGAGATTATTGGTTTGAATAGAGAGGCTGCTAATCAAGTGTTTTCTAAGTTCTTGTCAGATGAAAGCCTTAATGCTAAGCAAATTTCTTTTGTGAAATTGATTGTCGATTATGTCGTTGAAAATGGGTATATGGATAAGTCGATGCTGACACAAGAACCGTTTAAATCTTATGGATCCGTACAAGTACTATTTCAACATCAAATACCAATATTGAGGAATATTGTCCAAACAATTGACTTAATCAATAATCGTGCCGAAGAAGTAGCTTGAATATAGAAATAGAACTACCATGCAAACACAAGAAGAAATGAATGTGCTAGTACCTGAAAAACTAGCAGAAATTGAGCGTGATTATGATGTTACAGTATTGTGGGCAATTGAGTCTGGTAGTCGCGCTTGGGGCTTTGAGTCTCCTGATAGTGATTTTGATGTACGTTTTGTATACAAGCACAAGCAAGATTTTTATCTAAGCTTGAACGATCATCGCGATGTCATCGAACTACCAATTGACGATACATGGGATGTGAGTGGCTGGGATTTGGACAAGGCTTTAAAGTTGCTTTATAAGTCAAATCCAACCCTCTTTGAGTGGTTACAGTCGCCAATCGTTTACCAGCAAGACGAAGGCTTTATTGACCGTATCCGTCCGCTTGTTAGTCAGTATTTTTCTGAGAAAAAGATGCTCCACCATTACTTGAATACTGCTAGAACTCAAATGAATAAGTATCTTTCAGGAGATAAGGTAAAACCTAAAAAGTATTTCTATGCACTTCGTCCTATTTTAGCTTGTCGTTGGATTGAAAAATATCATTCTGTTCCACCGATTTTGTTTGATGATTTGGTCAAAGAACTCCTCCCTGATGAAATGAAAGAGCATGTGTCTAGATTGCTTGATATAAAGGTAAAGGGACCTGAAGGTATGGAAATTGAGCCGATAGAGCCAATTCAGGACTTTATCATCAAAAATATCCAAGAGCTGGATGACTACGTCCAAAGTGTTACAGAGGAAAAGAAAGACTGGAAAGCTCTCAATCAATTTTTCCTTGAAGAATTAAGTCGTGACTGAGGTTAATTATGGGAAAATGGACTTGTAGATGTGGTCAAGCAATGAACGACCACCAAGCGCCTGATCCAAATGCTTATTCGGTTTATTCGGATGAGTTATTAGTAGAAATTATGAATAAAAAAGATGGTAATGATACAATTTCCTATGAAGACATTTCAGAGGCTTCATTCTATATGTGGAAATGCCCAAATTGTGGTAGTTTTATGGTCTTTGGTGAAGAGGATAATAAAGATTGTTTCACTTTTTATGAGTGCCAGACCAGTGCAAAAGCAGAACCACTTTTCGATCCTGATCAAGAGTTAAATATTGTAGTTGTTGAGTTTCAAGAAGGTGGAAATGGTTATACTTATATCTGTGACGACCCAACTATTCATGTCGGGCATGGTGTGATTGTTCCAACCGGGAAGGAAAATACTGAAAAAACTGCTTTAGTTGTCCAGAAGTATCATGCCCTACCAAAGGATATCACTTTTCCCGTCGAAAAGTTAAAACGTGTCATTCGTAGGTATACAGATTTTGATCCACTGACTTCTACAATAGTTTGTGCAAATCTAGTTAAACATGGAAGGATTTTAGATGCTTGCTTGAAAAAAGTAAAAGTAGATTCTAAACAAATTTACCATGCAATCAAAACTCCCTTGGGACACTTTTGGTTAGAGTTAAATGGAGTTCCTATTCCAATGAAAATCTCACAAATACAAGCCAGAGATAAAAAGTATCAGGTGGATGGTGCCTTTTATATTAAGCCCGCCAAAGTAAACTATAGAAAATTCTTTACTCTAGAGTTATGTGCAGATTTTGATATTGACGCCTCTCGTTGGATTGACGTTCTATCAGATGAAAATGTTTGGGGGAATACCTGGGAACTGAATGGGCTTCAATTTGGAATTACTGCAGGAGAGTCTCCAGAATTTGAAGATGAAGTAGTTGCAAGAAAATTTAGCCGTATCCCACTTTATTATGACTGGCATCCAGAATTTGAAGACTATTATGGCTTCAGTATAGCCTGGAAAAAATACGAGTCTGATAGTGATTTGTCGATTGATTTCTATACCACATAAGCTAGAGGAGAATAAGCATGAATCAAGCCTGGGAATTATTGTTTGAGGGGAAGATTGAAGAGGCCAAGAAATTAGTCTCAGAAACTTTCTCGTTAGAAACTTGCAAGGATTACAGCCTTCTCAATTTGCTGGGTTATATCAAGCTCTTTGAAAAAGACTATAAAGAAGCTTTACTGATTTATCAAAAATATCTTGAAATAGCAATATCAAGTCAAGATAAAGAAAATGAACATATAGGCTATCACCAGTTAGCCATGGTTTATCGTGAAATGAATGACTATCAAACAGCTCTTAACTATATCAATAAAGAGCGAGAAATTATTGAAGATTCTTTTTCAGAGGATGCACTCAAATCTTCTGTCAATAATTATGAGCAAGGTTATTTACGATTAAAACTAGGGGAAATAACAAAAGCAATCATGTATATGGAACAGTCCTTAAAGCAAGCATTACAAACGGATGATCTGATAGCTCAAGCCTGTTCCTATAGAGGTTTAGGTGAGATTTATTCTGCTGAAAATTCAGAAAAATCGCAAGAGAATTTTTTACAAGCTATCGAACTTTTTGAAAAAGCTGACGATCAGATCGGTGCACGAGAAGTTAAAACCTTACTAAACAAGAAAAAGTAGCCCGCTAAGGCTACTTTTTAAAATTCTTTGTAAACATAAGGATTCTCTGGTTTGTCTACTTTGATGAAGGACTGGACTTCAAGGGTTGGGAGGACTTGGTTGAGTTCTTTGTGGTAGTGATTGCTAATCTTGCCTTTGACTTTCACCCAAGTGTTATTTTCGTACTGATTGGTATTTCCTGTAGTCAAAAGTCCAAAAACTCCTGAATCAGCGATACAGTGCATAATACCAAAGCGAAAAACAAATTGACTATTGGTATGATTTGGATCGTTGTAGACAAAACCAGTAAACTCTATTTCCTTGCCTTCAAATTCATTTGGATAATCATAGATAGCTTCCATGACCTCCAGGTAATTTTCATCATTGATAACTATACTAGAGTGAGCTAAGTATTTATCAGCACTCTTCCGAATAATATTTTCATGAGCTGCTTGTGAATAAAAGCGACTGGTATCCGGCTTAAGAAACTGACTGCTCGTTCCTTCACTTGCTTGGATTGCCTTGTCAGTTCCTTCCGACAAAGGGAAATAATATCCTTTTGCCGATACTGTTTGTGAATCCAGAGTGACAGTTGGAAATGTAAATCCAACTAACAAGGGCAAACATAAGAGGACAAAACTAGCAAGCTTGGCTGAAAAACTGTGCAAGTGACTATGTTCTTTCAAACGCTTGAGAGAAATATAAGCTTGAACAATAGCTAGTAACAATGACAAAACCATAGTGATATAAGCCAGATAAGAGTAGTGGAGGTTTATATACTGATTGAGCTTACCTGATAGATGCAGATAAAGGGTTAAGATAAAATAGCCAAATAAGATAAAAAATCGAATCATAGCATCACCCCGACTAGATAAGAATAGACAAGAACAACAAGAGTTACAATTGTCATGAATTGCCAAATAAAGCGAGTTTTCAGATAATTCTTCATCATGAGGAGGTTCTTGACATCAAGCATGGGACCTATAACCAGAAAGGCAAGCACTGGAGAAAAGCCAAAACTAGAGAGAAGCGAAGAGCCAATAAAGGCATCCGCTTCACTACAGAGTGATAGAAGGAAGGACAAGACCATCAGAAGAACAATCGCAAGTAGTGGTGTTGCGCTGATAGATGTCAGAACCCGAGTTGGAACATAGACCTGGACTATACTTGCAAAAAGACAGCCAAAAACCAAGTAACGTCCCATATCAAAGAATTCATCAATAGCTTGAATGAATACCTGAAGGATTTTTTGACTTTTAGTCAAGTGAGAAAAATCATGCTCATGACAAGCCAATCTATTTTCCTTTTGAATAGGTTCTTCCCAGAAAAATCCAAGAAAGATACCCAATATAGTAGCAACTAGAATCGCGCCCAAAGCTCTTAGAAGAACCATTTGAATTGAATTGCCAAAGGCTGAATAAGTCGCAAAAAGTACGATAGGATTGATGATAGGAGCCGTTACTAGAAAAGGTACCGCTGTATAGCTAGGAACCTTCTTTTCTAAAAAACGATTGATGATAGGAACGATTCCACATTCGCAAGAAGGGAAGAGGAAACCGATGAAGCTACCAAAAAAGATTCTCCCCAAACGATTTTTAGGGAGAAATTTATAAACCTTCTCAGGTGTGACATAGACTTCAATGGCACCAGAGATGATGCTACCGATTAAGACAAAGGGTAAAGCTTCAATGATAATTGAAAGAAAAATGGCGCCAGCTTGTAGCACACTAGAAGGTAAACTTTGAAAGAGTGTCATCTATTTTTTCTTTTCTGCCTTATCTTTCTTTTCTTTGTCATCTGGGAAAGTCACTTGCTTCAAGTCAGGTAGTTTAGCAAATTCTTCGAACATCTTATCTAAGTCATCAGTTTTTGTAAATTTAACAGCCATAAGGCATACCTCGATTCTTTTAGTTAACACTATTATACTATTATTTCTAAGAAATAGTTGGATTTTAAAATAAACATGGCTTTTATCTTTATAAAGTTGAAATAAAGCAACAAATTAATGAAAACAAGCTTTCGCGCTTATGGTATAATAGTTTCATGGATAAAAAATATGAAAAAATTTCCCAAGATTTGGGTGTAACTTTAAAGCAGATTGATACTGTCTTGTCTTTGACAGCAGAAGGAGCAACTATCCCCTTTATAGCCCGTTATCGGAAAGATATGACCGGAAGTCTAGATGAGGTAGCCATTAAGGCTATTATTGACCTCGATAAGAGTTTAACTGCTCTAAATGATCGTAAGGAAGCGGTCTTAGCAAAAATAAAAGAGCAAGGCAAGCTAACTAAGGAGTTAGAAGAAGCAATTCTATCAGCTGAAAAACTCGCAGATGTAGAAGAACTCTATCTTCCCTATAAGGAGAAACGTCGGACCAAGGCAACGATTGCGCGTGAGGCTGGACTTTTTCCACTTGCTCGCTTGATTTTACAAAATGTTTCTGACCTAGAAAAAAAAGCAGAAGCATTTGTCTGTGAAGGTTTCGAGACTCCTCAAGAAGCCTTGGCTGGGGCTGTAGACATCTTGGTTGAAGCACTATCTGAGGATGTTCATTTACGTTCAATGACATATCAAGAGGTACTTAGACGCTCTAAGATTACTTCTCAAGTCAAAGATGAGAGTCTTGATGAAAAACAAGTGTTTCAGATTTATTACGATTTCTCAGAAACAGTTGCAAACATGCAAGGCTACCGTACGCTTGCCCTTAATCGTGGTGAGAAGCTAGGCATTTTGAAAATTGGCTTTGAGCATGCGACTGATCGTATTCTATCTTTCTTTGCTTCTCGTTTTAAGGTTAAGAATGCTTATATAGACGAAGTTATTCAGCAATCTGTTAAGAAAAAAGTATTACCAGCTATTGAGCGTCGTATTCGCACTGAACTAACAGAGAAGGCAGAAGAAGGAGCTATCCAACTCTTCTCTGAAAACCTTCGAAATCTTCTCCTTGTTGCTCCTCTTAAAGGGCGCGTGGTCCTTGGATTTGACCCTGCCTTTCGTACAGGTGCCAAGCTTGCAGTCGTTGATGCGACTGGGAAGATGCTGACAACACAGGTCATTTATCCCGTCAAACCAGCTTCAGCTCGTCAGATTGAAGAAGCAAAGAGAGATTTGGCAGATTTGATTGGCCAATACGGTGTGGAAATCATTGCTATAGGCAATGGTACTGCTAGTCGTGAGAGCGAAGCCTTTGTAGCTGAAGTACTTAAAGATTTTCCAGAGGTCAGCTATGTCATTGTCAATGAGAGTGGGGCATCTGTCTACTCAGCTAGTGAACTTGCTCGTCAAGAGTTTCCAGAACTAACCGTTGAGAAACGTTCTGCTATTTCGATTGCTCGTCGCTTGCAAGACCCACTTGCTGAATTGGTTAAAATTGATCCCAAATCCATAGGTGTCGGTCAATATCAGCACGATGTTAGTCAGAAAAAACTGTCTGAAAGTCTTGACTTTGTTGTTGATACAGTAGTTAACCAAGTCGGTGTCAATGTCAATACAGCTAGTCCAGCCTTACTTTCGCACGTAGCTGGGCTTAACAAAACTATTTCAGAAAATATTGTTAAGTATCGTGAAGAAGAAGGAAAAATCACCTCACGAGCTCAAATCAAGAAAGTCCCTCGTCTAGGTGCTAAGGCCTTTGAACAGGCTGCAGGATTCCTCCGTATCCCTGAAAGTAGCAATATCCTTGACAATACAGGTGTTCACCCAGAAAACTATGCTGCTGTTAAGGAACTCTTCAAACGTTTGGACATTAAAGACCTAAATGAAGAAGCACAAGCCAAACTCAAATCTATTTCAATCAAGGAAATGGCCCAAGAACTAGACCTCGGTCAAGAAACCCTTAAAGATATTATTGCAGATCTTTTAAAACCAGGACGTGATTTCCGTGATTCTTTTGATGCTCCAGTCCTTCGTCAGGATGTCTTGGATATCAAAGACTTAAAAGTTGGCCAGAAGCTTGAGGGCGTTGTTCGTAACGTCGTTGACTTCGGTGCCTTTGTTGACATTGGTATTCACGAGGATGGCCTGATTCATATCTCTCACATGAGCAAGAAATTCATCAAACATCCGAGTCAAGTCGTTTCAGTTGGTGATTTGGTAACCGTTTGGGTGAAGAAGATTGATGTCCAACGAGAAAAAGTAAATCTGTCGCTCCTTGCACCAGATGAATCTAACTAATTACGTTAAACAAGTTTCTTTAGAAGACTTTGGGAAACCTTTCAAACACCAAGCTCAATGGAATACTCGCCTACGGTCGACAGGTGGGCGATTCTTTCCAAAGGATGGGCATTTGGATTTTAATCCAAAAGTCTATCAAGAACTTGGTTTAGAGGTTTTTCGGAAAATTGTCCGTCACGAACTCTGTCATTATCATCTATACTATGAGGGCAAGGGGTATAAACATAAAGATGTAGCCTTTAAGAAACTGTTAAAAGAAGTGGACGGGCTCCGCTTTGTTCCTCCCTTATCAAGTGTTAATCAAACACCAGCTCTAGTCTATACTTGTCAGACTTGTCACCAAACCTATCAACGAAAGCGACGAATTGATACTAAACGTTATCGTTGTGGTCTTTGTCGTGGCAAACTTATCCTACAAAATCCGCCTAAGGACTGATGCAAGCAGTTTTTATTTCATGTTATACTTATTACAAGAATACCGAAAGAGGTACAAATCATGAATAGAAAATTTTATAAAATGAGACGAAATCGTATGATATCAGGAGTACTTGCTGGACTATCTGATAAATGGGATCTTGATGTCACCCTTGTGCGCTTCATTTTTGCTATCTTTACAATCGCAAACTTTGGACTTGGAATCATCATCTACATCATCTTAGCCTCTATCTTGCCAACAAAGGAAGATATCGAAGCAGAAATGTACGGAACAGGACCACGTAAGATTAAAGAGGCTGAACCAATCGATGATAATGAAGGTTGGTTTTGGTAACCATATTACCATTCATTTGAAGTATTAAACCCTTGTAGTATCAAGGGTTTTTCTTTTGCTTAAAAATTTGTGGTAAACTAATAGTAGTTCATATCAAAAAAATAATCCAATCTTACAAAAATGTAAGATTACAGACCTCTTTTGTAAGGTTATGTTATGGAACCAACTCTTTTTTTAGAGTACACTTATATCAGAAAGATAAAGTAGCAATACTATGAAAACAATTTTACAAAAGAAACAAACAAGTAAGCCGAGTCCAAAGGATATCGAGCGAGTTCAAATCGGCATCGAAATGATGCAAGCT
>NZ_JWAJ01000058.1 GCF_001068775.1 Streptococcus pseudopneumoniae
TACCAGTATTTGGCAATTCTTTCGCTCCTGCTTTCTTAGCTGGTGCTTGAGCAGGTGAATCTTTAACTCCATCTGCATCTTTTCCTTCTGCATCTTTAGCTTTTTCGGCGTCAGTCAAGTTGCTTGGATCTGTAACTGGGGTTACTGATGGATCCGTTACTTTGTTCTTATCTGCATCGGTTGCTGGTGCACTTGGATCTTTTACAGTTACTTTAACTGGTACTTCATCCTTAGAACCATCTGGG
>NZ_JWAJ01000007.1 GCF_001068775.1 Streptococcus pseudopneumoniae
ATCAAAGAGCAAACTAGGAAACTAGCCGCAGGCTGTACTTGAGTACGGCAAGGCGACGTTGACACAGTTTGAATTTGATTTTCGAAGAGTATTACCAGTTCTTTTCTATTTTCACTTAGTCTTTAGGTAATTTGCCAGCTTTTTCAAGCATTTTTTTGATTAAATAAGGCATCTTGACATTTTCACGACCTTTTTTCTCAATTAATTTTTTAACAAATTCTGGCATTTGTAAGTCTTGTGATTCATCTAAAATATTCTTAGTTTCCTCCGAAGGGACTAATTCATCAAAGGTCTCTTCTTCTGGGAGGAATTCTCTAAATTCTTTATGTTCGTTAGCTCGGACAATATTGACCAAGGCATCAATCAAACGAGAATCTGTATTTGGCATTGGTGGACGATGGTAGTTCACCTCCAATTCCTGGCATAAGTCATAACATTCCACATCATTGTCAAACAAAACTTCAATGTGCTCACTAATAAAACTAATAGGTACAAAAATATAATGCTCTGGATGTTCTTCCTGTTCTCTAAGATATTCCAGGACATCTGGTTTAATCCAAGGAATACCAATGTCACTTTCACTCTGCCAAGTGTTGGTATATTGCTCTGGTTTCAAGCCTAATTTCTCAGCAATTAACTTGCTATTTTCAAAAATCTGGTCGATATAGGGATCACCAAAATCCAAGGCAAAAACGGGAACACTGTGGGCAGAAAAGATGACTTTAAAGCTATCCTGTTTCACCTTTTCTTTTAAAATCTTAGCAATTTCATTTGTCCAATAGTTTAATAGGGCTTCTTCTTGATACCAGTCCTTAATAACTAAAAACTGAATTTGTTTACTTTCCAGAAACTTTTCGTACCCCATGACAGAGTAAAAGGAATAGTGTGGCTCCAAAATCAAGCAAATACACTTTTCAATTCCATCTGCTTCCATTTTCCGAATCACATCTGGAATAAAGGGGGTTGAAAATTTATTGGCAAAATAGACACTATATTCATTTCCCAATCTAGCTTCTACCAAGGCAACTTCTTCACGGGTAATTTTTTGTAGTGGAGTTCCTCCAATTCGAACATAATTATCATAAAGTGTTTGAATTTCATGGTCTTGAGGTCGAACTCCACGACGAATGTTGGTAAAAAAGTCGGCTACTCCTTCAAAGGTAATCTCTTCTGGGGAACCAAATGTCATCATTAAAATCGCTTTTTTCATCTCTGCATCCTTGTGATATTTTTATCTTTTTTATTGTATCACTAAAACAGCCATAAGTAAACGCTAACATAAGAATGTTACCTCCCTTCTGACTTTTGTTTTTCTCTTCTTTCTATGATACAATGGTTTTAAAAGAAGGAAAAAAGGAGTTACGATGAAATATCCAACATTGTTGGAGCGTTTTTTGACTTATGTCAAAGTCAATACTCGTTCTGACGAACATTCAACCACTACACCAAGTACCCAAAGTCAAGTAGACTTCGCAACCAATGTCCTCATCCCTGAGATGAAACGTGTTGGTTTGCAAAATGTTTACTACCTACCAAACGGTTTTGCTATCGGAACCTTACCAGCCAACGACCCAAGTTTTACTCGTAAGATCGGTTTTATCTCCCACATGGATACAGCAGATTTTAATGCTGAAGGTGTCAATCCACAAGTAGTTGAAAAATACGACGGTGGCCTTATCGAGCTTGGGAACTCTGGTTTCAAACTAGATCCAGCGGATTTCAAGAGCTTAGAGAAATATCCTGGCCAAACCTTGATCACTACTGATGGAACTACTTTGCTCGGTGCTGATGACAAATCTGGTATCGCTGAAATCATGGCAGCTATCGAATACTTGACTGCTCATCCTGAGATTAAACACTGTGAAATCCGTGTTGGCTTCGGACCTGATGAAGAAATCGGTGTTGGTGCCAATAAATTTGATGCAGAGGATTTCAATGTTGACTTTGCATATACAGTTGACGGGGGACCTCTTGGTGAACTTCAATACGAAACCTTCTCCGCTGCAGGTGCAGAACTTCACTTCCAAGGTCGTAATGTTCACCCAGGAACTGCTAAAGGGCAAATGGTCAATGCGCTTCAGTTAGCCATCGACTTCCACAATCAACTCCCAGCTGGAGACCGCCCAGAATTAACAGATGGTTACCAAGGATTCTACCATCTCATGGATGTGACAGGTACTGTTGAGGAAGCGCGTGCCAGCTACATCATTCGTGACTTCGAAAAAGAAAGTTTCGAAGCGCGTAAAGCTGCCATGCAAGCTATTGCTGATAAGATGAATCAAGAACTTGGTAGCGATCGTGTAACCTTGACTTTGACAGACCAGTACTACAACATGAAGGAAGTCATTGAAAAGGATATGACTCCAATCACCATTGCTAAAGCAGTAATGGAAAGTCTTGATATTGCACCAATTATCGAGCCTATCCGTGGAGGAACAGACGGTTCTAAAATTTCCTTTATGGGAATTCCAACTCCAAATATCTTCGCTGGTGGAGAAAATATGCACGGACGTTTTGAATACGTTAGTCTGCAAACAATGGAACGTGCTGTTGATACAATCATCGGAATTGTAGCTTATAAAGACTAAAGAGATCGGGAAAAAATTCCCGACCTCTTTTTTTATCAGCATCCTACTTTTGACACGGTAGCTGACTGAACTTTTTGTTATTCTGCTACTTTTTCTCTTGTTTCTGGAGAGCTAGTTGCAGGAGTTAAGTTTGACTCAGCTTGTTTATCGTTTGTTTCTGTATTGGCTGTTTCTGTGTTAGCTTCAGCTGGCTTGACTTTGGATTGAAATTCTTGGTTTAACAAAACGATTTCTTGAGCAAGAGCTAAAAGAGCTTGCTTGTCTTTGCTTGCTGCACTAAGCTTATCAAATAAGGCGTCCACTTTTTCAAAGTCAGCATCAGAACCATTATTCATTTCTAAATAAGTATGAAGGGCAATGACACCATTATAAAGTTTTTGGTAGAGAACTAAAACCTCTGGGTCTTGATTGACATTCTCACGTTCATTCTGAATGGTCTGTGAAATGCGTTTCAGAAGATCTTGGACTTGCGTATTTAATTCATCAAGGTCTGCTTCATCTTTATCTAGAGCAGCTTTCAGATTTTTAACTTCGTCAGCAAGTGAAGCTTTAACTCCCTCTTCTTTGACTTGAGCTACTAATTCTTCAGCTTTTGTTAAGAGTTCTTCTACTTGACCTTTTCGAACATGATTGCTTTGTTCCTCAGGCTTAATATCATCATACAAACCTTTCAAAAATTCATAGACTGCCGTTTTAGCACTATGACCATCCACTTTTTCAGTGTCTAGGATCGTTTCAGAAGGTTTATGAGCAACAGGTTCATTCTTCACTGCTTCTTCTACCTCTAATTTTGTTTGATAGATTTCAGGGAAGAGTTTGTTCAAGTCAGTTGCCTTAAGGAAAGATTGTGACTGATAAAGAGTCCAAGTTAAGTTAGCAACTTTATTTCTAAGAGTGTCATTTAAACGACCATCTGACAGATGTTGATAGAAATACTTAATGTATTCGACTGTCGTAACACCAGTACGATCATTAAAATCTTGCAGAGCTTGTAGTTTAGCTTCAACTGCATCTAAACCAGCCTCATCTTGAGCCAATTTATTTTCTTGGAGTTGAGCCAAGAGATCCTTTTTAGGAAGTCCATAAGCATCCGTATCCAAGGTATTAATCTTATCTACTAAAGCTTGATATTTCTTGTCTAAAGGACTGATTTCTGTTGGTTTTACACTAGAGTCAACGTGGATATACTGCTTGTCAAAGAGATCCAGTGTTGCAAGATAACCTGCTGTAGAGTTAGTTGCCAGTTTCTTCATGTTTTCAGTAAACTGACCTAAAGCTAACTCAATCTGTCTTTGTTCTATAGGCTTGTCTTTATAGATGTTTCTGCTTTCAGCTAGAAGTTGGTCTACTTTTGCCAAAACTACCTTCTCATCAAAAGCTCCAGGTTGGTAGTTGGATTGTAGAGCTGGAATTTTATTTTTCAAAGCCACTTCATAGCCCTTCGTTTGAACCTTGATGTAGTGATTGTGGTCACCATGAGGGATCACAAAACTACCATTTTCTACCTGCAAACTATAAGGAGACACACCATCACGTAAGGCAGTCGTATAAAGTTCATTTAGGAAATCAAGTTCTGGATTTCCAGTTTGAAGAGGGATCCGAACGTGTTCCTTACGAACAGCGTAAGGATGAATATGAGTTGGATCGTAAGCTTGGTCTGGATTTCCAAAGACAAAGAATCCGTTTGAAATTCTAATAGCTTCAAGTGGAACACCATAGGTCTTTGAAATGTAAGCTATTTTTTCTTCATCACTAGCATCTCTTGAGAAAGACTCTATCGTTTTAGCAAGAGGTTTTACAGGCTCTGCATCATGATGTGTTTTCAAATGATCCTGAGCTGCCTTAATTTGTTCAGCTGTCAAATCTTTCTTGAAGAAGTAATGATTGTGGTCTCCGTGACTCATGACAAAACCTTGCTCGTCCTCACTGATGACACGATTGGCATCAAAACCGTGATCATGGTCTTCATCATGATGGTGTCCATGATGATCTTCGTCGTGCTCGTCATCATGAGCTGGATTTGGTGTTGCTGGACTTGCACCTTTCAAGTGATCCTGCGCTGCCTTAATTTGCTCTGCTGACAAGTCCTTCTTGAAGAAGTAATGATTATGGTCACCATGTGACATGATAAATCCTGCTTCATCTTCAGCAATAATACGATTGGCATCAAAGCCGTGTCCACCTTCTTCATGTTCCTCATGTGAAGTTCCTGGATTGATTGGAAGTGATGGCGAAGGTGTTGCTAGACCGTTGTTCGGAAGAGTCGGTTGACCAATTTGATTCGCCTTAGGGATATAATGGAAATGATCACCATGTCTTACAATATAAGCTGTAGCCGTTTCTTCAACGATATCTTTGGGATTAAAAATATAACCATCAGATGCTGAGGAGAGTTCCTTACTTGTCGTTGAAGAAGGATTGCTTGAAAGACTTCCTAGACTAGACGCTGCTTCATTAGGTTTTTCATTTGTAGAGGCCGTAGAACCAGTTCCACCGATAGGCACCATTCGAGCAATCTTTTCTTCTAAAGCAGAGAGCTTGCTGTAAGGAATAAAATGATAATGGTCGCCATGCGGAATCGCAACTCCATTTGGTGTACGACTGATAATCTTAGCAGGATCAAAGACCAGACCATCTGATTCACTGTAACGTTGGTCGCTAGGTGAATCATAGAGTTCTTTTAATAGACTTTGGAGATTTTCAATTTTGCTTTCTGGCTTGCTAGTTGATTCCTTCTCTATAGCTTGATTAGTATTATCACTAGCTGTTGAAGAATAGCTTAACTGGCTCGGTTGCGTATTTTTCCCAGTCAGATGAGCTTTAGCGGATGCTAATTCACTAGCAGATAAATCACTTTTTGGAATGTAGTGATAGTGACCTCCATGAGGAACGATATAAGCATCACCAGTATCTTCAATAATGTCAGCTGGATTAAAGACATAACCATCATCTGTTGTATAGCGTCCCTGAGACCTTGCTACAGCAACATCAGAGCTGACCTTCTCATTATCTTTGACATGTTCTTGTTTTTGACGGTTGATTTCATCTTTGGTTCGAACATTATCAGCATGAGCTGTATCTTTCAGGTAGACATAATATTTTCCATCGACCTTGATGATATAACCACCCTTGACTTCATTGACAATATCAGCATCTTTAAGTTGATAGTTTGGATCCTTCATCAAAAGTTCTTCACTAAAGAGGGCATCATAAGGAACTTTTCCGTTATAGTAATGGTAGTGATCACCGTGTGATGTAACATAACCCTGATCTGAAATCTTGATAACAATTTGCTCAGCCTGAATTCCTTCTTTTTGGCTAACCTGATCTGGTGTCAGGTTTTCAGTTTTCTGACTTGACTGGCTGCCATCCACATAAGAGATACGATTATTGTCCTTATTTTCCTGCGAGCGATGCTGATTTAGAGCATAAGCGCAAAGACTCAAAGATACGATAACAGCTGATCCAGCTGCTATATATTTTTTACTGAATTTCATAAATCCCTCATTTCAATAAATGATGAAGCTTTTTAACTTCTTTTGCTTGGTTAAACAGTTTTTTTCTAAACTGGTTATTTAACCAATTAATTAACCAGTAAATAGTTTACCTTTTTTAAGTTTATCTGTCAAGATTTTTATATCATTTTAAAAAATAAAAGCCAGTATTGCTACTGACTCTTACATCATTTTGGTTTAATAGGATAAACTTATGCTTCTGGTTTCGTCGTTACTGACTCACTACCTTTTAACAAAGCAAGTAATTTTTCTACTTCTGCCATGATACCATTATTATCCATGGTTTGGAGGCTCAAGTTATTTCGTAAACCAGATAGGCTCTCTGTCACATTGTCTTTCAAACTAGCATCCGTTACTTTAGCAAGTAGAACTTCTACTTCTTTGAGTTTGGCTTCTACTTTTTCGGTTTCTACTTGAGATACTTCGGCTTCGTCTGTTGTATCTTTAGATACTTCTTCTGTCTTGTCTTCATCAGTGCTCGGTTTATAAAGATTATCTACTGAAGGGGTTGAACCTGTATGATTTTCTTTTTCATTGGATTCAAGATGGGTTGACTCGTCTGATTCATGATGATCTTCCTTATCTTCATCAGATTTACTGTCTTTGTCTGCCTTATTTTTACGAACATGGTCGCTGGCATTTCCCCAACCATTATCTGAGTGAGGACGTTCTTCAGGATGTTCAACATAATATTTTACAGTCGCAAAGAGATCCTCAAGGCTATAACCCTTAGGTGCTTCATAGAGTCCTTCGTCAAACCAACCAAATTTAATGTTATGGTAATGATCGTAATGAGGTATAATTAAGCTACCATTTTTAACTTCAACAGTATGTTGTAGATTGTAAGGAATATGATCAAGTGGAACCTTCTTAGCTGCTTTCACTTTATTATAGATTGCTTCTACTCCTTTAACCTCAGTATTTCCTGAACCCTGATTATCTGTTGAAGGAGGCGTCAAACCTTTCTCTTTAGCATAAGCCTGAGCTGCCACTCTTTCAGCTTCAGACAAGCTCTCTTTCTTGATCCAATGACTATGAGTCATATGTGGAGTTACATAGGCATCGCCTTCATCGCTAGTTATATCACGAGGATCAAAGATATAGCCATCTTCTGTTGTATACTTACCTGCTAATTTCGCTAATTTAATTTCATCGTCTGTATAAGCAATTTGAGCATTTGGTTTACCAATACGTTCTGGATGGGTAATTGGTTCTAGGAATGCCAATAAATCATCTACTAATTTTCCTTTATTAGAAGATTCATCATTCAAGCGCTCTGCTAATTTGTCTAAGGCTTGAAAATTAGAAGTACGACCCTTATTTTCAGACAAGGCTTTATGAGCTTCGGCCAATAAATTATATGCTTTATCATAAAATTCTTGGTCACGAGGTGGTACATTTTCTTTCTTCGCAACTAGGGAATGCGTCTCTTGAGTTTTCTTAGACAAGAGATTTTCAATAGCGTCAATCTTATCCTTAGCTAGGTCTTTAGCTAGAACATAACGACTGACTCCCTTATCCTCGATAATATAACCGTCGCCAACTTTTCTAACAACCTGATTGACATCAAGTTCAGTCGGTTTATTTTCCACTGGTGCAAGAGGTTTGGTGGTAGGGGCTGGCTTCAAAGGAGTGACGCTTGGTAAGACACTGCCATTTTGTCCCTTAACAGCTATCATACGAGCCAATTTTTCTTCCAAAGGTGACATTTGTGAATAAGGAATAAAGTGATAATGGTCTCCGTGAGGCACTGCTACACCGTTAGCTGTACGTTTGATGATTTGTGCCGGATCAAAGACGAGTCCATCAGATTCCACATGGCGTTCTGATAAAGGTTTGGCATACAATTCACTTAAGAGTGTTGAGATATCTTCCCCTTGATTTTGATGATATGTTGGTGTGACAGTCAGATTTGGAGTCTCTGTCAAACTTGGTTGAGCTGGTCTAGCATTATCACTACTTGGTTTACTTGAACTTGTAGCGGAATGAGAACCCTGTTTACCATTCCAATAAGCTTGGGCTGCAGCCAATTCTCCTGCTGACAAATCACTCTTAGGTATATAGTGGAAATGATTTCCGTGCGGTACAACAAAAGCGTCACCTGTATCTTCAATCACATCTGTCGGACTAAAGACATACCCATCATCCGTTGTATAGGCGCCTCCAGTTGCTCTATTCGGTACCGGCGTATTGAGATTAAAGTTTGGTTTAATCGGTGAACTTGGTTTATATGTACTGCTTGGTTTCGTATTGGCAGAATGACTTTGAACTGGCCGACCTCCAATTGGAAGATTTCGAGCCAATTTTTCTTCCAAAGCAGACATTTGCGAATAAGGAATGAAATGGAAATGATCCCCGTGAGGGACTGCGACCCCATTTGCTGTACGTTTTGTAATCTGTGCTGGATCAAATACCAAGCCATCAGACTCCACATGACGTTGGCTAAGTGGCAAGGCGTACAATTCTTGAAGAAGACTAGCTAAATCCTCACTTGAGCTCTCCGGAGCTTTGGCAGAATCTTGAGGAGTTTCAGATTGACTCATTCTTAGACTAGATCTTGTTTCAGCTCTGCTTGAACGATATTCAACCGTACTTAATTGGCCACCTTTTCCAGATAAGAAGGCTTGGGCAGCAGCTAATTCACTGGCAGACAAATCACTCTTCGGAATATAGTGGAAGTGATTGCCATGAGGAACGATATAGGCATCACCCGTGTCCTCAATGATATCAGATGCATTGAAGATATACCCATCATCCGTTGTATAACGTCCTTGGGCTCTGGCAGCAACTACCGCCTGATCGTTAGAACCGCCTCCATGATTATGACTGTGTTCCTGCTTCTGACGTTTAATCTCTTCTTTTGTCCGAATATTGTCTGCATGAGCCGCATCTTTAAGGTAAACACAGTATTTCCCGTCTACCTTAATCACATAGCCACCCTTGATTTCATTAACAATATCTGCATCCTTCAACTGATAATTCGGATCTTTCATGAGGAGTTCTTCACTGATAATAGCATCATAAGGAACCTTGCCATTATAGTAGTGATAATGGTCTCCATGAGAGGTCACATAACCTTGATCCGTAATCTTGATAACAATTTGTTCTGCGTTAATCCCTTCTCTTTTACTGACTTCATCTGGCGTCAAATTTTCTGCCTTTTGACCAGCCTGGTCACCATCTATATAAGCAACTCGATTAGAATCTTTCTTAACTTGACCAGCTTGATAACGACCAAGTTCATAGGAGCAAACACTTAGGGCAAGGACTGCTACTGACCCTGCTAGATATTTTTTATTGATTTTCATTCTTATCTCACTTTAATTCTTCAGCTAATACACTCATATTTTCCTCAAGATTTTCTAGGTAAGTCTTGTCATTTTGTGGGTCTGCCTCTAAAGGATTCAGAGTTTTAAGCCCCACACCTGTTGATTTGACAAGAGTTTCAGCTACTTTTGAAGAAGCATTACTTTCTGTAAAAATCGTTTTAACCTTATAGGTTTTTACAAATTCCTGAATTTCTGTAAGTTGTCGTGGACTTGGTTCTTGTTCAGGAGAGATACCTGCAATACCAAGTTGATTAAGTCCAAATCTCTTCGCTAGATAAGAAAAGGCTGTATGTTGTGTTACAAATGTTTTCTGAGTCGCTTTTTCAAATTTAGGCTGGAATTTCTTAGTCAATTCTTGAGCTTTTTTGATAAAGGCTTGCGCATTTTTCTGGTAAGTTTCTTTATGCTCACTATCAACCTCTGAAAGTTTGTCAGCGATAATTTGCGCTTCTTCACCAGCTTTTTCTGGATCTAGCCAAGTATGAGGATCATAGAGCGTTTTTTCATCAACTCCATCCCCTGCTTCTACATCTTCTAGACCAGGGACACGTTCCAATGTCATTCCCTCTGAAGCCTCTAAAACCTTAACTTTAGATTTTTTTAGATTGGGATCCAAACTTCCTGCCCAAGATTCGAGCGTATGAGAATGGTAAACAAAGACATCTGCATCGTATATTGCTGCAATATCATTTGCCGAAGGTTCAAAGGAGTGAATCCCACTACTTGACTGAATCATTCGAACATCATTCAAGTCACCAGATACTTCCTTGACCATAGCGTAAATAGGATAAAAACTGGTCACAATCTTCATTCCCTTAGTTTCATCACTCTTGTCTTGACCGGTCTTTTGTCCACAAGCTCCTAATACAAGAGCAAATAAGGCAATCATGAGCCATAGGATACTTCTTTTTTTCATAACAACTCCTTAACTAGTATTTAACCATTTAATTAACTAGTAAATATTTTACTCCTAAAAATTTAAAATGTCAATATTTTTTGTGCATTTTCATGAAAAAAGTGAGAACTAGATTTCATTGCTAAATTTCATTTTCAGTTCTCACTGGTTATTTTTAACTCACGAATTTTAATCGTTTTGACTTGTTTTAGGCTTACTATTTTTTAGTAAGGCTGTGAGATTTTCAGCTTGAGCCATAATACCATTGTTATCCATAGTTCCCAAAGTCAGATTATTTCGCAAACCAACCAAGGTTTCGCTAGCATTGGATTTAAGGTTTGCATCTGTGACTGTCTTTAATAGTTCCTCTGCTTCTTTGAGCTTAGCTTCTACCTTTTCAGTCTCAACCTGTGGTTCTTCTGGTTCAACAGGACTTTCCTCTTCAGGTTCTTCCTCTGGTTTATAGTTATTAGTAGGATCTTGACTATTATCTTTTTTACCCAAGACATGCTCGCTAGCATTTCCCCAACCATCATTTGAATGTGGACGCTCATCTGGATGTTCTACATAGTACTTAATCGTTGCGAACAAGTCTTCAAGACTATATCCGTTTGGTGCCTTATAAGATTTATCATCAAACCAAGCGAACTTGATATTATGGTAATGATCCTTGTGAGGAATAATCAGATTACCATTTTTTACTGCTACAGTATGTTCAACATTATAAGGTAAACGAACCAATGGAATTCGTTTTTCACCTTTAACGCGTTCGTAAATGGATGCTGCGCTTTCCCCATTTGGATTTGCTTGAGTAGCACTATCTTCAGATGGAGGGTTGATATTTTTCTCTTTGGTATAGACTTGAGCTTCCGATTTTTCTTTATCGGACAAACTATCCTTACCAATCCAGTGACTATGCCCCATATGTGGCGTTACATAAGCATCTCCCTCGTCACTGATAATATCATGGGCATCAAAGATATAACCATCCGATGTTGTGTACTTATCCGCTAGCTGAGCTACACGAACTTCATCGTCACTATACTCGATTTGTGAGTTTGGCTTACCAAGACGTTCTGGATGATTAATCGGTGCAATAAATTTAAGCAAATCATCTACAAAGGCTACCTTGTTTACATGTTCATCATTTAATCTTTCTAGCAATTGATCTAAAGTCTGGAAGTCAGATAGCCGTCCCTTATTTTCAAGTAGGTTCCTATGCGTTTTCTCCAACAAACTATAAGCCTTATCATAGAATTCCTGATTTCGAGGAGCTATTGTGCTTTTCTTCTCCGCCAAGGTATGCGCTGATGTAGCCACCTTATTCAGTTCTTTCTCAAAAGCTATAAGATTCTCTTTAGACAAATCCTTAGTCAAGACATAATGCGAAACTCCCTTTTCTTCTAGGACATACCCCTGACCAACTTTTCTGACTACTTGTTTGGCAAGCTCCTCATTAGAATGGTTATCAGGAAGTGGAACTGGTGCTGGTTGCGGATTTGGGACGGGCTGTGGAACTGGTTTTAATGTAGGATTTGGCCGTAAACTAGCTGCTCCAGGCGCTGAAATATTCCCTTGATTTTCAACTGGAATCATCCGTGCAATCTTTTCTTCCAGAGCAGACATTTGAGAATAAGGGATAAAGTGGTAATGATCTCCGTGTGGCACTGCAACACCATTTGCTGTTTTTCTTGTAATTTGCGCTGGATCAAAGACAAGCCCATCTGATTCCACATGTCGTTGGCTGAGTGGCAAGGCATAAAGTTGTTTCAAGAGACTAGATACGTCTTCACTTGGACTTGCTTGATAACTATTATCCACTTGTGGGCTAACAGTTGGAGCCCATCTTCTAGTATTTGTCTCAACATTACTATGATTTGTTTGTCCATATGAACTACTATTCGATGCCTCTGATGAGCTGCTAGAAGAATTTGTTGACGGTCGATACCCAACTGAGCTTGTTTGGCCACCTTTACCAGATAGGAAGGCTTGGGCCGCAGCTAGTTCACTGGCAGACAAGTCACTCTTAGGAATATAATGGAAGTGATTGCCATGTGGAACGATGTAAGCATCGCCAGTATCCTCAATAATATCACTTGCATTAAAAACATAGCCGTCATCCGTTGTATAACGTCCCTGAGCCCTTGCTAGGGTAACTTCATTGCTAACTTTTGATCCACTACCATGTCCGTGTTCTTGCTTCTGACGAGTAATTTCTTCTTTTGTTCGAACATTATCAGCATGTGATGCATCCTTTAGATAGACATAATACTTACCATCAACCTTAATGACATAACCACCCTTGATTTCATTGACAATGTCTGAATCCTTCAACTGATAATTCGGATCTTTCATCAGAAGTTCTTCACTAATGATAGCATCATAAGGAACCTTGCCATTAAAGTAATGATAATGGTCTCCATGAGAGGTCACATAACCTTGGTCCGTAATCTTGATGACGATCTGTTCTGCGTTGATTCCCTCTCTCTTACTGACTTCATCTGGTGTCAAATTCTCTGCCTTTTGACCAGCCTGATCACCATCTATATAAGCCACTCGATTAGAATCTTTCTTAACGTGAGCAGCTTGGTAACGACCAAGTTCATAGGAACAAACACTTAGGGCAAGAACTGCCACTGAACCAAGAACATATTTTTTATTGATTTTCATCCAAACACACTTTCTATTTTCATTTATTCGTTAAAGAAGAACTATACTTTTTCCTAAAGACCTTCCTTAACTGGTTAACCATACAACTGAAAAACGAAATCACTTTTAAAACTCCTCCTTCTATTTTCTATTTATCAAACAAGATTTGAGCGAGTGAGTTACCTCTTTATGTACTTAACCAGTTATTTAACTAGTTAATAGTTTACTCCTATAACATAAATCTGTCAAGAATTTTTTTGACTTTCAGGTAAAATCTAGATAAAAAAGAGGAATATCCCCTAGTATGAGATAGATTCCTCTTTATAATATTTTAGTGTTGAAATGGCATAAAATCCGAAACAAAGGAAATGTTATCCTTATCTTCTGCGTTGACAAAATTTAAAAATAGCTTTTGAAATTCTTCAAATTCATAGTCTGAATGACAAATCCACTCCTTACCCGTCGAGACATACCATTTTCCAAGACTTGCAAGTTGCTCCTTGGTCAAGGTTGGTACATGAGAGCAATGTTCAAAGTTAATAATATAAACTTTTTCATAGATTGATTTAATAAAATCTTTTAGCATAAACTTTCCTCGCTTAAATTCTATACCTAATAACTAGTTGTACTATTCAATCACTTGGGTCTCAGCTAGTTTTTTGTACCAGTGAGCTGATTTCTTTGGATAGCGTTCTTGCGTTTCAAAGTCCACATAGAAGAGGCCATAGCGTTTTTCATAACCATTTGACCAAGAGAAGACGTCCATGAGTGACCAGATGAAGTAGCCTTTGACTACTGCTCCATCAGTAATGGCATCTGAAATGACTTCCAAGTGTTGTTTCACATAATCAATACGTCCATCATCGTAAACAGTGTTATCGACAAATTCATCTTTGTATCCAAGTCCGTTTTCAGTGATGTAGATCTTCTTGTAGTTCGGATAATCTTTCTTCACGCGCATGATTTGGTCGTATAATCCTTGAGGATAGATAATCCAGTCCCAGTCAGTACGAGGTACATAGTCAGGAGCTACACGACGACCAACACCCTTGATCTGGTATTTAGAGCTTCCTTTTTCACCTTTACCGTTGTGGATGATCTCAGTTTCACCATCAAAGGCTTCCATCCAATCGCTCATATAGTAGTTAATTCCGAGGAAGTCATTCAAATCTTTAGCTGCTTCAAGCACTAAAAAGTCTTCGTCTCGAAGATCCAACTCACCACCATTAACTGAAAGAATGTGGTTGACCCCTTCCATGGTTTTATCGGAATAGTGTCCAAGGTATGTAGCATCCAAGATAAATTTGTTGTGGATGATATCTTCCAACTCAGCAGCACGAACGTCTGCAGGATTTTTAGGATCCAATGGATACTTAGTTGGAAGGGCGTGAACAACCCCGATTTCACCTTTATAGCCTTTGTCTTTGTACAATTTCACAGCACGAGCATGAGAAACCATCATATTGTGGTGGGATTGGAATACTTTCGCAAGGTCGTATTGAATACCTGGAGGGAATTTACCTACCAAATATTGACCATCTCCGATAGGGCCGATTTCATTGAAAGTAGTCCAGTAGTTGACTTCTGGAAATTCTTCGAAACAGAAGGCAGCATAATTTACAAAGTGTTCGATATTCTCACGATTCAAGAAGTCTCCATTTGAGTGAAGAGCTTCAGGTGTATCAAAATGGTGAAGAGTTACGAACGGTTCTACATGACGTTTATGACATTCTGCAAATAACTTATGATAGAATTCTACCCCTTTTGGATTTACTTCACCATAACCAGTTGGAAAAATACGTGACCAAGCAATTGAAATACGAATACCGTTTACCCCATATTCCTCAGCCAACTGCAAATCTACTGGATATTTATGGTAAAAATCACTCGCTGGTTCAGCAGTATACCAATAGTTGTCTGCTAAATATTTATCCCATGCGACTGGTCCTTTACCATCCGTATGTGTAGCACCTTCTGCCTGATAAGCCGCTGTTGCGCCACCGAAAATAAAATCTTTAGGAAGTGTTTTTGTCATTTTTTCACCTATTTCTTGATTGGATAAAATGAAAAGTGAGCGGAGAGGAGCTAGTGAGCTATCCATCTCCATCTCACTTCTTGTAGCAAGTCACCGAATTGTGACATGAGGAGGTAAAAACGATATCTTTTTACCGACGAATTAATAAGGCGATTAGGAAATTCGCCATAGCGATTTCCGTAACGATAGGAGACTATTTCAGAGTCCCTATCGTTAATCGAATTGAGCTTGAACAAAGGCTAGAGCACCTTGTCCATCGCGTGTCAATTTAATGTACTGTGCACCTTCTGTCTTAGCAAGTTTGATACCTAATTTATCAGTTTCAGCTTTCATATCCTCAAAGTTTGAAGCAACTTGTGGTGCTAAGATAACCAAATCAAACTCTGGTAGCATCTCACGGTGAGCTCCATAGCCACCAGCGGCTGCCTTAACAGGAACATTGTATTCTGCTGCTGCTTTGTTCAAGGCGTTGGCAAGAAGACCACTTGTTCCTCCACCTGCACAGAGAACGAGTACGTTGGTTTCTTCAGTGATTGTATTTTGTGCTGATTCTACTCCAGCTTTTTCAAGGATAGCATCAGCTTTAGCAGTGTTGAAGTTTGCTGCAACTTTTTCTTTTAATTCATCATTAGCTTTGCCTGAACGTTCTTCTTCAAGAATTTGTTCGTCATAAACCTTGAGGAATGGATAGTAGATAACAATATCTACTACGATTAACAATGCTGCAAGAGCAAATGACAAGAACTGGAAGTTTGTACCAAGGACAATCCCCAAAGGTCCAGGAGTAACCCATGGAAGGTTGGCAGTAAATGAGTTCATGCCGAGAGTTTCGATAAAGAATTTGAAAATCCAAACGTTTGCAATTGGAGCAAAGATAAATGGAATAAAGAAGATTGGGTTCAAAACAAGTGGTGCACCAAACAGGATTGGTTCGTTTACACCGAAGAATGTAGGAACTACTGAAGCGCGTCCGATGGCACGGTTACGCTTAGACTTACACAACCACATAAACATGAATGGAACTACAAGAGTTGCTCCTGTACCACCCATAGTGACGATAAACATTTGTGTACCAGATGTAAGGATCTTATCAGCGTGCATACCTTGTTGAAGAAGGTTCAAGTTGACTTCGGCATTTGCATAAGTGATCGCTGCAATGGCAGGTTCAACGATAGATGGGCCGTGAATACCGACAAACCAGAAGAAGGCAAAAGCACCAAAGATAATGGTAATACCAAGATAACCGTCTGCTGCTGAGAATAATGGGGCAAAGAATTTACCAATTGATTCTGCAACGCTTGCACCAACAAATTGACGAGCGAGCAAGTCAAGAGCATAAAGAGAAACAACTGAAAGCGTAAACGGAATAACGTCTTTAAAGACTTGTGAGATATTCGGTGGAACTTCGTCAGGCATGCGAATAGTAACGTTGTTCTTCACACAAACCTTATAGATAGCTACAGTTACAAAAGCTGCCAGGAAGGCTGAAAGCAACCCTTTTGTACCAAGGAAACCAGTTGCAAAGCCACCTTCAATTGGATCAGCTGCCAACATCAATAATCCAACAATAGCCGCCAATAGCGTTGACATATAGTTGATTTGGTTGGTTTTTTCCATGCTACGGTTAACAGAGTCTGTTAATGATTTAGCAGTCGTACCAGCTAGCAAGACTGCTAGAATTCCCATAGAGTAGCTGTAAGGTTTCATCAAAAGTGCTACTACTTCATCAGACCATTTAAAGCCCCAAGAGTTTGGAACAAAAGCAATCAAGATAAAAATACTTGAGAATAGAATGACTGGCATTCCTGCGATAAATCCATCACGAATAGCACGAAGATAGATATTTCGAGATAGTTTTTCAAAGAAAGGCTTTCCTTTCTCGATATAGGCAATTAACTTATTCATTATTTAGCTCCTCTTTTATAAAGTTCAATTAAATGATGCATCAAATCTTTTAGCAAGATTGTTGTCATCAGGTGATCTTGACCATGCATCATGGTCACGCTATAGGCTAAATCTTCACCTGCAGCTTCCTTTGTTAACAAGCTTGTTTGGGCGTGGTGAGCCTCTGCGATGCAAGCACCAGCTTCCTCAACTAAACTATCCGCTTTCGCAAAATCACCAGCTTCAGCAGCCTTCAAAGCTTCCAATAGTTTTGAACGAGCATCGCCAGCATAGGCAACAATCTCAAAACCTAACAATGTCACTTCTTCTCTATTCACGATAGATTTCTCCTTATATATTTTTTAGTAAAGCGTTATGACAATAAACGTTGGATGTGTAGAACAAGATAAACTCGTTCACTCTTGTAGAGGTCAAGACCAGTTTCCTGAGCAATGACCTCATAAATTTTACTACCAATCTCGAATGCTTCTGGATAGGTATTCTTTATATGTTCTTCCATATCGAGCAAGGATTGATTATCATCGCGACTACGATCCAGATAATCCAAAAAATAATTTAGATGAATCATAAAGCGGTCGTAGAAATTATTATTTTCAGGTGTTCGCTGGATTTTATAACTCTTCAAAACGCTTTCGACCCTCTTTAAAATTTCCTTTCTCTTATCAATTGACTCAACAACTTCGACTGCATTCTCACCTTCCGCGTTGATGAAGTGATAAGCGATACGAATGATTTCGTCTTCAGGAAAATTTTCTGTCAGTTTTTGACGATAAATTTCGAAAGCTTCTTGTGCAATTTGAAAAGCGATAGGATATTTGGCAGAAATGTCAGGCAAGTTACTATCCTTATAGCGTCCTTGGCTAATAGCCTGATAAGAACAATAGATATGGTCTGTCAGAGTGACGTATAGATACTCTTGGACAGGATATTGATATTTTTTAGAAAGATTATCAATAATCTCATAAGTGACCGTAATAAAATCAAGCGGTACATCCTTGAGAAGAGCTATAAAATTTTCTCGCGACTCTTCTGTTTTCATCCGAAAAACTTTTTCAACCTGATCCTCAGAAATCAAATCTCCCTTCTTCTTACCGAATGAAATACCCTTACCAATTACGATCAACTCCTCTCCCTTGCTATTCCGCACGAGAGAAACATTGTTATTCATTGGATTTAATATCCGATACATGGCAACCTCCTTGCCCTATTATTTAAGTTTTGTGAGCATAAAAAATGACCACAAATGAGTTCAGAAAATATAGCTCTGAGTCATCTGTGATCATGCCTAATATTACTTAGTAACACTCACTTTGTATTAACTTGTGACTTAAGTATAGCACAAGATGTTTATTTTGTAAACCTTTACATACAACTTTTTTTAAAAGTTTTTTAGCTAGGTTTTAGGACATAAAAGGGGGGGAATTTAGACACGTTCGGTCCATGAAGTTGCAGTTGTTTTAAGAACCTTGTTGAGTTCGTCAATGTTTTCAAATCCAGTTGTACGCAACCACTCACGAGCTGCTGCTTCACCGTCTTTGATGTAGGCTTCAACTGATCCAGCCCATGTTGCACGTCCACAAAGAACACCGTTGAAGTTTGCGCCTGATTCGTGGGCAAAGACAAGAGTTTCTTGGAAGAGTTTAGCTGATACACCTGCACTCAAG
>NZ_JWAJ01000059.1 GCF_001068775.1 Streptococcus pseudopneumoniae
TGTTGAGGCTGACGTGCTTGCCGACGTACTTGCACTTGTTGAGGCTGATGTACTTGCTGACGTACTTGCACTGGTTGAAGCAGATGTACTTGCTGAGGTACTTGCTGACGTACTTGCTGACGTGCTTGCGCTCGTTGAGGCTGAGGTACTTGCTGACGTGCTTGCGCTTGTTGAGGCTGACGTGCTTGCTGATGTGCTTGCGCTTGTTGAAGCTGACGTGCTTGCTGACGTACTTGCGCTCGTTGAGGCAGATGTACTTGCTGATGTGCTTGCGCTGGTTGAAGCGGATGTACTTGCTGACGTACTTGCGCTTGTTGAAGCAGATGTACTTGCTGACGTGCTTGCTGATTGACTTGCGCTTGTTGATGCTGACTGGCTAGCTGACGTGCTTGCTGATTGACTTGCGCTTGTTGATGCTGACTCAGATGCACTGGTCATTGCACTTACTGATGCACTGGTTGAAGCAGACACTGACGCACTGGTTGACGCTGATGCTGACTTATGATCCGAATCTGACAAATCAGGAGTTACTGTGTTTTTTGTTCCGTCTTTGTAGGTAATCGTTACAGTTCCATTGCTAGCAATCTCGTACGATTTAATACGGAAATCTGACTCAGGGTTGACTGCCTTCACTGCAGCAAGAATCTTCTTAAGATCATCTGGTGTCAATGAAGTTAAATTAGAAACTTGGATAGCACTACTTGGTTTAATACCTGGGAATTTTTCATTCAGTTTCCCTTGTGCAACTACAGTTGTGACTCTACCCGTATTATCTGATAAATCTGTAGCATTTGTTCCACGCGTCCATTTGTTTCCGTCAGCATACTGTACATTTTCCCCATAAGTAGCAGTGTACTCTAGGACTTTTGGATTTGTTGTTGAAGCTTCAGTGGTAATATCCTTAATTCCTAGTGCATCATCATCTGAAGAATAACCTGTTTGGAAAATACGACTGATATCAGAAGTTCCATCGTTTAATTTCAGAGTTTTAATCTTACCACTATTATCTTTAGCAGTTAAAACAACTTTAATCTTGTCGCCTGCGAAGACTTCGTAACCGCTGACTCCTGGACGAACATTATTCTTGATCGTTTGTTTTTCCCATTGGCCAGTCTTATCATTCTTAATATAAAGTTCAAAAGTTACTTCAGGTGCTACAGTTTCCTTGGTAATCGTTGCAGTCGTTGTAGACGAACTCAAGGTTTCAGTTCCACCACTTGGAAGTGTTACTGTTTTTTCTTGCTTAGCTGTCACATCTCTAGTCGGAAGGAGACCATTGTTGCCATCATAAGCATCCTGCAATTTTGTTGGTTCAAATGTGACGCTTGTTTCATTGTCCTTAGCAGTCTTGGTGAATGTATGACCAGCTAATGTTAATGTTACAAGAGCTCCAGGTGTGACATTCGTAACAACGATCGAACGATTTGGCAAGCCGCCAGTTTCATTGGTAGAATTAACTGAGATAGCTGGCGCTTGTGGGTTTACCTTAATAGTCACGTCTACTGTTCTACTATTTCCAGGAGCTCCACTATAGGAACCTTGCGGAAGAGTGACTGTAACTTTTTTCGTATAAACCCCAGGGTTTGCCAGCATAGCGTCATCAGGAGCCTGGACCCAACTAAAGGTTGTTCCTGTTGGGAAAGCTACACTTGTATTCGAATTTTTAAGTGCCTCTCCTGGCTTAGCAATAATCTCTGCTAATGGAGCCTTATTTCCCACAGTTGTAACATACTCTTGTCTAGCTACAGGATCAACAACTGTATAATCAAAGCTTGTCTGACTTGTCAAGGCTGGATTGCTTGTTGAAACATCCCCAAAACGTCCTTTTGGATAAGTGGCAATTAGCGTATAGGTTGTATGGTGACTAACAGGTTCCAGATTCACAACCTCTTTAGTCGTATACCATACTTCACCAAAAGTAGGAGTTCCAACATTAGTTGTTTGTTCAGCCCCTGTGTTATTTAACTTATATTTATAAGACCATTTGGTTCCTGTTGGAAGTTCCTTAAGATTGGTATACAAATCAGAATCTCTACCAATATTATTAGCCCAATCTCCTCCATCAACTTTACTAAGGTTAGCTTCTTTCGTTCCTTTAAAGGCATAGAACTTACCTGTCACACCATTGTAAGTCTTGGCTTCAACTTTCGGATAAACAGTATAGTTAACTGTTACATCATCAGTCG
Source organism: Streptococcus pseudopneumoniae (assembly GCF_001068775.1). GTDB lineage: Bacteria > Bacillota > Bacilli > Lactobacillales > Streptococcaceae > Streptococcus > Streptococcus pseudopneumoniae_N. Next base: position 2,187 of record NZ_JWAJ01000059.1, read on the forward strand.
AGCCATCAGAATAAGTAACCCGTGCAACTGCACTTTTTGTCCCAGCAGATGTGTTGTCAATGCGACTAACCCATGAAACAGTCGTTCCTTGAGGGAACTGTCCTCCACCATCAAGCTGGACAAAGTTAGCCGCATTTGACAAATCATCTGCTGTTTCACCTACATAAGTATAGACCGTTGACGCCTTCGCTACAGCAGTATATTTATCAGTCTGGCTTTTGATTACAAATTTGACATAACCATTGTCGGTAATCCCATTTTTAGCATGGTCACTATCAGATGTATTTTTATCATCTGTTGCCATTAAATAGCGTTCAAATGATCCTAACTGTACAGTTTTTCCTAGAGTCCCTGTAAGGGTAATCTTTGCATCAGATTGATTCGTTAAGTTAGTAATCGGATTTGAACGATTGAGACCAGTATATCCTGCGTAGTTGTTTCCGTTTGCACTATCCGCAGTTCCTTGCATTTCAAACTTTAATGAAGAAATCTTGCCAGAATCATCAGTTGCTCTAAAGGTTACATTAACTTCTTCCCCACGGTATAGATAGATTTCCTTAGTTGTAGCATTATCATAATGAATCTCCAGTTTTGGACGTTCATTAACTGTAACAGATCGAGAAATAGTATTTCTTGTTAAATCCTTATAAATAATCGTTGCAGTTCCATCGTTTGCAACTTCAATATCTTTGATACGGTGTATTGCCTGATTATTTTTAGCATAGATGGCAGTCTTGACAGCTGCCTTTTCATCATCTGTTAAGCTATCTTTATTTGCTACAGGTGTAAAGTCAGGATTTATTACTTTAAGACGGTCTTTCAGTTGTCCTTGAGTGATACGAACATTACCAGTTCCTGTTGTGACATTTCGATTATTTACTTGGTCGGTAGCAACCGCATTTCGTTGCCAAGTATTTCCTGACTTCCACTCCAAATCATCCCTAAGATGGGCCTTTACAACGATATGAGCTGGACTGCTCTCAGTAGCATTGATATCGCCACTATTTAGATGGTCAACCACACCTGTACCATACTCATCTCCTGTATCATTATCACCTTGGAAGAAGTTGGTTGTTAAAGCAGGTCGATTAGCGTCCGCTTTGGAGATAATCTTAAACTCTTTTAGTTTCCCACTATTATCATACGCTGTGAAATCAACTGTAAAGTTATCACCAGCATAGACGATGTGTTCCTTCCCACGACTAGGGTCTGGACTCTCTGTCGCTTGGATGGGCTCGCCATCACGCGTCACTGTAACAGCAGGCACAGGAGGAACAGTTTCAGCTCTTACATTAGCTCGGACAACATCTACCGTATTATCACGATAGGTAATGGTAATTTCACCAGTGTTAGACACTGTAATTTCATGATTACCTTCAGAATCTTTCTTGTAATCAGATCTGTTGAGGATAGTAGCATTTTTGCTTTTGAAGTTTTCAAGAATTTGATTTCTTTCAGTAGGACTCAAGGCAGATGGATTGTTAACTGTAACAGTGTCACCACTCACAGGGTTTTGTCGCTCATTGAACCCTTTGATATTGAGAGTCATACGTGCCGTAGCTGTTTGACCATCTTTGTCTGTCACTTTATATTCAATAGCATAAGCACCAGTCGCATACGGCCGCCAATTTGTTCCTTCACGACCAATGGTTCCAACAATATGTACCGTATAAGATGTGCGGTATCCAGTTTTATGCCCACGTTGGTCATATGTCGCAAGATCTCCGTTTATTTTCTTACCTTTTACTATATTATATGGATAGTCTGGTGCATCCAAACCTGTGATGATAGGATTATTCCCAGGTTCTACTTTTGCCATTCCGGTGTCATCACTAAGGATCATATTCACAGGTGTAATGGTATCATCATTATAATAAGCAATCTCACTTGGCAAGCTAATAGTTGGTCGCTGAGATGCCGCACGGCTCTGACCTCCCGTGTTTCTAGACTGACCTGTTTCCCCAGTCGAAACGGTTGAGCTCATTGAGCTACTATAATTCCCTGAAGCATTTGCGCTTGTAAACGGTTGACTGCTTGTTGCCACTTGAGCATTCAAAGTAGCTGCGTTAGAACGATTGTTTACCGTCGCATACACCAATATAGTCGCTTCAAGGTTCCTATTCAAATCATGGCGCTTGTTGAATATATACTCATTACCAGAACCACCACGTTTTTCCATTGGTTGTCCATTAAAAAGAACACGAGTGATGGTTGTGTTTCTATCCACTTGCGCGATCAGACCAGCATAATTAAGCGGACTCTGCGAGTGCATTTTGATTGTCCAGACAACCTCACGATTTGAACTTGAATAACTACCTTGACCAAGTTGAGCTGTGGTGTGATTGTTTACTGCAATCGGAGAAAGGCCTCGGAGATTTTCTCCCGTTGCCATTGGTTGTCCATTACGGCTATCACGTTGGCCAGAGGTTACACGTGAAACCGCATTGGCGATAGAGTTGCGAGCTGAAGTAGCTGTCTTGACAGCTGTTCCTAGGTCAGCGTTTGGGTCCTTGAGAGCAGATTCAATCTCAGCAATAGCAGATTTCACCTTAAGAATGGCTGAGCTTGTATCTGGAAGGTCCACGGCTTTAGCTAGGTATTCTCCCATTTCTGCTGAAAGTGCTGCCAGTTTCTTACGGTCTTCTGCTTGCTTTTTAGCGCTCACTTCTGCAGTCGTTGTCGCAGCAAGAGTCGCTGTTGTGGTTGCTGTCAGACTCGCATTTTGACTTGTGAAGTTTTCTGCAGTTGAAAGAGAACTAGAAAGATCAGGATTGACCTTAATATCGCTAGCCTTAACTGTGGCTCTGGATGTTCCGTCATTACTGATAGCATCTTCGCTAGGAGCCGTCTGTGAACCTTCTACATGCGAAACCTCAGAGAGGGAACTGCTTGCAACAGTCGAAGCACTATCTGATGTTGAGGCAGAATCGTTCAATGAAGATGAGATACTAGCTGAAGTTGAAGATGAAACACTGGCACTAGTGCTAGCTGATGTTGAGGCACTTACGGACTCGGATGCACTTGTTGAGGCCGAAATAGAGGCACTTGTAGAAGCAGAGATTGAGACACTCTCACTAACAGAGGTAGATGTTGAAACAGACGTTTGCTGCTCCTCATCTTTATTGACAGTTCCCAAAACAACCTGATCAGAATTCACTAGATTGTCAGTACCATCCACGACTTTCTCTACAGCCAGCTGTTCATTGGCATGGACTTGCGTATGAGTGGCAACTCCACCACCAACAACGGCCCCCGCGGCAACTATCCCCTTGAGGACATCTATCCCAGTTAAAGAAGTTGAGACACGATCTTCCACAACTTCAGTTGTCACCTGAGCAGTATCAACACCACCACGAAGAACCTTGAACAAACCAAAAAGAGAGGTAGATGCTCGAAGCCAGTGTTTCCCTGACTTGATCAATTTATACCTCGTTACTCGGTCTGTTTCTCTATATCGTCCTTCCTGACGTCTAAAAAACATGTTTTTTCTCCTTGAGTTTATTTTTTATAAAAAACTAAATACCAAAACATCCTTAAGATACACAGCCACGTTACATGGATATTTTCTCTTTTTTCACCCTGACAAGCAATGGTGTAGTCTTAAAAAATTTTTGATATAGAGCTCAATCTATAATACTTTATTATAGCACACTATAGGCTTCTTTGTCCAAAGATTAAGTTGAAAATAGATTAACACAAACGCCTTGAACTTTTTGTAGATTTTCCCTGATTGTAAGATTCTTTTTTGTCCAATAATCATCTGTTTACCTTTAAAAAATCAAATATTATTGTAAAAAATCAGTAGGATGAAATAAAATATAAACAAATTGACCAGAAAGAAAAGTCAGATCAATTTCTAAAAATATTTTAAAATCCGTAGCGTACTATTCTAGGTTCAATCTACTATATGTCGAATCATTGATCCATCAAAAAAAGCCGCCTGATTGGGCGACTTAATTTTTTATAGGGAGATTATTATGAAAAAGTTTTAGGAGTTAAAGTTAAGTTCTTCTTAACTTATGAAATAAGTATACAGCTCCTATCTTAAAGTTTCCTTAAGTATTTTTAACTGTAAGATTTTTCCATTTTTCTCGCCAATTTTTCTTGGATAAACGCTTTTGATAGAGCTTCATTCGGTCTTGATTTTCTAAGAAATGTGGAGTTGGAGCAACCTGAAAGTTCAAAATATCCTCCAAACCATAAGGCGCAAAGAGCTCTAAAGTTGTATCAGCTTGCAAGCGAAGTCCTACTGCCGTACAACGTTCAGGATACTTACTCATGGCATCGCAGGAATTTCTATACGGTTCCGTATGGGGACTATGCTGATGCATATAGACTTGATTTTTCAGCTCCCATTGATACTGGGGAAAGTCCTCCCTCAACTTGTTCTCTATAGCCAGTGTTTCTTCGTAACTCACATCTGGGTCAAAGAAAATCACATCCACATCCGTTTCACGGTCAAAGGATGGCTTATCTGACAAGAGATTCCAGATAAAATTTCGGACTGAACCAGCCGCCAACCAGGAATCTTTCAACTCCAAGTCACGGATGATAGTCAGAATAGCCATCATGTCAGGATTTTCTCTAAAAGAGTCTAAGATTTCAGTCTTATTTTTCAATATATTCATACCCCAAATGTTCATATGCCTTAGCTGTCGCGACTCGACCTGAACGAGTTCGCATGATAAATCCTTTCTGGATCAGATAAGGTTCGTACATATCCTCTACCGTCTCACGCTCTTCAGCGATATTAACAGAAAGTGTTCCTAGACCGACAGGACCTCCACCGTACATCTCAATCATGGTGCGGAGAATTTTCTGGTCCACATAGTCCAAGCCTTCATGGTCTACATCCAGCATGGTCAAAGCCTTGTCCGTAATCCCATCATCAATCAAGCCATCGCCCATAATCTGCGCAAAGTCGCGAACGCGCTTGAGGAGACGATTGGCGATACGAGGAGTTCCACGGCTACGGAGGGCCAACTCAGAAGCTGCCTCATGAGTAATTTCCATCTCAAAAATATCTGCCGTCCGCTCGACAATCTCTGTCAAGTCATCATGGGCATAATACTCCATGTGACCAGTAATCCCAAAACGCGCACGAAGAGGATTTGATAGCATTCCTGCTCGTGTCGTCGCACCAATCAAGGTAAAAGGTGGTAATTCTAGATGGACACTGCGACTACCTTCCCCCGCACCAATCATGATGTCGATGTAGAAGTCTTCCATAGCACTGTAAAGCACCTCTTCCACCGACATAGGCAAGCGATGAATCTCATCAATAAAAAGAACATCTCCTGGCTCCAAGTCATTCAAAATCGCTACCAGATCACCGGCTTTTTCGATAACAGGACCAGATGTTTGTTTGAGATTGACTCCCAGTTCATTGGCAATGACAAAAGCCATGGTTGTTTTCCCGAGACCTGGAGGGCCAAACAAAAGAACATGGTCCAGCGCCTCATCACGCATTTTAGCTGCTTCGATAAAGATTTGAAGCTGATCCTTGACCTTGTCTTGACCGATATATTCACGTAAATATTGGGGACGAAGGGTACGTTCTACCAACTCCTCATCGCCCATGATTTCATTATCTAAAATTCTACTCATGCTCCTATTATAGCAAAAATCCAGCCCACAAACAAAAAAGCCACCCGATTGGGTGACTCCCGAGTTTGGCACTTTATTCTACGTCACTGCTTCATCGCCTGCGAGAGAAAGTAAAATAGTCCATGATGGAACTAATCCTTAAAACTATCATTGGACCAATTGTGGTCGGTGCCGTTCTTCGCTTAGTCGATAAATGGCTAAACAAGGACAAATAGTGTCAAAAAAGACCCCTAGCTTATTTGGACGTGAGCTTGGGGTCTTTTCTAGCCTATGATATAGAACTAGTACTCAATTCCTTTTTATTATCCCATAGTTCACAAATTTTGTCAAAGTTTTACTCCCTTGTCCAATAATACTTTCAAGATTAAGAGAAAGTTAAAAATTATCAAGGAACAACAAAAGATTACATCACTATCAATGAACATGGGCGCTCATCAACTCAAATCAGTCAAACCAACATTTTAATCCACGAAATGAAACGATAGGCTTACACATGATGTACCACTTCTTCACATTATTTCACGAGTTCCAACCGAGCAGTTTGGGCAGGCACTAGGCCATACAAAAATCTATATGACGGATCGTTATAACCAAGTTGAGGACGAACTCACTGAAACGACAATAGACCTATTTCTTAGTCATATTCACTAAAAAATCCCCGCCAATTCCCCGACCAAAATCCTAAAAATACCGAAATTTATTGGAAAATGATGTTTAGGAAACTCCCAAAAGCCTGAAATAGAGCCAAAAAACTCCACCTGATTGGGTGGAGTTAAGGGAGATTATTATGAAAAAGAAAAGTTTAGGATTTTATTAAATAAAGTTAGGAGGTCTTTATTTAATAAAGATATAATACAAGACGAAGCTTAAAACTAGCTTAACTTTTCTCAAATTCTACCATTTTTCAAAAAAGTTCTATTACCATTACCTCACCCCACAAAAAAGTCACTTGATTAGGTGACTTCATTAGGAGATTATGATGAAAAAAAGTTTAGGATTTCTATTAAATAAAGTTAGGAGGTCTTTAT
>NZ_JWAJ01000060.1 GCF_001068775.1 Streptococcus pseudopneumoniae
TGCCAAGTTGTAGTACTTTTTTCGAGGCTCTTTTGTCTTGTTCTTGTTTCAATTGACTATATATTGTAGCACTTTTTAAAAGAAAACAAAAAACATACAAAAAACTATCTTGTATGTTTTTCACTATACCTGTTTCAAAAAATAAAGAGCTAGCCGAATCTAACTCTTTTCCTATGCGGAGAGAGGGACTTGAACCCTCACGACCTAAAGCGGTCACAGGATCCTTAGTCCTGCGCGTCTGCCAATTCCGCCATCCCCGCGTCGATTACTTTACTAGTATATCAACTTTCATAATCTTTGTCAACACTTTTTTCAGATTTTTTTCAGTTTTTTTGAATACATTATTCTTTGATTTCAACGAGGTTTTCATCAAGGAGTTTCGCTCCTAATGTATTCTTAAAATGTCCAAGTGCAAACTGGTGGTTTTCAGGCCAAATGGATGCGACTGCTGACTTGACAACTTCTATCTGATACCCAAGATTATAGGCATCGATAGCCGTATGCAATACACAGATATCTGTAAGAACACCTGTTAAGATAACTGTATCCACGCGACGCTCTCTCAGACGGATATCCAAATCTGTGCCAGAAAAAGCCGAATAGTGACGTTTGTCCATCCAGAAAACACGACTATCCTGGGCCTGTTCCTGATAAAATTCAGCTAACTTACCATATAGATTACGCCCGCTAGTCCCAATCAGATTATGAGGGGGAAAAAGTTTACTTTCTGGATGAAAGACATCATTTTCCTCATGAGCATCAATGGTAAAGAAAATATAATCTCCACGGTCAAATGCTAATCTAGTTACCTGATTGATTTCTTCTGATATTGCTTGAGCAGGAGCTCCTGCTGTCAATTTTCCATGATCCGCTACAAAATCTTCTGTATAGTCAATAGAAATTAAAGCCTTAGCCATTAATAGTCCCTCTTTTTCACTTCTTCAAAAATATCTGGGATTAAAACTTTTAGATAAGTTCCCTTCATACCCAATGAACGACTTTCAATAATCCCTGCTGATTCGAGCTTCCGAAGAGCATTGACAATCACTGAACGAGTAATACCGATGCGATCTGCGATAACTGAAGCTGTCAATTGTCCTTCTTTGCCATCTAGTTCTGCTAAAATCGCAGAGACTGCACGCAATTCAGAATATGATAGTGTATTGACCGCCATAGTCACTGCTGTGCGACGGCGGATATTTTTCTCATCTTCTTCACGTTGGAAGTTCAAAAGCTGAATACCAACCACCGTGCTAGCAATCTCAACAAGGATCAAATCCTCATCTTCGAATTTCTTGTCATTTCGCCAAATAATCAAAGAACCCAATCGAATCCCAGAAACGTGGATTGGAGCAATAGTTGTTAAACCATCTGGGAAGTCTGAGCGACTTTCAGTTGGGAAAATAGTCAAATCATGTTCCACAGGGAGGTTGGCCTCCGTATCGTAGATCATATTTGCCCCTTGGATATAGTCCTCAGGGAAAATCTTTGTTTGGAAGAACTGCTCTACACGATCGGTGTTTGTTTTATAGCGCATAAAGTAGCCCAACAAACGCCCCTTGCTATTGACGATACAAGCATTGCAGTCGATGATATCGGCTAATTGACGTGTAATGGCATTATAGGGAAGTTCATCCTGTAGTTGCTCCTCCGAACGCTTTAAGATAGATGTGATTTTTCTCGTTTTTTCTAATAAATGTGCCATTTTTCACCTCGTATTTAATCGCTTCCATTATATCACAAAACTGTCTTTATTTCAATAATTATCTGAAAATTGCTTATTGCATTGCAATTCTCTTACATTTGCAATTTTTTATATTTTTTTCAATTTTCTTGTTGACAGATCCTCCATTTTTTGATAATATAATATTACAAGATAACAAATATATAAATCTATTTTCTCGTATGAAACTTTTCTTGACTCTCGGTCTCCTTATATATAAAAGCGATCCACCACAGTGAACCGCTTTTTTTATTATTTATCACCCTTGTTTCGAATCACAAAGCCTGTTTTCTTTTCGCTAGATGTTGTGCGAGGTTTTTTGTTGTCCTTACGGTAACGTTTTTCCTTATCAAAGCGGTCGTTTCTGCGACTGCCTTTTTTGAAATCATCCCGACGTTCACCACGACGATTGTCACGACGGCGTTCACGATCACGACGGTCATCTCCACGACGACCTCCCTTACCTTTCCCACCGAATCCATTACCTGATGGTTTAAACGGCAGTGGTTTTTCACGTGCAATCTCAACTTCTGGAAGACTATCTGGATCCTGAACTGTTAAGCTAAGAATGTACATAGCCAATTCTTCAGGACTGAATTCAGCTGCTAATTTACGGGCATCTTTGCTAAATTTCTCGAAGTTTCCACGAATAGCTTCATCAGCAAAATCACGTTCAATTTTCTTGAGAGCAACTTGTTTCTTAGCTTGGAAGGCTTCTTCTGCACTTGCCGGCTTGAGACCTTTCATACGTTTCTTAGTCAAGTTCTCAATGATTTGGAGATAACCCATCTCATTAGGTGAAACGAAGGTAATAGACTGACCTGACTTACCTGCACGACCTGTACGACCGATACGGTGAACATAACTCTCAGGGTCTTGTGGGATATCGTAGTTGTAGACATGGGTCACACCTGAGATATCTAAACCACGAGCCGCAACGTCAGTTGCTACGAGGACATCAAGGTTGCCATTTTTAAAATCACGAAGGACACGAAGGCGTTTGTTTTGGTCCAAATCTCCATGAATCCCTTCTGCACGGAAACCACGGATTTTAAGCCCACGAGTCAACTCATCCACACGACGTTTAGTACGACCGAAGACGATAGACAACTCAGGTTGATCAACATCCATGAGACGAGTCATGGTATCAAATTTTTCTTGTTCCTTAACTCGGATATAGTACTGGTCTACCAGTTCTGTTGTTAATTCTTTGGCAGCAATCTTCACATGCTCAGGTTCTTTCATGAACTGAACACCAATACGTTTGATAGCATCTGGCATAGTCGCTGAAAAGAGCAAGGTTTGACGATTTTCTGGAACACGAGAGATGATGGCTTCGATGTCTTCAAGAAAGCCCATGTTCAGCATTTCATCAGCTTCGTCTAAAATCAAGGTTTCAATATCATGCAATTTCAAGGCCTTGCGTTTAATCAGGTCAAGAAGTCGTCCTGGTGTTCCTACTACGATATGAGCCCCTGATTTAAGAGCCTTGATTTGTTTTTCAATGCTTGAACCACCATAGACTGAACGAACTTTTACACCCTTGCTTCTACCAAAGCGGAAAAGCTCTTCTTGGCTTTGAACAGCCAGTTCACGAGTTGGGGCAATGACCAAGGCTTGGATAGTTGCTTCTTCTGTACGAATTTTTTCAAGGGTTGGTAAGCCAAAGGCTGCTGTTTTCCCTGTACCAGTCTGTGCTTGACCGATAACATCTTTTCCTTCAAGAGCCAAAGGAATAGTTTGCTCTTGGATAGGACTTGCTTCTACAAATCCTGCTTTATCAACTTCTGCCAAAAGGTCAGCAGACAAGTTAAATTCATTAAATTTCACGTTATTCTTCTTTCTAAAGGTGGTGCGAAGCCACCCTATAGCGCTTAGTTTATACTTTTCTTTTCATGACGTATTTTCATATCTTCTATGAAAGATCGTGTTGCTTCTTTTCCACTAAAGAAAAGTACTGCTTTCTTTGCAACTTATCTAGTATAACACAAGAAATGGTTAAAAGATAGTCAGACCCTCTGATTAAATCATGTAAACGATTTTTTAGCTTAAGTATTCGTAATATCTTCAATTTGATTAATCAATAACATTCATAAATGACTTGCTCTCAAGGCGGAAGTCTCTTTAATTTTCCGTAGCAGATTTGTGAAATTATTTTTTTCTTGTGCTAGAATGAAATCAAACAGGAGGATTTAAAAATGTTAACATACGATTTAATTGTCATTGGATTTGGTAAGGCAGGTAAAACTCTTGCTGCCAAACTAGCTTCAGCTGGTAAAAAAGTTGCTCTTATCGAACGTAACAAGGCTATGTACGGTGGAACTTGTATCAACATCGGTTGTATTCCAACTAAAACCTTGTTAGTTGCTGCTGAGAAAGACTTGTCATTTGAAGAAGTCATGGCAACAAAAAATATGATTACCAGTCGCCTTAACGGTAAAAACTATGCTACAATCGCTGGTACTGGAGTTGATATCATTGATGCCGAAGCCCACTTTGTTTCCAACAAAGTCATCGAAATTCAAGCTGGTGACGAAAAACAAGAACTAACTGCTGAAACAATTGTCATCAACACTGGTGCTGTTTCAAACGTATTGCCTATCCCAGGTCTAGCAACTAGCAAAAATGTCTTTGATTCAACAGGTATCCAAAACTTGGAACAATTACCAGAAAAACTCGGAATTCTTGGTGGTGGAAACATTGGTCTTGAATTTGCTGGTCTTTACAATAAACTTGGCAGCAAGGTAACAGTCTTAGATGCAATGGACACTTTCTTACCTCGTGCAGAACCTTCCATCGCAGATCTTGCTAAACAATACATGGAAGAAGACGGCATCGAATTGCTTCAAAACATCCATACTACTGAAATCAAAAACGATGGTGACCAAGTTCTTGTTGTGACTGAAAATGAAACCTATCGTTTCGATGCCCTTCTCTATGCAACAGGACGTAAACCAAATGTTGAACCACTTCAACTTGAAAATACAGATATTGAACTTACTGAACGTGGCGCTATCAAGGTAGACAAACATTGTCAAACAAACGTTCCTGGTGTCTTTGCAGTTGGAGATGTCAACGGTGGACTTCAATTTACCTACATTTCACTAGATGACTTCCGTGTTGTATACAGCTACCTCGCTGGTGATGGCAACTACACACTTGAAGACCGTCTCAATGTGCCAAACACTATGTTCATCACACCTGCACTTTCACAAGTTGGTTTGACTGAAAGCCAAGCAGCTGATTTGAAACTTCCATACGCTGTCAAGGAAATCCCTGTTGCTGCTATGCCTCGTGGTCACGTGAATGGAGATCTTCGTGGAGCCTTCAAAGCTGTTGTCAACACTGAAACTAAAGAGATTCTCGGTGCAAGCATCTTCTCAGAAGGATCACAAGAAATCATCAATATTATTACTATTGCTATGGACAACAAAATCCCATACACTTACTTCACAAAACAAATCTTCACTCACCCAACCTTGGCTGAGAACTTGAATGACTTGTTTGCGATTTAGTTTTATCAAGCAGCCCTCCTTGGGCTGTTTTTTTTTCTAAAATCTCAAATCTGTCTTTTTCAGCTTTTATGATATAATAGAAATATGAAATTAAAAACTACTTTGGGCCTTCTTGCTGGACGTTCTTCTCACTTTATTTTAAGTCGTCTCGGACGTGGAAGTACGCTCCCTGGGAAACTGGCCCTTCAATTTGATAAAGATATTTTACAACATTTAGCGAAGAACTACGAGATTGTCGTGGTTACTGGTACCAATGGAAAAACCCTGACAACCGCCCTCACTGTCGGTATTTTAAACGAAGTCTATGGTCAAGTTTTGACCAATCCTAGTGGTGCCAATATGATTACAGGGATTACCACCACCTTCTTGACAGCAAAATCCTCTAAAACAGGTAAAAACATTGCAGTTTTAGAAATCGACGAGGCCAGTCTTTCCCGTATCTGTGACTACATCCAGCCAAGTCTCTTCGTCATCACCAATATCTTCCGTGACCAAATGGATCGTTTCGGTGAAATTTATACGACCTATAACATGATTTTGGATGCTATTCGGAAAGTTCCTACTGCTACTGTCCTGCTAAACGGTGATAGTCCGCTTTTCTACAAGCCTGCAATTTCAAATCCTGTTCAGTATTTTGGTTTTGATCTAGAAAAAGGTCCAGCGCAACTTGCTCACTACAATACTGAAGGTATCCTCTGCCCTGAATGTCATAGCATTCTTAAGTACGAGCTCAATACCTATGCCAACTTGGGTGCCTACATCTGTGAGAATTGTGGTTGTAAACGTCCTGAACTGGATTATCGTCTGACTGAACTGGTTGAGTTAACCAACAATCGCTCTCGTTTTGTTATCGATGGACAAGAATACGGTATTCAAATCGGTGGACTCTACAATATCTACAATGCTCTGGCTGCGGTTGCTATTGCCCGTTTCCTTGGAGCAGAGCCACAACTGATCAAACAAGGGTTTGACAAGAGCCGTGCTGTCTTTGGTCGCCAAGAAACCTTCCATATCGGTGACAAGGAATGCACACTGGTTCTTATTAAAAATCCTGTTGGTGCTACCCAGGCCATCGAAATGATCAAACTAGCTCCTTATCCATTTAGTCTATCTGTTCTCCTCAATGCCAACTATGCGGACGGAATTGATACCAGCTGGATTTGGGATGCTGACTTTGAGCAAATTACTGATATGGACATTCCTGAAATCAATGCGGGTGGAGTTCGTCATTCTGAAATTGCTCGTCGTCTACGTGTTACTGGCTATCCAGCTGACAAGATCACTGAAACAAGTAGCCTGGAACAAGTTCTCAAAACGATCGAAGCTCAAGAATGCAAGCATGCCTATATCCTTGCGACTTATACAGCTATGCTGGAGTTCCGAGAACTTCTTGCCAATCGTCAGATTGTTAGAAAGGAGATGAACTAATGGTTTTTACTTCACTTTCCTCAAAAGACGGCAACTATCCATACCAGCTGAATATCGCTCACCTCTATGGCAACCTCATGAACACCTACGGAGATAATGGGAATATCCTCATGCTCAAGTACGTCGCTGAAAAGCTTGGGGCTCATGTGACAGTTGACATCGTTTCACTTCATGATGATTTCGATGAAAATCACTACGATATTGCCTTTTTCGGTGGCGGTCAGGACTTTGAACAGAGCATCATTGCTGGTGATTTGCCAGATAAAAAAGAAAGCATTGACAACTTTATCCAAAATGATGGGGTCGTCCTAGCTATCTGTGGTGGCTTCCAGCTATTAGGCCAATACTATATTGAAGCTTCCGGAAGACGCATAGAAGGTCTAGGTGTCATGGGACATTACACACTCAACCAAACCAATAACCGCTTCATCGGTGACATTAAAATTCATAATGAAGAGTTTAATGAAACTTATTATGGTTTTGAAAATCACCAAGGCCGCACCTTCCTCTCAGATGACCAAAAACCGCTAGGTCAGGTTGTTTATGGAAATGGAAACAATGAAGAAAAGGTCGGTGAAGGTGTTCACTATAAAAATGTCTTTGGTTCCTACTTCCACGGACCTATCCTCTCCCGAAACGCCAATCTCGCTTATCGCTTAGTAACCCTTGCCCTCAAAAAGAAATACGGTCAGGATCTTGTCCTTCCAGCTTACGAAGATATTCTCAGCCAAGAAGTTGCTGAAGAATATGGCGATGTTAAGAGCAAAGCAGATTTTAACTAATATTTAGATTCCAACTTGCTTCGGCTGTTGGAATTTTTTTACCTTCATTTCCCCTTCTCTCTTGCATTTTCTGCTGTTTTTTGCCAAAATAGAGGGGTAGAAAGAAGGTAGCATATGTCTAAATTACAACAAATCTTAACTTATCTTGAATCAGAAAAGCTAGACGTCGCTGTCGTATCTGACCCCGTCACAATTAATTACCTCACTGGCTTTTACAGTGATCCACACGAACGTCAAATGTTCCTCTTTGTCCTTGGAAACCAAGAACCACTTCTCTTCGTTCCAGCTCTTGAAGTTGAGCGTGCAACTAGCACTGTCTCATTCCCAGTAGTTGGCTACGTGGACTCTGAAAACCCTTGGAAGAAAATCCAAAATGCTCTGTCACAGCTTGATTTCAAACGTGTAGCAGTTGAGTTTGACAATCTCATCTTGACTAAATACCACGGTTTGAAAACTGTCTTTGAAAGTGCTGAGTTTGAGAACTTGACTCCATTAATCCAACGTATGCGCTTGATCAAATCAGCAGACGAAGTGCAAAAGATGATGGTTGCAGGTGTTTACGCCGACAAGTCTGTTAAAGTTGGTTTTGACAATATCTCTCTTGATAATACGGAAACAGATATCATCGCGCAGATTGACTTTGCTATGAAACGTGAAGGCTATGAAATGAGCTTTGATACTATGGTTTTAACAGGTGATAACGCTGCAAATCCGCATGGTATCCCTGGAGCTAACAAGGTTGAAAACAATGCCCTTCTCCTCTTTGACCTCGGTGTGATGGTCAATGGTTATGCATCAGATATGACTCGTACAGTCGCTGTTGGTAAACCTGACCAGTTCAAGAAAGATATTTACAACTTGACTCTGGAAGCCCAACAAGCTGCCCTTGACTTTATCAAACCTGGTGTGACAGCTCATGAAGTAGACCGCGCAGCTCGTGAAGTGATTGAAAAAGCTGGCTACGGTGAGTACTTCAACCACCGTCTCGGTCATGGTATCGGTATGGATGTCCACGAATTCCCATCCATCATGGAAGGAAACGACATGGTTATCGAAGAAGGCATGTGCTTCTCAGTTGAGCCTGGTATCTACATCCCTGGTAAAGTCGGTGTCCGCATCGAAGACTGTGGTGTTGTTACCAAAGATGGCTTCGACCTCTTTACAAGTACCAGCAAAGATTTACTTTATTTTGATTAAAAAGTATATTACAAAAAATAAGATGGAAAAGCTTAACTTTCCATCTTATTTTTTGATCTGATAATAAATTTTATCAGCTTTATAACCTTTTCGTCTCACACCATCTGGAATCGTCTTCCAAAAAGTCATACCCGCCTTTTCCATAACTCGACCAGAGGCAGGATTTAAACTTGCATAGCAGGCATTAACCTCTTTAAATTCAATCTCATCCAGACAGTATGATAAAACTGCCTTCAAGGCTTCTGTCATGAGTCCTCGTTCCCAGTAGTCCATTCCTAAGATATATCCGATCTCACAGCTAGAGTTTTCTTCATCCACACTGACCAGACTAATATCTCCAATGACAAAATTTGGATTTTCTTTGAGACAAATGGCCCATTTGTAATAGTTAGGATTGTCATAGGATGCTACCCAATTGCCAATAGAGTTTCGAGTCTGTTCGACATTCAGGTGCGGATCCCAAGTAACATAGGTTAGATTATCTAGACGAGAAGCCCAATTCTCAAACATAGCTCGGGCATCACCTTCCACAAATCTCCTCAAAATCAAACGTTCTGTCTCTATATTTTGTGTACCTAGTGCTTTCATAATCGTAACTCGCTTTCTATTTTATGGATGGGCTCAAACTTACATTGACCTATCTCAGTCTCCTATTGCAAGTTATAAAGTGAAAAAGGTCCTCCGGACTTTCCTCGTTCTCCTGTTTCTAGACTCGGGGTAAAAACCTCCCCCGGAGGTTATTCTTGCTTTCTAATTTCTAGGCAAGAAGGTAAAAAGGTCCCCCGGACCTTTTTACTCCCAAAACGTATCAAAGACAGTGATTGGTAGGTGGCGTTTGTGTTGGCCTTTGTACCACCATTTTTCAATGGTTGCTTGGGCTTCTGGGCTGACTTGTTTACCTTCGAGGTAGTCATCAATCTCTGCGTAGGTTACACCGAGTGCAACTTCATCTGCCAATCCTGGTTTCTCTTCTTCTAGATCGGCAATCGGTACTTTTTCATAGAGAGCAGGATCAGCTCCGAGCTCCTTCAATAGTTGTTTTCCTTGACGTTTGTTGAGGCGATAGAGAGGAAGAATATCTGCACCGCCGTCACCGAACTTGGTAAAGAAACCTGTAACATTTTCTGCAGCATGGTCAGTCCCGATAACTGCTCCGCTATGAGCACCTGCTAGGGCATACTGAGCAATCATACGACTACGAGCCTTGATATTCCCTTTATTAAAGTCTGTCATAGAACTACCAGTAGCCTCTACTGCCACTGCCATAGAATCAACAGATTCTTTAATGTTCACTACTAAACTGACATCTGGCTGAATAAAAGCTAGTGCTTTTTGCGCGTCATCCTCATCTGCTTGAATTCCATAAGGTAGTCGAACTGCGATAAATTTGTAGCTGTCATCTCCAGTTTCTGCTCGCATTTCTTCCACGGCAAGTTGGGCAAGGCGACCAGCTAAGGTCGAGTCTTGTCCACCTGAAATGCCCAATACAAAACTTTTAAGGAAGGGATGCTTTTTCAGATATCGCTTTAAAAAATCAACAGAACGACGAATTTCTTCCTGTGGATCAATCACAGGTTTTACTCCTAATTGTTGAATAATACTTTCTTGTAAGGTCATTCTTCTTCTCCTTCACCTAGAGCTTCCTTACGCATCTTATCAATCAAGTCCATCTTATCTTGCCATACATCACGAGCCAAGTCTACAGGGTAATGTTGTGGGTTCAGGACACGTTTGTATTCATCCCAAAGTTTATCAAATTCCTTACGAGCATAGGCTTGGATTTCAGGCAGACTTGGTAAATCATAGACCAGCTTACCGTCCTTGAAAATGTCTACCAAGAGAGGAACGGCATCAAAATTGCGGACAGTTTTCTTGATGTAAGTATAGGTCGGATGGAACATCTTAATCTCCGTCATACTAGTAACATCTACACCATCGTAGGTAATGTAATCACCTTCTGATTTGCCTTTTTCACGACTGGTGATGCGCCAAACTTGTTTCTTACCTGGTGTTGAAACCTTCTCTGCATTGTTTGAAAGTTTAATGGTATTGCGCATATGACCATTCTCATCCTCAATGGCAACAACCTTATATACTGCCCCAAGTGCTGGTTGGTCATAAGCAGTAATGAGCTTAGTTCCTACACCCCAGACGTCAATCTTAGCTTTTTGCATTTTGAGGTTAAGGATAGTATTTTCATCAAGATCATTGGATGCATAAATCTTAGCATCCGTAAATCCAGCCTCATCCAGTTGTTGACGAACTTTTTTAGAAATATAGGCGATATCTCCAGAGTCAATACGAACACCAAGGAAATTAATCTTGTCACCAAGTTCACGCGCAACCTGAATTGCTGCTGGAACACCGATCCGAAGAGTATCGTAGGTATCCACTAGGAAGACACAGTTTTTGTGAGTTGAGGCATAAGCCTTGAAAGCCTGATAGTCATTCCCATAGACTTGAACTAAGGCATGAGCATGAGTCCCTAAAACTGGAATTCCAAAGAGCTTACCTGCACGCACATTACTAGTTCCATTGGCTCCACCAATGACAGCGGCACGAGTTCCCCAGATAGCTGCATCCATCTCTTGCGCACGACGTGTACCGAACTCCATCAAAGGCTCATCTTCAATGACTGAACGAATACGAGCAGCCTTGGTCGCAATCAAGGTTTGAAAGTTGACGATATTTAAAAGTGCTGTTTCAACCAACTGACACTGAGCCAAAGGTCCTTCCACTTGAACGATCGGTTCATTAGCAAATACTAAGTCCCCTTCTTGAGCAGAACGCACAGTCAATTCCAACTTGAGATTACGGAGATATTCCAAGAAGGCACCATGATAACCAAGTGACTCCAAATAAGCTATATCGCTATCAGAAAAGCGTAGGTTTTCTAAATAGTTCACAATTCGTTCCAAACCTGCAAAAACAGCATAACCATTTTTAAACGGTTGTTGGCGGAAATAAACTTCAAAAACTGCTTTCTTATTATGAATTCCTTGGTCGAAGTAAACCTGCATCATGTTAATTTGATACAAATCCGTGTGCAATGTTAAACTGTCATCTGGGTACATATACTGTCCTTCTTCCTTATTTGTAAAAAGAAGAAAATATTTCTTCTTTTCTCATAAATTAGTACTATTATAACACATTTTATCGATATTGATAAAAAGCTAACAAGCTATTCCATACTATCAAGTTCATCCATGTCTTGTTCAAATTTTTTCTGAGCCCATTCGCCATAGCTCTTCAGACCGAGATTGCCAATAAAAACCCAAGGAATGTAAATAACATAAGTAATTGCCCAAGCAGACAAGTATTTAACGTTCAGAGGATTGTGCTGATAAATTTCGATATTGAATTGATAATTCTGCAACATCAAAAGAGTCGTAATAGCGAGAGTTACCAGCAAACACCCTATAATTGTAAAATGAAAACGACTATAGTAGTTCACACCCAAATCTCGAGCACGGCCGAAAAAGTAAGAAGTTCCAATAATGATAATGATGAGAATCATTCTCGGATTAAAAAGACTTGGTGCTAATACTGTAATCATATAAGATAAAAGCAAGAAAGCTATAGAGATATAGAAACTTTCAGCCCCCGCTTTATTCATCAGTTGTTCTTCTCTTTCGTCTAGTAATTGATAATAATAAAATCTATTTTTCATCTTCTTCCTCCCAAAATAATTGATCTAAAGTTTTACCTAAGCATCTGCAAATAGACTGGCAAAGGGAGAGGCTAGGATTGTACTTTCCTGCTTCTATCAAGCCTATAGTCTGTCTAGTGACACCTACAGCTTCTGCCAAGTCACCCTGAGTCATATCGAGCTCTACTCGAGCTAGTTTTAATTTTAAATTCTTAGCCACTTCTTACCTCCTTTATAATTTTAAAAAGTCGCGCTTCTTTCTAAGCTCATTATATCATATATTTTCCATCGTGCAATATATATATTACATTTTGTGCGATTTTTTTAACAAAAATTCCCTACCACCTAAATGATAGAGAGTTTTCTACTTATTCAAATTTTTTCAAAATATCTACAACGTCACTTCTCTGTTTGACTTGGTAGGCTTTGATGCCTAATGTCTCAGCCATCTTAGTGTTGTCTGCTATATCATCAAGAAAGACACAATTTGCTGGATCCAACTGATATTTACGGAGAATTTCTTCAAACATTTTTCGATCAGGTTTGATTGCCTTAATATCACAAGAAAGGACGAAATCATCTAAGATTTCATTTAAAGGATATAGTTGGTCTTTCAATAATTCATAAAAAACTGGCGATGTATTAGATAGAACAAAAATACGATGACCTTTTTCCTTTAAACGTACCAGGAGAGGAAAGATTTCCTTGTAAATATCAATGTAAGCAGGCCAATTCCAAATAACTTCTTCTACCTTTTTCTCATAGATATCCCCTAATAAAGAAAGAACTCTATCAACCAGTTCTTCCCGAGTCAAGGTCCCCAGGTCCAATCGTTCCCATAAACCCGACTGGAAAATAGACTTGTCTAAGATCAGATAATCTTTCTGAGTTTTAGCTACAGCTTTCAAAATCTTTTCCTTATTCCATTCTAGTAGAACATTACCCATATCTAGTATGATATCCATTAAGCCAACTCCATTATGATGTGTCGATTTCTTCGATCATTCATTTTCTGTTTTCAAATCTTTTTGATAATAGTGCCTTTGTCCAGTATAGGGATAGTCTTTTAAGGTAAAGACTTCCTTGTAGCCCTGCTTTTGATAAAAGGCTGGCGCTTGAAACTGATAAGTATTCACAAAAGCAAAGCGACAGTTTCTCTTCTTAGCTTCACTCTCTGCTTGCTGCAATAGTTGGGAGCCGATTCCTTGTCCTCGCAAGTTTTCTTTCACAAATAAATACTCAATTTCTAACCAATTTCCAAAGGTCTCTGCTACTAAACCGGCCATGAGTTCACCGCTATCATCTTCGACATAAAGGTTTAGTGGCTCACTTTCAGCTTTTTCTCTTTTTGAACGATTATAAGAACGAATCAAATCCCCAATTTCTTGCGCTTTCTGAGACTCTGTATTATCCAATCTAATGTGCATCAAAACCTCCTCAAAGACACTCACGCCTTGATTATATTCCTATTTTGAAGAACTGTCAAACTAAAAAAACTCACCAACCGAAGTTGATGAGAGTAAAACTTATTTTCTAAATCTCCACTGACTATAGATTCCAAAGACAACAATCCAGATAGCTGAGCCAACTGCTCCCATAAAGGTTGATTCTTGTAAAAAGAGAGTTCCGAATACAAAGATGAAGAAGAGCATAGTCAGAGGATTTAGCAAGCGATATTGGGGCATGAGATAGCCATCTGCCATAAATTCTTTTGACTTGCGATACTTAAGATGGGCCACCATGATTAAGATGTAGATGGCGATATAAACACCTGATGAAGAAGCTGTAATCAAAGCAAAGGCATCTGATACGCCAGGAAGTACATTGATGAAGGCTGCAAAACCAATCAATACGGCAGAAGCAATGATTGCATTCTGAGGAACGTTGTGGCGTGAGAGTGTGTCTGCCTTAATAGCTTTCAAGAAACGATTTGGTGAATCATGGGCAATTTGGTACAAATGACGACCTGTTGAGTAAAGGGTTGAATTCAAGGCTGATGCAGCTGAAGTCAAAACAACAAAGTTAATCAAAGCAGCCGCCCACTTAAGACCAACAAGTTCAAATACCGTTACAAATGGTGAATCTGCTGCAGAAAGCTCACGCCAAGGAATAATAGACATGATGGCTAAAAGAGCTCCACCATAGAAAAAGATAATTCGCAAGGGAATTTCCTTAACAGCCTTAGGCAAGACTTTTCGAGGGTCCTTGGTTTCAGATGTGGTAACACCGATAAATTCAATCATCAAGTAGGCAAAGAAAACCATCTGGAAGGCCATGACAAAGTTCATACCACCATTTGGGAAAAGTGAGAACTGATCACTGATATTGGCAAGACTTGCTGAACCATAAGGCGTTTCAAAGCCAGTCAAAACTAGAAAGACACCTGTCGCAATCATGGCAAGAATGGCCACAATTTTAATCATAGCAAACCAAAATTCCACCTCACCAAAGATTTTAACAGCAATCAAGTTCACCAAACCGAGTATTGTCAGAAATACAACCTGAATCAACCAAGAGGGCCAAGATGGAAACCAAAACTGAACATAGTGAGCAATAGCTGTAATCTCGGCCATTCCGATAAAGACTACTGAAAGCCAGTAAGACCAGACTGAGAAGTAACCCCATCCCTGGCCAAGATGACGCGTAATAAAGTTGATAAAGGTGTGTTGCTCCGGATCTTGGTACAACATTTCCCCGATAGCGCGCATCATAAGATACATGAAGCCACCCGTAATCATATAGACCAAGACGATTGACGGACCTGTCAAACTAATTGAACGGCCAGCTCCTAGAAACAGTCCTGTTCCAATTGTTCCTGCAATGGCCATAACCTGAACATGGCGATTGGTTAACCCACGTTCCATTTTATTCTTCTTTTTGTGCTTATTTTCTGAATTCATATAGTCTCCTCTAGTTTTTAGAATTAAGAAAAGGAGTGATGGGAAGCGCTTTCCCTATATCTACTCCTTCTTTTCATTCCTATTAAACTGTTTTTTCTACTTTTAAGATTTTAACATCATAGCTTCCTACAGGTGTTTCAATCGTAGCAGTATCACCTGTTTTCTTACCAATCAAGGCTTGCCCAATTGGGCTTTCATTTGATACTTTACCTGCAAAGGCATCTGCACCCGCTGATCCCACGATGATATATACTTCTTCGTCGTCTTCACCAATTTCTTGGATGGTTACTGTTTTCCCGATAGCAACTTCATCTTGAGCAACTGCATCACTGTTAACAATCTCAGCATAACGGATTTTTGTTTCCAAGCTTGAGATTTGTCCTTCAACAAAAGCCTGCTCGTCTTTCGCTGCTTCGTATTCACTGTTTTCTGACAAGTCACCATATGAACGAGCAATCTTGATGCGTTCAACAACTTCTGGACGACGAACTAGTTTCAACTCCTCTAATTCTTTTTCGAGTTTTTCCTTCTCCTCAAGGGTCATAGGGTATGTTTTTTCTGCCATTTTTCTCAACTTTCTTTTAATTAAATTTATATTTTTATAGGTAGTAAAGCAAAATTATGTGGTAAACCACATAATTTTACAATGAAGACAAAGTCTTTTTAGAGCTTTCCTTAAATGATTTTAGTCAGTATCAACCTTTTAAAATCTGTGCCTAAACCTAATGATTCTATCACTTCTAGACTTAGGTTCAAATAAGAGGTAGGTGTTTTACTTTCGTAATTTCCGAACGCCTAAAACTTGTGAATTTCAGGCGTTTCTGATCATAGCGGAAAGACTGGTGTGACTTGCTATTCCCGTAAAAAGAGAGTTTCTCTTCTACACTCACGGATTTAATAGCAAATCTTGTTCTAAGAGTTAGTTTGAACTACTTGATTGTGTCAATTTACTGTTAACATGCTCTGCAACGTTTCGATCATGTTCTTCTCGTGTCGTTGCAAAGTAAACCTTGCCATCTTGTACGTTAGCTACAAAGTAGAGATTGTCACTCTTAGTTTGATTGATACTTGCTTCAATTGCATCCAGACTTGGACTGTCTACTGGACCAGGCATTAAGCCAAGGTTTGTATAAACATTATATGGTGAATTGATTGTTGTATCAATTGCTGCATCATCTGCCAAGCTAATATTTTGTCCTAGCTTACCTTCTGCATAGAGAATAGCAATATTACTCTGAAGTGGCATACCAAGGTTCAAACGATTATAGAAAACTCCAGCGATCAGTTTGCGATCGTCAGTTTTCAAACCTTCTTTTTCCACAAGTGATGCAATGGTGAGGAGTTCATTCACTGTCAAGTTCTTTTCTTTGATTGCAGAGTAATGTGCTGACAAGTTTTTGTCCATAGTTGCCACCATTTCATCAATTAAGCTTTCAATAGTTGTGCTTTCTTTGATAGCATAAGTTGCTGGGAAAAGATAACCTTCTAAACGGTAACGAACACCACTTTCTTTAGTTGGTAGACTTCCGAGAAGGGTTGGATACTTAGCAACTAATTGAGAGATGAAGGTTTCATCTTGAACTTTTGCCAAGAAGGCATCAGCAGTCAAAGGTTCTTTAAACTCTCCTTGAAGCTGACCAACTGTTTGTGCGATTTGATCAATGGTATAACCCTCAGGGATTGTAAGATTTGCAAGTGCAACCTCTTGAGGTTGAGGAGTTCCACCCTTTTGCAATTCTTTGATGATATCATCTGTACTCATGCTCTTCTGCAAATTATAGTAACCAGATTTCAAATCATTGTAGTTTTTATACTTAGCATAAAGGCTAAAGATAAAACCGTGTTTTACCAATTCAGATTTTTCTAAGGTGTCACCAATTTGCTGAAGATTGGCCCCATCTGGAATCTGAACAGTGACATACTGTTTTGAATTAGCATCAACCGGTTGGAGTGCAGATTCGACATAACGGTAACCGAAGAATCCACCCGCACCTAGTAAAATCAATAAAACAAATACTGTTACGAAAAATCCTTTCAAGCGTGATTTTTTCTTTTTCTTGATTGGTTTCACTGATTCTTTACGACTTCTTCTAGGAAGTTCAGGTCTAGTTTCAACTGGAGCAACTGGTTCTTGACTTGGAGTTTCTTTTGCAAGAACTGTTGGTTTCGGTTGAGGTTTAATATTCTTTCGAGCAGGACTTGGTTTGGCCTGATTCGTACGATAAGAAACTGGAATCCTTGTCGAATTAGCATTGAACTCTTTCTCTTCTTGAACCGGCTGAGCAGGTACATGAGATTCAACTCGATCTACAGTAGGTACTACTGGTTCTGTGGCTACTGCGGATTCTGTAGGTGTAACTTCTGCTGGAACTACAGCTGGTTCTGCAGGTGTAATTTTTTCTGGAGCCACAGCTGGTTCTGCAGGTGTAACTTTTTCTGGAACTACAGCTGGTTCAACAGGTTCTTCTGATGATAAAGATGGACGTGGTGGAACTGTTGGAGCATTAGCAAATAGTTCATCCACTAGTGAAACTGAATCTTCCATCAAATCTTCTACAGACGGCTCTTTCACTAATTCATCTGTCTTTGAAAGATTACTGAAATCAGAGAAAAGCTCATCCTTACCACTCTCGGTAGCGTTAACCTCTTCTTCTCTTTTCAATCTTTCTAAGTCTCGTAAAATTTGTTCTTTAAAACTTAACTTTTCTTCTTCTCGAGAATTTTCGCTCAAAGGTATTACCTCCTTGTTGATAATCCATAATATTATATCTTAAAAACTAAAGAAAAGCAACCATAGATGCCTTTCTGATGCCTAATTCGTGTTTTCCCAGACCATGTCATACCATTCTTCACCAGCAAAAGTCGACTTGGATTTTCCTTCATTCACAAAACCTTGTTTCTCATAATAGCCAATGAGATAGTCATGGCAGGTCAGATTGATTCCCTCACGCTCATGCTCAAGAGCGATCTCTTTTAAGGCGGTCAATAATTTTCGTCCGACACCTAAAACTTGAGCTTTCTTAGCAATGGATAGACAAGTCACAGAGATATAGCCACCTTTTTGATGGCTATAATCTTTAATGTCTTCTGTAAAGGACTGGTCTTGTAAATAACGATGAGGGACTACTGGTCCTTCAATATAACCGAGTATCTCCCCCTCTTTTTCAGCCACTAGAAAGCTCGTTTTTATTTCCTTTAAATGTGCTTCAAAGACAGATCGAGGTATGGCTTCTTCAATTGAAAAGTTCTCTAGTTCAATTTCAAAGATGCGATCTAAATCTGTCAATCTCGCTGGTCTAATAATCATATTTCCTCCTGATAATAGGGATTCTGCCAATGCAGAAGAAAGGCAACTTCACTGCCCCTTTCTCCATCTACGATCCCCTGTTCTACAAATCCATTCATTTCAAAGTAGGCCAGCAACTCATCCTCACAAAGCAGATAAATACCTGGTCTATCTTGCTGACGGGTAACTTCCTTCAAAGCTGCTAGCAACAAAGTTCCAAAACCTTGCCCTTGGTAATCTGGATGAACAGCTAAATCTTCAAGGATGATTGAGTTCTCATTAATGAATTCCTCACCTCCAATATCAAGCATCCATTTTCTTAAAGAGGGAATAGGAAGTGGAGCTGCAGTAATATAAGCAATCCCTTGATCATCCAGGCTAGCTAAGAGAAACGTACCCGCATGGTTGCGGATACGTTCTTCTATTATTTCTCTATTCAATATTTCTAGGGAGTTTGAAATACTTTCTTGTATCAAGCAAATCTGATTTATATCTGATTGCTGAACTTCCCTTATTTTAATTGGAAATT
Source organism: Streptococcus pseudopneumoniae (assembly GCF_001068775.1). Classification (GTDB taxonomy): domain Bacteria; phylum Bacillota; class Bacilli; order Lactobacillales; family Streptococcaceae; genus Streptococcus; species Streptococcus pseudopneumoniae_N. The sequence goes on from NZ_JWAJ01000060.1 coordinate 19,010, forward strand.
CCATGTTCTTCCTTACTGAACATTGCTTGTCAAATTAGACAAGAGACGTTCGAATGAATATTCATACGTTTGGATGTCGCCAGCTCCCATGAAGACATAGACAGCATTGTCATGGTCTAGGAGTGGAGAAACATTTTCAACTGTGATTACTTGATTTTTCTTATTAATCTTACTTGCAAGATCTTCAACCTTGACATCACCATTGTCTACTTCGCGAGCTGAACCGTAGATTTGCGCTAGGTAAACGGCATCAGCCTGATTCAAGGCTTGAGCAAAGTCATCCAACAAGGCGATTGTACGAGTAAAAGTATGCGGTTGGAAGATAGCCACGATTTCCTTGCTTGGGTATTTTTGACGTGCAGCATCAAGAGTCGCTACGATTTCAGTTGGATGGTGAGCAAAATCATCGATGATAACAGTGTCATTGACAATCTTTTCTGTAAAGCGACGTTTCACTCCACCAAAAGTCTTCAAGTGTTCACGTACTAAATTCAAGTCAAAGCCAGCAGTATAAAGCAAACCAATCACTGCTGTGGCATTCATGATGTTGTGGCGACCGAAAGTTGGAATGTGGAATTGGCCCAACTCTTGACCACGGAAGTGAACGGTAAAGGTTGAACCTGTAGTAGAACGAAGTAAGTCGCTTGCTACAAAATCATTGTTGTCTGCTTCAAAACCGTAATAATAGATTGGGGCATTTGCTGTAATCTTACGCAACTCAGCATCTTCACCATAGACAAACAAACCTTTGGTAATTTGTTTGGCATAATCATTGAAGGCGTTGAAGACGTCCTCTAAGCTTGTGAAGTAGTCTGGGTGGTCAAAGTCAATGTTCGTAATAATAGAATATTCTGGGTGATATGGCATGAAATGGCGCTCATACTCGTCTGATTCAAAGACAAAATACTTGGCATTTTCAGATCCACGACCTGTACCATCTCCGATCAAGTAACTTGTATCAGTGATGTGTGACAAGACGTGAGAAAGCATCCCAGTTGTTGAAGTCTTACCGTGGGCTCCAGCAACTCCCATGCTGATAAAATCACGCATAAAGCTACCGAGAAACTCATGATAACGTTTATAGCTCAAGCCCTGTTGATCCGCATAGGCAATTTCCACGTTATTATCTGGACGGAAGGCATTCCCAGCGATAATATCCATATCCCCTTGCAAATTCTTTTCATCAAAAGGTAAGATTGTAATTCCTGCTTGCTCTAGTCCACGTTGGGTAAAGTAGTACTTCTCAACATCAGAACCTTGAACCTTGTGCCCCATTTGATGCAACATCAAAGCCAAGGCACTCATACCTGATCCTTTGATTCCGATAAAATGATAAGTTTTTGCCATTTTCTTCCCCTCTATTCACTCATTCTAGTCAAGTTGAGCTCTTGGGCTACTTGACGCTCTTGTTCTTTTTGTTTACTTTTTTTGTTATAAATTTGACTTTTCTTTAAAAAGTCATAGTTGTTTTTCTTAGGATGAGACTTTTCGCTATTTGGCAAAGGACTATCCACTTGAGAAACTGTTTCTGCCAAAATATAGTGAGATTGACCTAACTTCTGACTATATTTCGCAAATTCTCCTGGATTTTCTTTTTGAAAAGGTGCTGTCGGTTGATTTGCTGGACGCACCTGGCTTGTTTTCGTTTGACGTCTCGTATGGCTCACATCCTGAGTCAAATATCGAGCCGAACGCTTCTTTTTCAAATCCGCACGAGCTTCTTCACGCGCTAGTTCAGCATAGGATTTTTCTTTTTTCTCAATCGGTTTTACAAGAGGCTTGGCTTTCTCTTGCTTTTTTTCTTCAGTGATTGGAGACCATTCCAAGTAGTTTTTATCTTGATAATCACCTTTGATATTACTGATGAAATCAGACTCATCGTAGAGATTCATAACTGGCATTTCTGTCAACATGACTTCATCATCTGCCACTATTGGAAATCGTTTTTGTGTCATATTTATTTCCTTTCAATACTCCATTATAGCGTAATGTCTTGATTTTTCAAGTATAGGCTCATGAAATCCCTAAAATTTCTCGTATTTCAGCTAGACTCAGACTTCCTCGAGACTCTGTTCCATCCAAGATTTCAGAAACAAGATTTTTCTTTTTCTCTTGTAATTCTTGAATCTTTTCTTCAATTGTACCTCGAGTCACAAGGCGATAAACTTCAACAGCCTGCTCTTGCCCCATACGATGAGCTCGACCGATAGCCTGAGATTCAACTGCAGGATTCCACCATAAGTCTACTAGAATGACCGTATCCGCACCAGTGAGATTGAGTCCAACTCCACCAGCCTTTAGAGAAATCAAGAATACATCGCGCTCTCCTTGGTTAAAAGCCTTAGTCATTTCCTGACGTTCTTGAGAAGGAGTTGATCCCGTAATTTTAAAGGAAGTCAAGCCTAAGTCAGGTAGCTCTTGCTCAATCCGATCCAACATGCCTCTAAATTGTGAGAAGATAAGTACACGGTGTCCACCTTCAGCAATCTGAACCAGCAAATCTCGTAAACTATCCAGCTTCCCGCTCTCTCCTTGGTAGTCCTCCATAAAGAGCGCAGGTGTATCACAAATCTGACGCAAACGCATGAGACCAGTCAAAATTTCGACGCGATTTCGTTGAAATTCCCAATCGCTTACCTGTTCCAGACGCTCCTGCATCTGTTGCAGCTGAGCAAGATAGATAGCTTTTTGTTGATCCTCCAGTTCATTCTTATAGACGACTTCAATCAAGTCAGGCAACTCTGTCAAAACCTCTTCTTTCTTGCGTCTCATGACAAAGGGTTTGATAAATTGAGCCACTCTCTCAGTTGATAGTTTCATAAACTCCTTCTTAGCAGGTAAGAGGCCTGGTAAGACAATCTGAAAAATCGACCAGAGTTCTCCCAGATGGTTTTCAATCGGTGTTCCTGATAGTGCAAAGACAGATGGAACCACAAATCGTCGCAAACTTTGCGCAATCTTGGTCTGTGCATTTTTCATGACCTGAGCTTCGTCTAAAAAGAGAAAATCGAAAGATAAATCTCGATAAATTTCACTATCTTGACGGAAAGTGGCATAGCTTGTCACATAAATCTGATGATTTTCTGCCAAAATCGACTCTCGATGAGATTTCAAGCCATGCACCACTACAACATCCAAATCTGGAGCAAACTTTTGAAATTCATCGGCCCAGTTATAGATTAAGCCAGACGGAGCAAGGATTAAAACACTAGTATCCGCTTGAGCCTGACTGCTTAAAAAGGCAATGGTTTGCAAGGTCTTCCCAAGACCCATATCATCTGCTAAAATACCGCCAAAGCCATAATGATGGAGCATCTGCAACCACTGAATTCCCCTTTTCTGATAATCCCTTAGTTCTGCTTGAATATTCAGCTCTTTCATCGGAAAATCTTCTGGATGTGTCAAATCATGGGCCAAATGGCGAAATTCTTCAGTGAAAAAAATTTGATCCTGATCCTCAAATAGACGAGATAGGGTATAAGCTAGGGATTTACGAGCTCTAAAGGCTCCATCTTGTAGCTCCTCTATCCCTAACTCTTCTAAATCCTGACGGATACGTTTGGTCTGATCATCGAAATAGTAAACCTGATTTGAGGAACTGATATAATAATCCTGCTTCTCAACTAGCGCTTTCATCGCTCGATCGATTTCTTCTTGATCGATATCCCAAAAATCAAATTGAATTTCTAAAAGGCTCCCCTTGGAGGAGATATGTACTTGAGGCTTCTGAACCTGATAGAGTTCTTGCAAGCTCTCGGAAATCCTTAATTCTCCAAGTGCTTCAAAAGCTGGTAAAACTTCCTGAAAGAATGTATGGACTGCATCAGCTTTCAAACTTTGACGCCATGAACGAAAATCTGCTTCAAATCCAGCAGATAGGGCCAACTGAAAGATTTGCTTCTCCAGTTGAATATCACTAGCAAAAGGAAGACTTTCTAGTTCCTCACGATTCGTTACTAAGCAAGCTTCATATTGAAACTGCATATCCAAGCGAATAGAACCATCCTCTTCTCGTTCCATGTAGAAAGAAGGACGGAAAGACTGGATTCGAAGCCCATCAGGAGCCTCTACCTTTCCTACGTTTTTAAATTGGGACAAAGTCGAAGCTAGGAGATCTCGATCACTGGTATCAAATTGTAAAATCTTTCTACCACTTTTATCGACAGGTACTTTTTTTAATTTTTCTAAAAGGCTAGCTTGCTCTTTAGACAGAAGATAAAATGTACCTTTAGTAAATAGCACTTGTCCCTTATAAAATGAATTCATCCCTACCTGTTGAAATATTTCCATCTCATAATAGTTAGATTTTTCTTCAATTACAAAAGAAAACAAACCTGCTTGACCATCAAAATCTTGAAAGACAAGATGAGGATAGCTTGAAATTTGATGGTCAAATTGAAATTCATCTAAGTCCATCAGCAGACTGACACCCTGTTCAAAAAAGGATAGAGGAAAATAGAGGTGACGACCTTGATTCTGGAAAAAGAGGGCATTTTCAGACTCATCTTCTACAATTCCCTGAAGAAAATTTAAGACAAACTGGCTAGTCTCATCAAACTGACTAAGCTTCAAGGAGGCTTCATATAGCTTACCAATCATGTAAGGTTTACTATTTTCTAGAACCTTCAGGAAGAGAGGAATATCTCGGATTACATAAAACTTATGAGTCTGGATAAGACCAATCCTCAAAGTCCAAATAATACGATTGGTTCCAGCTTCAACTTGCCCCTGAGCGGCTAGCTGATAGATTTTAGGCGAGTTAGTAGCTTGTATGCTCTCTAGGAAACGTCCCCCAAAGGTCACTTGGGTTTCGACTTCCTCCTTCTTTTCCTGCCCATTTTCTAGTTTCTGTAAAAGTTCTTGACCCAAATGATCATTTTTCAGGTAATGTTCTAGCGCTGCCAAATGCACACAAAACCCTCTTTTTTGGAAAAAATCACAAGCACAAAAAACCAAATCATCATCCAGGCTATAGCGAATTTCTTCATCTGCTACACGCGCATAGAGACGATGGTCTTTCTCTTTGATAATTTCAATCTGACTAGTTTCGTAGAGTTGAGCTCCCTCCATTCGAAGCTTACCCGGAATCAATTTAGCCATATGTTCCCCTTTACTTTATCTCCTAATTATACCATATTTCTGCCTATGAAAATAGCCTTCTAGGGTACTTTTCCCCCAGAAGACTAGCTTCTTAAAGTTTAGCGAAAGTAATAATGATTCGTTGGCAAACTTCTTCCAAGACAGATGTCGGCATGGCTACATTTAAGCGAGCATGGAGACTTCCTTCCTCTCCGTAATCCAAACCAGGATTGAGGATAACCTTGGCTTCATTTCTTAAGAGGCTTTTTAATTCTTCATCGCTAATATCATAGGCTGAAAAATCAAGCCAAATGAGATAGGTCCCTTGAGGTTTCATGACCTTGATTTTAGTTTCTTTACCAAATACATCCACTACATAATTGATGTGTTTCTCAATCAGTTCTTTGAGTTCTGTCAACCAATCTTCACCATATCGATAGGCAGTTTCTGTTGCTAAATATCCCAAACCTGAGATTTCATGTTGATTATTAGCAAGCTGGCGCTTCTGGAAAGCAAGTCTCAACTTTGGATTCTCGATAATGGCGTAAGAATTCTTGGTCCCAGCAATATTGAAGGTCTTGGTCGCACTGCTTAAAATCAGTGAAAATTCTTTAAAATCTTCATTTACCGTATTGAATGACTGGTGTTTATTTCCAAACAAGGCTAAATCTTGGTGAATCTCATCAGATACTAGCAAAACTCCATGTTTTTGACACAGTTGTCCAATCTTTTCCAAGACTTCTTTCTCCCAAACCCGTCCACCAGGATTATGAGGATTGCAGAGAACGTAGAGTTTCACATCCTCTTCGACAAAGTCTTTTTCTAGTTGGACAAAGTCAATCTCAAAAAGTCCATCTTTTTCTACTAGAGAGTTGGTGATTAATCGACGATTGTTGAGCTTAATGCTCCGAGCAAAAGGAGGATAAACTGGTGTGTTAATCAGAACCGCTTCACCTTCTTTGGTATAGGCTTGTATAGCTATTGAAATAGCTGGTACTACTCCTTCGATAAAGACTAGGGCATTCTTATCAAAGCCATAACCATGATGTTTTTCTTCCCAGTCTTGAACTGCTTCAATCAAACCATCACTAGCATAGGTATAGCCATAGACTAATTGCTCTGCATAATCATGGACTGTCTGACGGATCTCAGGTAAGACTTCAAAGTCCATATCAGCAATCCAGGCCGGCAATACTTGACGGTCAGTCTCTGCTTCTTTCCATTTGTAGGTATGATGTCCAAAACGATTGGGTAAAGTCGTAAAATCATATTTTCCCATAGTATTATCCTTCCAAAGCTTGGCGCAAATCTTCAATCAAGTCCCTTACATCCTCAATACCAATAGACAAGCGTAAAAGGTCATCTGTTAATCCATAAGAATGACGAACCTCTGCAGGAATGTCTGCATGGGTTTGAGTAGTTGGATAGGTAATCAGACTTTCAACACCACCCAGGCTTTCAGCAAAAGAGAATACTTTCAAAGTGTTTAAGATATGAGGGATACGTTTTTCATCCGCCACTTTAAAGGAAATCATTCCACCACGCCCTGTATACAAGACTTCTTTGACAGCAGGTGATTGTTCCAAAAAGGCTACGATTTCTTGAGCATTCGCTGTTGAGCGCTCCATACGAAGTGACAATGTTTTAAGACCACGAATCAATTGATAACTATCAAATGGTGACAAAACAGCCCCTGTCGTGTTGAGATTGTAAAAGAGTTTTTCGTACAAATCAGCATTATCTGTCACAACTACACCAGCTAGAACATCATTATGGCCTGCAAGGTATTTAGTTGCTGAATGAAGGACAATATCTGCTCCATCTTCAATTGGACGTTGGTAAATCGGGCTATAGAAAGTATTGTCAACGACAACTTTAGCACCCTTAGCATGAGCTAATTTTGACAATTTTTCAATATTAAATTCCAACATCAAAGGGTTGGTTGGTGTTTCGATATAAAGTACATCCACATCCTTTTCTAGCTCGGCAATTAGCTCTTCTTCTGTGTTGGCATAGGTAAAGTGGAATCGTCCTTCCTGCTCCACTTGATTGAACCAGCGGAAAGAGCCACCGTAAAGGTCACGGACAGCCAAAACCTTGCTTCCTACTGGAAAAACGCTAAAGGCTAACACAATCGCAGACATACCTGAACTAGTCGCCAAAGCATAGTTGGCAGATTCAATAGCTGCCAAAACTTCCTCTGCCTTGCTACGAGTTGGGTTTTTGGTGCGGGTATAGTCAAATCCAGTTGATTGACCAAATTCTGGGTGCTGATAAGTCGTTGAAAAGTGAATTGGTGTTACCAAAGCACCTGTCGCTTTATCTGACTTGATACCTGCTTGGGCTAAAATTGTGTTGATGTGAAATGATTTACTCATACAATACCTCCAAATCTATAGTAACTATTGTACCACTTATTTTGTATCCTTCGTTTTCTTGTTTTCAAGAGCTAGTTATAGTTTCAAACTATATAAAAACGATAGCTTCTTAAGAAACTATCGTTTTTCCTGTTGAATAGACTGATTATTTAATGTGTTTAGCTAATTCTTCTTGGGCTTTTTTATTAGATTCTTCTTTTTCTTTCAGCCATTTTTGTCTAGCTTTTTCATACTCATCAGCCGTTACAGTCTTATCTTGCAACTTGAGGTACTTGTATGATTCCACCCCCTTATTTCCAGCTTGTGAGAATGGTGATGAGAATGGAACTGTCTTTCTCAAGGTCGGTGTTCCACCAAGGGAAACGTTTGGAATTGCAAGGGCGCTATCAACGAGCCAAGCTTGAACTTCAGCATATTTTTCATAACGTTTCGCTGGTTCTTGCTCCTTGTTCGCTTCTTCTAACATTTGAGTGTAAGTATCGAGTCCAACTGCCTTAGCCTTGTCATTGACCTCACCTGGTTCTAGACCAATGTTTTGCAACATACCACCGTTATTGACATTTAAGATATCAAGATAACTTGATGGATCCAAGTAGTCAGCACTCCAACCACTATTATAGATGTCAAAGTCTTTTTGAGCTGCGGTTTGAGCGAGGTAGCTAGAGTTATCAAAGTCGTCTGTTGATAATTGTTGGATATCGATAACCACATTCTCAGCCCCTAAGACAGATTCGATGGATTGTTTCAAAGAACTTGCTTCAAGTACACCTTTTTTAGCTGATTGGTCAACTGATACATCCAAGTGGATTGGGAACTGCACACCCTTAGCTTCCAATTCTTTCTTAGCTTCTGCAAACTTAGCCTTAGCCTTGTCAGGATTGTAGTATGGGTCTTGCGCATCTGCAAAGTTGATTCCTTGCCATTCTTGGCCATAGTTGACCATCTTTTCTGAAACAACATCTCCAAAGTCTTTCCCGTTGATACTTACAAATGTAGGAGGTACAACCAGGTTACGAATAATCTTCGTTGCTCCGTCTTCCCCTTGAGATTGAGCTCCATATGCTGTACGGTTATAAGCATAGTTGAAGGCTTGACGGAAGTTTTTATTCAGAACTGCTTCTTGAGTTGATTTCTTTTCGATATCTGAGGATTTAGACGTGAAGTTATAAGATTTTCTGTCCAAGTTGAAGTTCAAGTAATAAGAAGTTGCGGTTTGCATACTATAAATGATGTTATCTTTGTTCTTCTCTTTAATTCCTTCAAAGCTTGAGCTATTTGGATAGAGACGTGCGTAGCTGTAGACTCCTTCTACAAAGTTACGAGCTAGTGCATCTTGGTCACTACCATCATAATAGGCCAATTTCACATCATCTACAAAGACATTTTTTTCATCCCAGTAGTTGGGATTTTTCTTGAATTCGATAACAGATTTTGAAACAAAGGATTTCATCAAAAAAGGTCCATTGTACAAAATACTAGAAGGATCCACCTTACCAAAATCATCCCCTTTTGATTTCAGGAAATCTGCATTGACAGGGAAGAGAATGGTTGATGTTGTTTTAGAATTCCAATAAGATTCTGGTCGTGTCAAAGTGTACTGAACTGTTTGGTCGTCAATCGCCTTAACACCGACAGTTGAAAAGTCAGTTGTTTTCCCGTTGATATAGTCATCCAAACCTGCTACAGAATCTTGAACCAGGTACAAAGCTTCGGATTTTTTATCAGCAGCATATTTCAAACCAGTTACAAAATCTTGGGCAGTTACTGGAGCATATTCTTCACCTTCAGAGGTATACCACTTAGCATCTTTACGAAGTTTATAAGTGTATGTCAAACCGTCCTGAGAAACACTCCAGTCCTCTGCTAAGGATGGAACGTAGTTACCGTATTGGTCATTTTCCATCAACCCATCTACCAAATTGGTAACGATGTCATTGGTTGTTGCACGGTTTTCTGCAAGATAGTTTAAACTAGATGGATCGCTAGAATAGACATAGTTGTATGTTTTAGTTGAACTAGCTGAGTTGCTACAAGCCGCCAATAGTAGACCGGCACTTAGGGCAAGGCCTGCCAGCGTCAGATATTTTGCCTTAGACTTTTTCATTTCCAGAACCTCCAAATTTAAATATTTGTATCATTATACAGCTATTGTTTTTTTTAGTCAAGCGATAATTCTCTAAAAATTTATTTTTTTATACAATTTTTATTTTTTTCTCTCTTTTTTTAATAAAAAATGAACAATTTAAACTTTTTTCCCTTAAAAGTTCAAACTGTTCATTTTATTTATAAATCATTATGATAATTTTAATCGTGCTCGTAGCCGGTCAGCTTTTGCCTGTCCAATAACCTTATCTAAGAGACGAGTATAGAGACTCATGAATCCGTAGAGCCCACCACCGATTGTTCCGATTAGGGCGACATAGATGAAGCTCCAAAAACGTCCAGTTGGTTGGAAGACAAATCCTATCATCCATTGTAAGAAGCCTACCAAGATAAACATGACAAGAGTTAAAATGATCACTAGGATTGTTCGTTTTAGGATGATCTTTCGATGAACCCCTGTAATCTGACAGATCTCGCGGTACATTAAAACAATTGGAATGATAAGACCGATGGTCGTTGAAATGAGAGGACCATAACTATGAAAAAGCGCTATTGATGGTATTTGTAAGACGAGCTTGGCAATGGAACCATAGAAAAAGTAAAGGATTGCCTTGCGATTACGGAACATAGCCTGAAGCATTGGTGACAAGACCATGTACAATCCAAGAATGGTTGACTGCAAAACTGCAAAGACAAACAAGCCCATCGCCAAGCTATCTGGTTTACCGTAAAAGACTGTATAGAGTGGTTCTCCTACCATGACCACTCCAACCGTTGCAGGTAAGAGGAATAGAAAAAGCATGGTAATACTATCTTGCACTAAACGAGAAGCTGCTGGCAAATCCCCTTTGACATAGTTCTCAGTTAAAAGTGGTAATCCTACACTACCAATCGAAACTCCAACAGAAATGAGAATCATGGTGATTTTATTAGGATTGGCAGAGAAATAAGAAAACATGACAACTAAATCTTCATTATTGTAGTTGGTAAACCACTTCATGCTATTGATAAAGGTCATTTGGTCCAAAATTTGGAAAAGCTGAATAGCTGAACCTGTTATGATAAAAGGAATAGCTTCCTTAATCGTATCCATTAACAGGTGTTTGCTATCAATCTTATCTCGTGTTTCAAAGACTTTTTGAAGCATTCCTTCTTTATAGAGGAAATAAAGCAAGACAGCAAAGCTAGCTACCATTCCCACAAAGGCCGCAAAGGTAGACTGGGTGACTGCTGCTAGATAGTCTCCCGAACCAAGCTTCATGATGATAAAGGTTGCTAAGAGCATCCAAATAACTCGGATAACTTGCTCAGCGATTTGACTCATGGCATAAGGCTTGAGATTATTCATCCCTTGGAAAAATCCACGGATAACACTCATAGACGGGAAAATCAAGACAGCCCAAGCTAGACTCTGCATAATGGGAATCAAGTCCTTACCGACACCAGAAAGATCTGCCAACCAAGGCGCAAAGAGATATAAGACCAAAGCAAAGACAAGACCTAGTCCAGTCATAAAGCCCAGGAAACTCCGAATCAGAGCAAAACTATGCTCTTCTTCTTTCATGGTGTTATACTTGGCAACCTGCTTTGCGACTGCAACAGGGATACCTGCTGTCGAAATCAACAAGAACCAAGCATAGATATTGTAACCCATAGTAAAGAGACCATTAGCCTTAGCAGCATAAGTCCCCATCCAGATATACCAAGGGATGATGTAAATGGCCCCGAGCAGGCGACTGATAAAGTTACTAGCCGTAAGCCAAGCAGTCCCTCGTAACATCTGGGCCTGCTGATGATTATTTTCGTTAGACATAACTTCCTCATTCAATTTTAATAACGGAAATGTTCCTTATCTTCCATTATAAACTTTTCCTTGTTACTTGTAAAATTCAGACTTTCGGTTTACAATAGAAAGTATGATAAAGATTGAAACTATATTAGACATTTTAAAAAAGGATGGTCTCTTCCGTGAGATTATCGACCAAGGACATTACCACTACAATTACAACGATGTTATTTTTGACAGCATCAGTTACGATAGCCGAACAACCAAAGAAAATACTCTATTTTTTGCAAAAGGAGCTGCCTTTAAAAAAGAATATCTATTTTCAGCTATCGCACAAGGGCTTGGTTGGTATGTAGCGGAACAGGATTATGAAGTTGGAATTCCTGTTATTGTTGTTAACAATATCAAGAAGGCCATGAGTTTGATTGCCATGGAATTTTATGGCAACCCTCAGAAGAAACTGAAAATCCTTGCTTTCACTGGTACTAAAGGAAAAACAACAGCAGCTTACTTCGCCTACAATATCTTAAATCAGCAACATCGTCCAGCTATGTTATCAACCATGAACACTACCTTGGACGGTAAAACTTTCTTCAAGTCTGCTCTGACAACTCCTGAAAGCATCGACCTCTTTGATATGATGGCGCAGGCAGTTGATAATGGTAGAACCCACCTCATCATGGAAGTATCCAGTCAAGCCTACTTGGTCAAGCGAGTCTATGGTCTAACCTTCGATGTAGGTGTGTTCCTCAACATCAGCCCTGACCATATTGGTCCAATTGAGCATCCTAACTTTGAAGATTACTTCTATCACAAGCGTCTCTTGATGAAAAATAGCCGAGCAGTTGTCATTAATAGCGATATGGACCACTTCTCTGTTCTAAAAGAACAAGTTGAGAACCAAGAGCATGACTTCTACGGTAGCCAGTCAAGTAACCAGATCGAAAACTCCAAAGCCTTTAGCTTCTCAGCTACTGGTAAATTAGCTGGCGATTATGATATCCAGTTGATTGGACACTTTAACCAAGAAAATGCAGTCGCTGCTGGACTTGCCTGTCTTCGTTTAGGTGCTAGTCTTGAAGATATCAAAAAAGGGATTGCTACTACTCGTGTTCCAGGACGTATGGAAGTCCTCACTCAGAAAAATGGCGCAAAAGTTTTCATTGACTACGCCCACAATGGTGACAGTCTTAAAAAACTAATCTCAGTTGTTGAAACACACCAGACTGGAAAGATTGCTCTAGTACTTGGCTCAACTGGAAACAAGGGAGAAAGCCGTCGTAAGGACTTTGGACTTCTTCTCGATCAACATCCTGAAATTCAAGTCTTTCTAACAGCTGATGATCCAAACCACGAAGATCCAATGGCCATTGCAGATGAAATCAGTAGCTACATCAGCCATCCTGTTGAAAAGATTGCCGACCGTGAGCAAGCCATCAAGACTGCGATGTCTGTTACAAGTCAAGAACTGGATGCTGTGATAATCGCTGGTAAAGGAGCTGACTGCTACCAAATCATCCAAGGTAAAAAAGAAGACTATCCAGGTGATGCAGCCATCGCTGAACGTTATCTATAGTAAATTTAAAGAAGGCTAGACAAAAACTCAATTTCATCAAAAAAAGAAGAAATTAAAACGCATAGTATCAAGTTTTTTCGGCTCTTTTCTACCATTTGTCAAGTATATCAAGGGCTTTAAGTAAAAAAAGAGATAAGACAGTAGCTATTCTGAGGTTACTGTCTTATTTTTACCACTTATTGATCCATAAAAGGGCAT
>NZ_JWAJ01000061.1 GCF_001068775.1 Streptococcus pseudopneumoniae
TGGTTAAGCTTGATTTCTTGACCGAGCGCTTGCGATTGCTTTCATAAGCTTGTTGAGCATAGTAGGCAGAATAAACCTTTTTGAAGCGCCCTTTTCCAAGGCATTGTAGGACTATCCCGCGCTTGATTTCAGTGTGGATAGTTTGAGGATCTTTTCCAAGTAGAGAGGCAATTTCTCTATTTGATTTCCCTTCCTTTTTCCATCGTTCGATTA
>NZ_JWAJ01000062.1 GCF_001068775.1 Streptococcus pseudopneumoniae
TCCAAAATATCTCTCTCCTACCGATAACTATTTATTATCATTAGTATACCATAAATTCATCTTTAGTAGATTGATTTGTATAATGATTTTTTTAGTTAAAATTAAATAGCAAACTATGATATTGGTCAACGAGAGCTTAAAACACGATTTTTAAATCATATCTAATACTTTTGATTTAATTACAAACTTGAAACAATGGGGGATTAGTATAGGTTGAAGGAAATAAGTACAAATTTATTAGAAAATCAAGATTTCATAGAATTAGCACGAAAAATTTCAATTTTAGAATTGTATTCTCTAATGATTTTGAATCGGTCTTTTTTATTATATGGCTTTCAGTTCGTCTCACTCCGATAGGTGCGAGACGAAAAAAACACCCACTATGTGGGTGCGTATCGATGGTTATACCCAAAAACTCCAAACACGATACAATAAAGGTGTTCAAGCCAATTGTAAAGCGAAAGGAGAAAAATATGGCACAAAAGGCTCATAGTTTATCGCACACAAAGTGGCA
>NZ_JWAJ01000008.1 GCF_001068775.1 Streptococcus pseudopneumoniae
GAACCAAGTTGGTCCTCTCCAGGTTATAACTTTTCATCAACCCACTACAGTTGACAAAGAGCCTGTAAGTATAGTCATTCTTTCGAAGAACGTTTACTAAATTGTAATGCTTTACGAGCTTTTTTCAATCCTAGTTTGAAAAGTCTGGTTTTTAGGACAGCTCAAAAGCGCTTGATAGCAACCGTCAGAAGAGTTTCTTCTGATTTCAATTTCAATAAATAAAAATTTATGTATCTAAAATAGTGCAATTTCTTAATGCAAAACTTTCAATCCTATCTTCTTCCTTCTTATCCTAACAAAGTTTGTAATATTGGAATAACAACGATAAATAGAATCGTACTTAGAGTCACTACATTCGTAGAGAATTCCACATCTCCTTTTCCTTGATTAGCAAGGATTGGGAGAACTGCCAGAGCTGGTGTAGCAGACTGAATCATAAAGGTCTTAAATTCTACTGTTGCCATATTTGGTGCAAAGAACTTCAATACAAGAAGCATGATCAGAGGAGCTAGGATAAAGCGTCCAACCAAGGTGACAATTGTATCTTTATCAAAAGCAATCGTATTCAAGCCTGCCTTAGCAAGAACAATACCAATATAAATCAGAGATAAGGGAGTGACGATATTTCCAACATAGGTTAAGGTATTCGTTGCAAAATCTGGAATAGGAATTCGGAGAATCAAAAATAGTAGGGCGACAAGAAAACCTACAAGCGGAGCTGGTAGCAATTTCTTCCAGTCAAATTTAGTTGTCTCCTTGCTTTGACCCGATTTACTGTCGCTCGTCATCAAATACACGCCCAATGTCCAGGTGGAAATCGTATTGGTGATATAGTAAATCAAGAAATAAGGAAGAGCCTGATCCCCAAAAAGAGCAACGTTTAAAGGTAAACCAATAAAAATAGTATTGGCATTCACAAAGGTATTAATCATGGTTCCTCGCCGTCCTGGACGAACCTTGAAAACCACAACTGTAATATAAGCTACGATATAGCCCAAGATAAAGGCCACAAATGTATAAAGGAGACCTCCAGAAAGACTGATTAGCTTATCTAGTGTTAGGTATTTCATCACCGAAACAAAGATTGAAGCTGGCAAGGCTACATTCATGATCAAACGAGACAGGTTGGGACCAAAGCTATCTCCAAACCATCCCCTAACCTGAAGAATATACCCCAAAACAATAATAGCGATAATCGGAATGATACTCGTAATCGAGGTTAAAAAGAGTGACATAGGTATCCTTTCTAAATTACTTAAGTCCACAGCCCATACAAATCTGTGGCTAGTGAAGGATAGACAGCAGCAATGAATTATTTATACTCTGGATACCACTTCAAATCATGAACTGCTTTGGCCATATCTGTTTCCTTAGCACGCGCAAGACCTTGCTCTTGTGCTTTTTTAGCGACTGCTTCTGCTACTTTAATAGAAACATCTGCTACATACTTGAATGGTGGCAAGACAGGAGCTCCTGGTTGGCCTGGATTGACAATACCACTCAATGAATGAGCTGCTGCTCCAATCATTTCATCAGTCAAAAGACTTGCTTCAGAAGCCAGCATACCTAGACCAAGACCTGGGTAGATCAAGGCATTATTGGCTTGACCAATCACATAGTCGACACCTTTATAAGAAACTGTATCAGCAGGAATTCCTGTTGCGACAAAAGCTTTGCCATCTGACCATTCAATCAAATCTTTAGCACTAGCTTCAGCTAGTTTGGTTGGATTTGACAAAGGGAAAATCATCGGACGCTCTGTGTTTTCACACATAGCCTCTACTATTTCTTTAGTGAAAGTATTAGGCTGAGTCGAAGTTCCTACAAGAATGGTTGGCTTCACAGTCTTCACTACTTCAAGCAGGTCAGTCAACTTGTCTGCATTACTAAAGTCAGCACGTTTCTTAGCAAACGGTTTTTGTTCAGGGGTTAGGTCATCCATGTCATCAAAGAGAAGACCTTGTTTATCAACCATAAAGAAACGTTTATAGGCTTCTTCTTCAGAGAGACCTTCACTCACCATTTCACGCAGAACACGAGAGGCAATTCCTGCACCCGCAGTACCACCACCATAGCAGAGATAAACTTGATCTGTTAATTTTTCACCACTAATATCCAGCGAACCAAAGATACCACCCAAGGTAACGATTCCTGTACCTTGAATATCATCATTAAAGGTCGGAATTTGTTTCCGGTATTTTTCAAGAATATTGGCAGCATTCAAGCGACCAAAATCTTCCCAGTGAAGGTAAAGTTTAGGAAAGAGACGTTCTGCTGTTTGAACAAATTGGTCAATGAAGTCGTAGTAACGATCTCCGCGGACCCGTTCGTGACGATTTCCTAAGTAATTAGGATTGTTACGAAGTTCTTCACGGTTAGTCCCTGCATCGATGACTAAAGGAAGGACCATCGAAGGATCGATTCCAGCAGCACCCGTATAGACCATCAATTTCCCAACAGAAATATCAACACCATTTGTTCCCCAGTCACCAATTCCAAGGATTCCTTCTGCATCTGTTACAACAATGAGACGAATCTCGCGATCCCCAGCAGCATTTTTCAAAGTGGCTTCAATATTTTCAGGATGATTGATATCAAGATATCCCGCATATTGGGGATCTACAAAGAGATCACTATAGCCTTCAATCGTATCTGCGATGGTTGGGTCATATACAATTGGATTGAATTCTTCCAAATGTTGAGAAAATAGGTAATAGAAAAGAGTCCTGTTGGTATTAAAAATTTCCATTAGGAAAAGACGTTTTTCCAAATCATTGGCTTTTGTTTGCATTTGTGCATAAGTTTGCGACGCTTGTTCTTCAATCGTTTGAACATAAGGTGGTAGTAAACCAATAAGGCCTAGTTCCTTTCTCTCCTCTAAGGTAAAAGCAGTTCCCTTATTAAGGAAAGGATTATTTAAAATATCATGTGCAGTCATAATGCAACCTCCTTTTTACTTATATTATACCAAATAAAACGAATTGTTTATGAAACTTTGTTGCTTATAAAATACAATCGGATACGTATATGTTATAATGAATCTACGAGAACAATTTCTAAAAAGCTCTTTTATACTTAAAACACTATTATTGATGACACTTTAAGTTGTTATATTTTATAAAGTTCTGGACTCATCAAACTCTCGATAATCACTCTTTACTAAAATTTTCGATCAAAAGAAACTAATCATACAAATTAGCAATCCTAATTAAAATAAATATCATATAAGTTTGCTATATAATACTTTGTATTTTTTAAGGTGTTTTTTGTCATGCAAAACTTGTATTCTATTTATATGACAACTAAAAACTATTTACAACAATATATTTCCCAAAAAGTGAAATATTTTCGAACACAGAAAAAAATGAGCCAGGAAGAACTTTCGGAACATGCAGGACTTGGGCTAAAATATATCAATCAACTTGAAAACCAAAATGTGAATCTGACCATTCACAGTCTTGAAAAAGTGATTGTCGCCCTAGAGATGACCCCAGAGGAATTTTTCAATTTTGATAGCCTTGAATCAACCTCTGATAAGACTGACAATCTTTCACTCAAAAGAATCAACATGAAGATTAAACAGCTCCCTATTGATAGACGAGAAAAGATGTTGGTCATTTTTGAAAGTATCTTAGATAATCTTTGAGATCCCTGACTCACTTACATTTTAACTAGTGAATACCCGTATAGTCAAATTGTAGGCTACGGATAAAAATTATTTATCTGCTGATTTCCCCACTTATTTTCCTTCTCCAACTAATGAAAGTGAACCCATATGAATTTAAAAGATCTACAATATTTTTATGACCTCTGCCAGCTTCAATCCTATACGGAAGTAGCAAAACAACATAAAGTCAGCCAACCATCTATTTCTTATGCTATCAAGCGCTTAGAGGAATCCTTTAACTGCAAATTGATTCACCATGACCCCTCGCATCGTTCCTTCAAGCTAACTCCTCAAGGACAAATCCTTCTAAAGCATACAGAACTGATTTTACCTGAGGTCATTTCTACTCGCAAAGAAATTAATCGCTCCTTGGCACAATACTCTACTGTAGGATTCCCTCCTATTATCATTCAGTATCTCTTTGCTGCCTTAAACGAAAAAGATAAATTCGATTTTTTAAAAAAGGTACGCCCTATCCGCGGTGGCTCCGTGGAGTTATTAAACTTTCTCATCAAAGGAGACCTTGATGCAAGCCTACTCGGTTTGATTGAACCTCTCAATTATCCTTCAATAGAGACACACGAGCTATTTCATAAAGAACTGTATGTCGTTTTATCTAAGAACCATCCTCTTGCTACTGCTCCTTCTCTCGCTTTTGAAGAATTAGTAGATCAATCCTTTATACTTTTAGACGAACACTTTGTTCACCTGAAAGCTTTTGAAATGCTTAATCAAAAATATCAAAACAAGGCAGAAATATTCTTTAAGACTGATGACATTGTCATTCTTAAAGAACTTTTAAAGAAAGGGATTGGCCTTAGTTTACTGGCTGATATCGCACTTTCTGATGAAGATGATAATTTAATCAAGATCCCTCTTATACCGAAGGATCAGATAACTTTTACAGTTTACTACACTTATCTTAAATCAGCCACACCGTCATCAGAAGTAGAGGCCCTATTTCATCTAATTAAATCATATGAATAGAAAAAAACTCTAACTATCAACTACTTGATAGCTAGAGTTTTTTACATTATAGGTATTAGGTTAAAGTACGAAGAAATAGGATATGATCGCCGAGTCTTTTCATTTACCCGATACCTTTCAAGGAGATTTCTAATTATAAATCTACAAGATATCAATAAAAAAGAACACCCCAAAAGGTGCTCTTTGTAAGTATAGTAATTCTTTCGAAGAACGTTTTGAGTGCAGTGGTTGCCATCCAATCAAACATCGCTTCGCTTGTTTTCTTGGGGCAACTGTGCATAGCATATCTCTATGCGACTAAAGTCGCTAGAGCTATCCTAATTGCGCACCGCCAGTTCTCATAGAAAAAAACACCTTGCAATATGCAAAGTGTTTTCGTTTGTATTCTGCTGTCCAGCAACGAATTAACGTTTAGAGAACTGGCTAGCTTTACGAGCTTTCTTAAGACCTGGTTGGGGCACCACTTATTTCATCTAATTTCAAAGTACTTTAAAATTACCGTTTTCATAAGTTTTCAAAAAATAAAATTTTAACTAATTTCAATCAGTTTCATTAAAATAAGGTAAACTTTCATCAAAAATAAGCAAAAATCGAACCAGAATATCAAAAGTTTCCCTTATATAAAATTTTTACATATCAGAACAACATCATAGAAAAGAGAGCATAGCGCTCTCTTTTAATTTATCACTATACATGTTTGATGAACAACTTTTTCCTATTCCAACAATGTATACTCTCCACTTTCCAACAAATCTATTACTTTTTGTACAAATTGTTTTGAAAGTAAATCCACAATATCTGCTCCACGAGTTTGAAAGTCTTCATCTATCTCTTTGATTTCTAATTGAGAATTTTTTACTCTTTTTTCATCAATTGGAGAATGAAAACTATATTCACCTATTTCATAGTACAAAAAATAAAGATATTCTTTCTTACCTAAACTATAATCAAAAAATTCAATTTCCTTGTTAGTGTCATAGTCATAGTAACTATTTTCCCAAACTATGGCATTTCTTTTTTCGTTATATAGCTTTTCATAATTTTTTTCATAACTATAGACTCGTTGTTTTTTCTCTCCTATATATTGTTTATGAATCATTGTTGGTTTATATTTACTCAATAGTTTTTCTTTCATATCATAGTATTTTTCCATATTTTCTTCAGCATCTTCAATGTTATTTTGTTGATGTAAATAATATCTTGCGTTTTTATATTCTTTTATCTTGTCGCGATAGTTTTTAGCTCGCTTATTTACAGAGTATATACATTCTGCAATAATAGCATTAGTGAGTTCTTTTCGTTTAAGTAAATCTGAGTATTTTTTAGGAGTTCTCATATCGTAGATCCTTTCATTTATTAAAAAGAGGGGACACCCCCTCTTTCTTGCTATCTAAATTTTCGTTTTCCAGCAAAAGCAAGTAGTCCAACACTTGCTCCAAGCATTGCTAAAAGTCCTGACTCCTTCGATCCTGTATTTGGAAGTTGTTTCTTAGATTCTGATTTTGCATTGGTAGCTTGTGCAGGCGCTTGATAAGTTTTATCGTCTTTAGTTCCTACGGTTACTTTTTCTGCTGTATAATCAACCACATTCCCTTTATCGTCTACTACTGGAACTGGTTGGTAGCCAGCTTTTTCAAGCTCTTTACGTTTGGCATCTGCAAGTTCAGCCAAGCGTTTTGCTTCGGATTCTTCAAACTTCGCTTTGGCAGTTTCGTAAGCAGTTTGGGCTTGACCTGCTGCAATGCTCTTAGTTTCATAGTCTACTTTAGCTTCGTTTTGTGCTTTGTAGGCATCTTTAAGCTCTGCTTCAGCTTTTTCAAGCTCTGCTTTCACTTCTTTCAAACGAGTATGAGCACCTTTAAGGTCTGCAAGTTCTTTTTCGGATTGTTTAACTTCGTCTTGAGCACCTTGAAGTTCTTTCTTAGTAGTAGATACCGCTTGGGCTTTGCTTGTAGCAATCGCTTCAAGCTCTTTCATCTTATCTTCTTCTGCTTTAAGCGCTTCTTGTGCAGTTTTAAGAACTTTCTCAGCGTCTTTAAGTTTCGCTTGTGCATCTTTAAGAGCTTCTTCTTTTGTAGCTTTTGAAACAGTCAAATTATTGACAAGAGCGTTAGCATTAGAAAGAGTAACTACTGCCTTATCATGACGGTCTTTTGCTTCATCAAAGGCTTTTTGAGCGTTAGCAAGTGGGCTTTCACCTTTCTTCAAGGCAGTCAAGTTAGCTTCTGCGTTTGTAAGAGCAAGTTTAGCATCTGATTCTGCTTTTGTTTTTGCTTCAAACGTAGTTTGTGTGTTATCACGAACAATCATAGCATCAGCAAGTGCTTGACGAGCTTCGCTCAATTTACGCTCAATCACTTCATCGCTAAGTGGGTTTGCAATAGGTGTTTTATCCCATTTAGAACCGTCTACATAGTCACTACGAATAGCAGTCAAGAAGTGGGTAGTATAGAAGTCGTCTGTTTTACTTTGAGCTACACCACCGAAGTAGATAGTTTCATGAGCATGGTCGAATTGAAGGATACCCTCTGTGTGAGCGTAATCACCCTTAGTAGACACCAACATTACAAGGTCATCGTACAACTTAGCTTTCATTTCACCAAGAGTTTTACGGTAAACCCCATCAGCATCATCGAAGTTGTGGAAACTATAAGTGGTTACAGTATTTTCATAATACTGTTCACCCTTGCTTTCTTCCTCTGCATCTGTTGTAGGCAGACCATATTCTTTGGCAACCTTGTTGATACCGATAGCATAGTGTCCGACACCACCTTTAGCACGGTAGTCATCTTTCATTGCTTTAGAGAAGTTTGCTTTCAAATACTCTTTTGCAACCTTATCGGCAAATTCAAGAGAAGTTTTTGAAAGAACTACATCAGACAAACCAAGTTGACGGCGCATTTGGTTGATAAGGTCTACTACATAGTAGTTCAACTCATCTTTAATCTCTTGTGGGAGATTGTTAATGTCATAACGAGTTTTATCAGTTTGATCAGCTTTGGTTAGAACGTATTTATTCAGTTTCTTGTGTTCTACTTGAGCATTCACAATCTTATTGTAAAGTTCCATAGTACGTTTATCACGGTCTTCTGAACTCCAAGAACTTGTATCTTGGTCGTTATAAGCCATATTTTCTTTCACTGCTTGAATGAAAGCTGGTGAAAGAGTGATGGTTTGTTTCTTAGAGCTATCTTGAAGAGCATCAAGAGTAGATACCGCTTGGTTGTAAGTAGCAAGAGCATTATCACGGTTAGCTTTCGCTTCTTTAGCTTCTGCTTCTTTAGCTTCTACATCTTTTGTAGCAGACTTAACAGTGGTTTCTGCTTTTTTGAGTTGGTCGGCAAGCTCACCATCCAACTTCTTAGCTTCATCAAGAGCTGCTTGTGCATCTTCTTGTGCTTGTTTGCTTGTAGCTTCTTCTTTAATCGCTGCGTCTTGTTTCTCTTTAGCGTCAGCAAGACCAACACCATTCAAAGCGTCCTCTGCATTTTTAACGGTAGTTTTAGCATCAGCTACTCCATTTTCTGCTTGAGTCACGTCTGCTTGTTTAGTTCCAACAGTTTTGCCTTGAATAGCAACCTTACGGTCTGCATCATCTTGTTCAGTTTGCGCAGAAGATACCGCTTGTTCTTTGGTAGGAACGTTTGCTTTAGCAGTTTCCACTTTCTTCTCTGCGTTTTGAATCGCTTCTGGTGTTGCTTTGTCAGCAATCTTTTGAGCATCGTCTTTAGCTTGTTTCAAGTCTGCGACTTTCTTTTCTGCTGTATCAGAAGTTTCATTGGCTTGATCCAAGACTTCTTTTGCTTTATCTGCATCTTCTTGGGTTTGTTTAGCAGTAGCACCAAGTTCAGCAACGTCTTCCTTAGTAGGAACTTTCACTTCAGTTTTCTTAGGCGCTTCTTTCTCTATCAAGGCTGGTTCGGTTTGAGCAGTTGTAGGCAATGGAAGCTCTACCGTATCTGCGTGAGCAGTTCCGATTGTTCCGACAAGACCAGTTGCTGCAATGGCAGAAATAACCGCACCTGTATACAATTTTTTAGTAGTACTTTGACTATTTTCCGTAGCTTTTGACATTTATAAACTCCTTTTGTACAATGCCCTATGCATTTTATTAAACTATAGTACTATTTTACCATACTTTTATCGTTTTTGGATAGTTTATTATACTTATTTTTAAAGAAAACAGATAGTACAATGGTATATAGTATGGAATATAATAAATTACAAAAGCATATCGCATTTCGCATACGTGAATGCAGAAAAGAGCAGGGATTAAGTCAGGAAAAATTATCTGAAATAGCTGGTCTAGGTGTTAAAGCTATCCAAAACATAGAAAATATGAAGTACGATTTCAAGATAAAAACTCTTGAATCCGTAATCAAAGCCCTAAATCTAACGGTCGAGGAGTTCTTTGATCTACAATCATATGAATCAGAGCGAGAAGATTCTGCAGAAGTACTTTTTGAAAACTTAACAAAATTACCCAAAGATAAGCAAGGAAAAATTATATCCTCATTTAATGAGATTGTAAAGAATATCAAATAAACCCAGCCAAAATAAATTTTGGTTGGGTTTTTCATTATATCTTTAAGTCTTCGGAATAATATTTATCTAACCTAATCTGATTTTCTTCCCACTCATATTCCTCTTCCAGTTCGTCAGCTTCTTCTTCTAATTTAATTGAAAAAGTACGCAAATAGTCAATACCAGATAATTCTAATGAATTTGTTTTTTTCACAGCATTAGTAACAGAAAGTATCAATATTGGCTCTTCCAAAAAAATAGCTCCTAAATATAAAGCAAATCTTATGTAATTTAATTTTTTTATGTTATTTGAATGTAAAGACTCACTCTCTGGTTGCAGGATGGGAAATTCTCTGAACCTTTGTAGTAAATTATCATCCATCTTTTTAGAACCATTTGATAATCTATGAAATAAAGATCTTTTTTCATCTATTTCTTTATTGATGAACTCTTCTACAAAAACTTCCTGTTTGCAGCATACTCCATCTAGTTTTAGCTTCTTGTATTGATCCCTCATAATCTTGCTATAATTTTTCTTGATATACAAATCAGTAACACTTTCTTCAGTTTTAAAATCAGAAATATTTAAAAATGCCTCATATTCCGATAGAGATATGCAAGATATTTCATCACCAATCTCATTGAAATTAATTAAATTATCTTTTATTTTATTTGAAATATAATTTAATTTTCTAAAATATATAAGCTCCTCTGGACAAGGAAATATTTTTGGCAAAAATGATAAAAGAAAAGTAACACATTCTGGATGATATAACAGTTCATACCCCAATTCCAAAGACAACTTAATATTACTAACCTTTCTATAAAATTGTGTTTCTGTTTCTAAAAGATATTGCTTCACTAATGGAAATTCTTTTAAAATCGGAATAAGGTTCGTAATGTCTTTTTCTACTCCTCTTTTAATTTCATTATAGAAAGCGTCAGGATTCTTCAATCTAAGCCCCAGTTCTTCTTGTACAAAATCACCAGCCCTCTTATAGATGCCATCATCCTTGTATTGTTCGAATTGTTCCACAATGATATGTTGGTAGTTATTTTCTATGTATCTTGCTAAAGAATTTTCTATATCTAATAAATCATTAATCTTAATGTACGGTTCATAAAAGTTAAACCAAGTATCAGATTTTGACATATATTCCTCCCCCGAAACTTATGAATTGATTCCCACTTTTGCAATTATTTTACCACATTTGCTTTTTTTTATCAATTTATTTTTGAACCCTATCTGCATAGGCAAATTAATGTCTTCGTGTTATCATATTTTTGTTAACACAAGAGCTCTTTTACTCGTCAGCATTCGCGATAAGCTGACCATGCTTTTTTGACAGGAGGAATTAACATGTCAAAAGAAAAAAAATTAACACCTGGCAACCACGAAAGTGCAAGAGCATTTTTGGATGCTTTATCAACTTCTGTTGATGTCCCATCAGCTGTTAAAGTTGTTGACAAAAACAATGGCATCATCAACGAAGGTCAGGAAAACCAACGCCCTTGGGCATCTCTAACATGCGTAGATGTCAAACTCTATGAACAGTTCGCTAGCATTAATCAAGAATCTTACTGTCCAACTTTCAAAGTCAAGTTGAAAAACTATCAGAACGAGAATTTAGATGGTTTGATTAACGCTGACATCGTAATTAGCAAGTATGACTTATCATTTGTACTTGATAAACTCAAGCAACCAGTCGGACTAGCTCTTGTCGCTGAGCTTGCCGACATTTCGCTCAAATAGAAGAGAGGTGGCAACATGAAGAAACTTGTAACAAAATTCATGAAATTAGAGTGGTACTATCAGCTTTTTATAGCTTTAATCAGCTTTGTTTCGCTAGCGCTACTTATTAAGTTTCTACTATGGATAGTTCCATTTGTCTTTGGATTTTTAATGCTGATGTGGATTTTCACAAACGGAGAAATTTTCTCTCTACCTTGGCAACGATACAAACAGAGAAATCAAACCTCTGACAATCTTTTGTACGAGAAGTTATATCACTGGTTGACAGAAGAAGGTGTGACAGAACTACCAATTTCCACACTAAATTTCACGCAAGGGATAGAAGAAGATAAACCAGATACTTACTTTGTTCACATCAACAAAGAAATCTCTGATGAACTTCTTGCAGAGTTTGAAACAAAAGTAAGACAAGTTGTAAAAACTATGTCAAACGATTCTACAGATAGCATTGTGAAGCGTGTGAAGCGTGAACCCTTCCTTGCAATCAAAGTTCGTTTAGTGTCAACTCATGACATGATGCTAATGCAAAAACCTCAGAGAGAAGAGGACTTCTAGCATGATAAAAAATGTTTTCGAGGTCAATAGCAGAGGTCAACCAACCTCTGCATCTATTGACATTAACCGATTTTTCGCATGGATTATTGCAGGCCCGTCTGGTTCGGGAAAATCCACTTTTTTGAGAAGACTTTTAGGACTCATTTCATTTCATGATACAGATGCTGAAGCTTACTTTTTGGATTTTAAAGCAGATGAAGAAATGTTTTCAATGACTAGTGATCATGTCACAAGAGGTTTTAACTGTCTAGAATTGTTCGAAACAGTCTACCAACGTTTTGAAGCTAGACTTGATAAGCAAGAACAAAACTCGCATAATCTTTACCTAATTTTTGATGAGTGGCAAGCTTTTCTCGCTTATCTTGAGCAAACCGACAAGAAAAAACATAAAGATGTTTTATCAAAAATGTTAATGATGAATAGCATGGGTAGGAGCCTAGGTTTACGAATTATTTTGTCCAGTCAACGTTTCTTGATGTCTGATTTACCAGGGCGGTATAACTTCAACTGTATAATTTCATTATCTACTAGTTTTCTCATGTCTACGAATAACAGGCAGCTTCTATTCCCAGATATGGAAAAAACCGAAGTTGTCGTAAAACCTAGAGGATATGGCTATTTCCAACTTGAGGGAGAATCTGTTAAAATGTTTCGCACTATTCAAGTAAGAGACGAGGGTCGGCTAAATCAACGGATGCAAGAGCTATTTTCAAGATATAGCTAGCGCTTTTTCTGCTACACTTGTTTAGCGCGACAGTAAGCTTATTTTGAAGTTTCATCATCGGTTTAGTGTCGGCACGACATTGCCAGCAGAAAAATGACTGCTTGCAAGGGCTAGAGGGTGGAGATTTTTCAAGCGTAACGATGCCGAAGGCAAGGAGTGAAGCGAAGAAAAATACTACCCGTCCCTTGTTAGCTGGCAAGCGTTCTCGGATCGATGATTTATCATCGGGCAGGAGAGGCTGGGGTTTGGGGCAACGCCCCAAGAGTTACTACAATTTAATTTTTAATTATTCTACGCACGTGTTAGACTGGGCTTGTCGATAGTCTAACACTGAAATAATTAAAAAAATAATTAGAATTGAGGTTTAATTATTATGAAAAATACAAAAAAGGAAGCCCTTTTAACATCAGTGCTATTAACGCAACAATTCTCAAATGGCTTCTGGGATAATGACTGGAATAAAGAACTACTTGAATCAGCGGATATTGAAAAAATTCTTGAGGAAATTGTCAGAAGAGTTAGTGAAGTGACAACAGTTACTGAAGCATATGCAATTAATCATGATAAAGACACATCTGTAAAATTCGACAAAAAACTTCAAGAAACAACTACTAAACTTGCCGAACCACATATACATGCTTTGCTCAAGTTTAAGAAAGGTGCAACACTATCTACTTTAGCAGAAAAAATCGGATTAGAAGAACAGCATCTCGAAAAATCAAAGTCTGGAAGATATGGCTACGATAACTTGTTGGCTTACTTAATTCATGCAAAAGATAAAGATAAATATCAATATAGCCCTGATGAAGTAGTTACTCTAGCAGGTAAAGACTACTTAGAAGTATATCATCAAAGGAAAGAGAGCTGGCTTAAAGGAAAAGCCAAAAAAGAAGTAAACCAAACCTACGAAGATATTGACTTGCTTATCGATAACATTCTAAACGAGTATATCACCAAAAATGAAATACTTCTTGAACAGAAATATCGCACACTGTATGCAGTCCACAAAGCTAGGATAAACGATACCATTCGTACCGTTGGGGAAATCAAAGGAACTCGTACTAAATATGAGTTAGATAACGGAGAATTTAAAAAAACTATTCTCTTCATTCATGGGAGTACTGGTCTTGGAAAGTCAACCTTTGCAAAGGACTTATCCAAAGCTATCATTCAGTTGGCAAAACAAAATGGTCAAAACTGGCAATCAGTAGTGACTGCTGCCACAAACATCTTTGACGAGGTGAACGGAGAAGAGATTCTTTTTCTTGACGACGTTCGAGGAGATAGTTTAACCGCTTCAGATTGGCTAAAACTATTAGATCCCTTCAATATAAGCCCAATTTCTGCACGCTACCAAAATAAGATGGGAGCAGCAAAAGTTATCATTATCACCAGTTCGAAATACCCACTAGATTTCTTTTACAACACAAAAGGGAACGATAGAGAAGACCTATCACAGTATGTTAGAAGAATTGAGTGTCTGGCTACAATAAGAGGAAATGATAAAAATCCTAAGTTTTATGTATCATATCCTCAACGAATGGAAGAACCTGTAAAAACTATCTTAGAAAATGAGCAGGAAGTTTCCTTATCTTATGACTTTGCAAATGATTCGTTACTTAATAGTAGACAGGATTTATTATCAACATTGCTTTCTAAAATAGCGATTAATAATCAGTGGGATATCTTAGAATTAGGCAAATCAAAAACCCCATCCGAAACTTTGGCGAGCGAGGACGAGGTTGCAGATAATCAAGAAGAGTAAATAGGGTATCTCTTGATACCTCTATTATACCATACATTGGAGGAACAGATGCAAGTAATTCTACCAGATGAACAAGTTCAACAAATTCAGCTCCTACTTGCTGAACTTATCAAGAAAGAAATTGAAAATAGATTGAACAATAGTAACCTTGAAAGTCCGTTTTTAAACAAACAACAGGCTTGCCACTACTTGGGTATCTCAAACAATACTCTCGACAGTTGGATTAAACGAGGACTGCCTGCAATAAAAATAGGTAAGACTATACGATTTAATAAAGAAGCCATTAATTCATGGCTTTACTCACAAAACTAGAAATATCTATATTTTTGTTTTATAATAGTCATGATATTTTCTGGTTCGATATACAAGGAGAATATCATGACTATCAGTAAGACAAAAAACGGAACCTATCGCTTAAAAGTCTATATCCCAATTGAAGCACGAATGCCACTTGGTATTGTCAATAGCAACTATTACGATAAGAGATTCAAAACAAGAAAGGAGGCAAGGCAAGCTGAGATAGACTTGCTTACTAAGTTAAATCAAATAGAAGATAATGAGTTTACAGGACTAGCAAAAGGAGATATTCTTTTCTCAGACTTCTATAACAATATCTGGTGGGACTCTTATAAAGCAGGACAAACTACATCTACTTCTAAGCCACCAAGCAGGTCAACAGTTGCAAATACCAAAACCTGTTTTGAAAAACATATCCTACCACTTCTTGGAAACTATACGATACAGTTTTTAAACCAAAATAAGCAAGTTATCCTAAATCTAATGACATCTAAGGCTAATGAATATGCGAACTTCAAATCTTTACGTAGTTATGTAATTTCCATTTTTGACTGGGCAGAAGAACTTGAGTATATAGAAGCTAATAAAGTTGCAAAAATATTAAGAAGAATAAAAGCTACTAAAAAGATTCAACTTGCAGAGTCAAAGAGAGAGGAAGATTTATATCTAACTCATGAACAACTCCAAGAATGGTTCTCAGCATTTCAAGAAGATTTAGATAATGATAAAATAACTCTGAAAGATTATGTTTTATTTTATCTCACTTTTTTCTTAGGTGATAGAAAATCTGAAACCTATGCTCTTCAATGGAAACATATCGACTTTTCAAAATCACAGATTCAGCTAATTCAAGCTTTAGATAGATATGGACAAGTAAAATCTACTAAGGGAAATAAGAAAACTATTTTCTCTATTTCTAATGACTTACTTCAGCTCCTTACCTCTTGGAAAGAACAACAAAAATATGAACTGGCAAAGTTTGGCATCATCAGTAATCCAGAACAATTTGTTTTTACATATATCGACACAAAAGGAAACATAAATAAGCCTTTACATGCTGACTATCTAAACAACAAAATGAAAAGTATTAGAAAGCGACATAAAGAGCTGACACACGCTACACCTCATAAACTACGACATACAGGAGCAACACTTGCTAAACAAGCAGGAATGAGCTTAGAAGCCATTTCTGAAGCACTAACGCATAGCGATACAGGCACAACTCAAATTTATGTCAACACCTCTAATGTAGTTCCTATGGCAGTTGGGGAATTTGCTTTAAAGTCTCTAAAACAATAAGGTAAAAATAAGGTGAACTTTGAGGTAAACTTTTTAAAAAAACACGAAAAAAGCACCCATAAGGTAAACTTTTGAGTGCTTTGAAACGTTGATATAATCGTATTGATTAACGTTTTGAGAATTGTGATGCTTTACGAGCTTTCTTAAGACCTGGTTTCTTACGCTCAACTTTACGTGAGTCACGTGTAAGAAGTCCTGCGCGTTTCAATGAATCGCGGAAGTCTGGGTCTACTTGAAGAAGGGCACGAGCGATACCGTGACGGATAGCTCCTGATTGACCAGCGTATCCACCACCTACAACGTTAACGAAAACGTCGTATGAACCTACAGTTGAAGTAACTGCGAATGGTTGGTTGATGACAAGACGAAGGTCAGCGTGTGGGATGTACTCTTCAACATCTTTTTTGTTAACAGTGATTTTACCAGTTCCTGGAACAAGGCGAACGCGTGCAACAGCGTTTTTACGACGTCCAGTACCTGCATATTGTGCTTGTGACATACTTTATTGTTCCTTTCCTTAGATAAGTCCTGAAATATCAAGAACTTCTGGTTGTTGTGCAGCGTGAGTGTGCTCAGCTCCAACGAATACTTTCAATTTCATACCTTGAGCGCGGCCAAGAGTATTGTGTGGAAGCATACCTTTAACTGATTTCTCGATCAAACGTACTGCATTTTTAGAACGAAGTTCACCAGCAGAGATTGATTTCAATCCACCTGGGTGGTTTGAGTGAGTGTAGTAGATCTTATCAGATGCTTTTTTACCAGTCAATTTAACTTTTTCAGCATTGATAACGATTACGAAGTCACCTGTATCAGTGTGTGGTGTGAATGTTGGTTTGTTTTTTCCGCGAAGTACGCTAGCAACAACTGCTGAAAGGCGTCCAAGAGGTACATCAGTTGCGTCAACAACGTACCATTTGCGTTCTACTTGGCCTGGTTTAGCCATGAATGTAGTTTTGTTCATGATTTCTCCTATATGAATATCGTTTTTGTTTACAGGGCGGATGTTCCGGTCCGCGGGGTATTTGAAAGGTTCCGGGGCCTTACAAATGGGGTAAACAATACCGTCTACTATTGTATCAAAATTCTCAGATAAAAGTCAAGAGATTGGAAAAATATTTTTTTATTTCTGCCAGATTCTCAACCTTTTTTCTGCCTGCTCCTGAAGGACTGTCTGAAAAATTTTAGAGACTAAGTAAATAGCGCAAGTCAAGAATAGCGTTACCACTAGATAATTGATCAGACGACCGTGGTCTCCAACCAATGGGGGTCTTGTCAAAAATCCATAATCTCCACCTGTTACTAAATTAACTACGAAAATCAAGGCATTGAGCGAAGACGTGATAATTAGGATTCGTTTGAAATCCAGTAAACTAGCATCGTAGTCCTTCAGGAGATAAATCAAGGAATTTCCAAGAAGGGCTAAGTGTCCGAAAATAAAGGACAAAATGGCAATGTGGGGGAAGGGATAGGGATCTGGCACTGGATAAATAAAAGCTGCCAAAGTTCCAAAGGTTCCCAATACAGCAAAATACTGCTTGACTCTAGAGACACCCGGAGTCAAAAGTACTACAAACATAGCCAAACGGCAATGATAAAAAGGAAGACTTTCTGTTAAAGGCATCTGATTAACCAAATACCATCCGTAGAGCAGGATTAGCTGTACCGCCTGTAAAATCTTGAAAAATCGTTGACAGACTTTTTTCTCACCATAACGGTAGGCAAGAAATACAGTCAATGCTAATAAAGTAAATAGACTTCCATACCAAAGAAGGTCAAATTGGGGTGGCTCCGTCGGCTGCGTACTAAATAAAGCATCCCAAAAATTCATGTAACTTTCCTCATTTTCATATAAGCCAAGCTCTTACTTAACTCTATAGAGCCTAGCTTACATTTATTTCTTATATTTTTGTGTTCCAAAGAAGCTAAGCCTTCAAGACAAATTTACTCTTGAAAAATTTTTCTTATCGAAGAACATTAGTCTTCTTCTTGCAAACTTTCTACTAAATTGGCTAGATTCATAGAGTTAGAACCTTTAAGCAAGATTTGGTCATGTGCTCCAAGATTTTCCTTGACCTGCTTGACCATAGCTTCAAACTGATCTTCTTCAGCAGTTTTCTTGAAGTAATAAACATGGCCGATTGGGAAACATTGACTGGCTAATTGAGCCAAGTCAGCGATGTCTTCGCCATAGAAAATAACGGTATCAAGGACATCGGGTGTAATGCTCAAAATCATCTGATTGTGGAGTTGAACAGACTGGTCTCCAAGTTCTTTCATATCCGCCAGAACTGCGAGTTTCTTGCCACCTTCATTAGCGGGGATAGCTGAAAAAGTTTCTAAAATCAACTTCATAGCTGTTGGATTGGCATTGTAGACATCTGATAAGATATCTGCTCCATTGGCAGCTTTTTTCCACTCGGTCCGATTACGGGTCAACTCTAGATTTTGGAAGGCTTGACCAATCTGCTCCTCCGTCACTCCTTCTTGCAGGGCAACGTAAGAAGCTATCATAGCATTGGTCGCATTGTACTTACCAGTTACTGGCAAATCAATAGCTTGCTCCAAGAAATTAGTCTTGAAGGTTAAGCTATCCTTACGCTCGATCAAGTCTGTAATTTCGAGTTCTGCACCTGGACCAAAGCGAACCACTTTTTGCTCAGTAGGTAGATAATCATCTACAATAGGATCAGCTGACGCTAAAAGCAAGCCCCCTTTCTCCATACCATCAGCGATTTGCAATTTCCCTTTGGCAATCTCTGAACGGTCCTTAAAGAAGGCCAAATGAGCTTCCCCAACTAAGGTCACAATAGCTGTCTTTGGATGAGCCAGTTCAGATAAAAGATGGATATCTCCTAAATGATCCTGCCCCATTTCCAAGACTAACTTTTCAGTATCATCTGGCATATGGAGAACTGTATAAGGTAGTCCAATCTCGTTATTGTAGTTCCCTTGTGTTTTGTAGGTTTTGTAGCTTGTAGAAAGTAAATGGGCTAACATATCCTTGGTAGTGGTCTTTCCATTTGAACCTGTAACAGCAAGGACATCTACACCTGTCTTTTGAAGATAATAAGCCGCAAGTGCTTGAAAGGCTGCTAAAACATCCTCTACTAAGATGTAGGGATGCCCTTCGACTTCCTTCTCTGATAGAGTTACAGCAGCGCCGTTTTCAAAAGCTGTCTCGACAAAGTCATGTCCATCACGCGCCCCCTTTAGTGGCACAAATAGATCACCGGCTCCAATAAAACGACTATCAAACTCTGCCTTGACTAGTGGACTATCTGGATAGACTGATACGTCATTTTTAGCACCAACAAGACGCGCAACTTCGTGAATCGTAAGTTTCATATTTACTCCTTTAAAAAGGGGCAAGAAGTCTCTTCCCGCCCTTATGCCTGTCTTTACAATAGGTGCGCTTCACGCTTGTCAAAACTTTCCTTAGCAAGATCAACCAAACGCTCGATTAGTTCTGGATAAGAAATTCCCATATTGTCCCAAAGCAAGGGATACATAGACCATTGAGTGAAGCCTGGCATGGTATTTAACTCATTTAGGAAAACTTCTCCCTTATCTGTATAGAAGAAGTCGCAACGCGACAAACCAAGTCCACCGATAGCACGGAAGGCAGTTTCGGCATTCTTGCGCATAATCGATATCACATCATTGCTAATCTTAGCTGGGATATCCATAGTAATTTTGTTATCGATATATTTGGCATCATAGTCATAGAAGGCTACGTCTTTGACAACTTCACCAGGAAGCGTGCTCTTGACATCATAGTTTCCTAAAAGTCCAACCTCGATTTCACGGGCATTTACCCCTTGTTCTACCAAGACACGACTATCGTACTTGAAGGCAAGCTCTAGAGCTTGATGGAGTTCCTCTTTATTTTCAGACTTAGAAATCCCAACACTAGAGCCCATATTGGATGGTTTGGTAAAGACTGGATAAGTTAATTTTTCTTCTACTTCTGCAATCTTAGAAGCCAAATTATCCCCTTCAACGATAGCTACGTAAGGAACTTGGGCAATCCCAGCAGACTCCAAGACACGCTTGGTAGTAATCTTATCCATAGCAAGACTTGAAGACAAGATGTTGCAACCAACATAAGGCATTTTCAAGACTTCTAAGAAACCTTGAACGGAACCATCTTCTCCCATAGGTCCATGAAGAACTGGAAAGACTACTGCTCCTTCTTCGTAGATAGCACTTGGAGTAATTTTCTTGTTCCAGTCAATGCTATCGTTAGTCATGAGACGATCATCCTGACTTGGAGTTTGGGTAAATTCTTGTGTTTTGATAAAGTCTCCAGACTGGCTAATGAAGAAAGTTTTTACCATGAAGCGATCATAGTTAACCGCACGCATGACACTCTCAGCTGACAAGACAGACACTTCACGTTCTGCACTGCGTCCACCATATAATAGAATAATTGTTTGTTTCATATGATTGTCCTATTTCTACTAGAATACTCGCCTTTTAGTATATCACATTTGTCTATTTTTTTAAACTTGAATAGCACAAAACAAGAAAAGAGATTGGAAGAAAAATGGTCCAGTCTCTATGTTCTTAAATATTTTATACCTGCTAGCTAAGTATTTAGCGATTTAACCTCATAGACTAAAGCTCTGTACGATTTTCAATGGCCCTTAGGAGTGTTACTTCGTCCGCATACTCGATATCAGCTCCCACTGCTAGACCTCGTGCTAGACGAGTAACCTTAATCCCTGCAGGCTTAAGCAAACGAGAGAGATACATGGAGGTCGCTTCACCATCAGCAGTTGCATTGGTGGCTACGATGACCTCTGAAACCTCGCTATCCATGAGACGAGTCATGAGACTTTTAAGATTGATATCGTCAGGGCTAATGCCATTCATTGGTGAAATGAGGCCGTGCAAGACATGGTATAGTCCATGGTATTCTTGGATATTTTCCATAGCCGCTACATCTCGGCTATCCTCTAATACTAGGATAGTTGTCTGGTCACGACTAGGATCCGTACAGATAGAACATGGATCATCATCCGTTAAACGTCCGCAAATCGAACAATAGGTCAATTCTCGCTTAGCTGAAAGGAGATTTTTAGCAAATTCGTTGACGTCATCATCCGGCATTCCAATAGTATAAAAGGCTAGACGGGTTGCTGTCTTGATCCCAATACCCGGAAGTTTAGAATAACTGTCAATCAACTTAGCAATAGGTGTTGGATAAAGCATGGCTTCCTTTCTAATTCATTGGATGGTGTTGGTTGTATAGATTGATAATGTCGCGAGCAATTGCTGGCCCAACATTTTTGGTTAAATTGGTATTATGAGGAAAGACTACTGCAACTGCAATTTGAGGATTTTCTGTTGGAGCATAGGCCACGGCATTGGTATTATTAGCTTCTTTTTGACCACCAGCTACATAGCTTTCAGCTGTACCGGTTTTACCACTGATAGAAACAGTGGCACCATCTGAAAACGCCCGTCCTGTCGTTAGGGGACTAGTTCCATGCGATACTTGGTAAAATCCTTGGTGCAAGATTGCCATATCTGATTCAGAAATATTGACCTTGTTGATTTCCTTGGTATTTATTGCTTGGATTAATTCCCCAAGGCCACCCTTATCATTGTTGTCGTATATTCCCTCGACAATATGTGGAGCTAGACGAACACCATTGTTAGCAATAGTTGCAACGTACTGGGCTAATTGCATCGGTGTGTAGTTATCAAACTGGCCAAAAGCATTAGTTAAATAATTAGCCAAGTCAAATTTTTGGGGGATAAATCCTGTTGATTCCTCGGGCAAGTCAATACCTGTAGAAGCACCCAAACCATACTCACTAAAAGTCGCGCGTAGTTTTCCCATGGCAGACTCAAGTTGGTTGGTTTTGACTGTCATATTTGGTTGATAGGTCTGACCCATCATTCCTAGCGCAGTTTGAACCATGTAGGCATTAGATGAATATTCTAGAGCCTCAACGGCTGTAACCGGAAAGGAACCGTAATAAGGGGTATACCAGGAATTGATAGGGGCAGAACCTTGGAAGACGATTGGTTGGTCTGTCAAGGTTTGGTTGCCTGACAAGACTCCATTTTCCCAACCAGAACTGATGGTTGCCGCCTTAACGACAGACCCTGGTACAAAAACATTGGTCACTGTTCCTAGTGAGTCTGGTGTCAAGTCTCCTGTTTCTAGATTGTGTTTAATTCCTGACATTGCCAATACAGCACCTGTCTTAGGATTAAGGGCTACTGCATAAACACCTTCTGAGTATTTAGCACCACCATTTGTAAGTTCAGAATTAAAATAACTCTTCAAAAGGCTGTCTACGCTATCTTGGAAGGACAAATCAATGGTTAATTTGATGTTTTTCCCCTTGCTACCTTCTTCGATATTTTCTACGCTCTCCATGTCTCCGTGCTTATCCAAATGGATTTCCTTGACGGTCCGTTTCCCTTGCAAGACCTCTTCGTATTGCTTTTCAAGATAGGAAGTCCCGACTCGGTCATTGAGCGAATAGCCTTTTTTCAAATAAGTGTCTACTTCTTCTGCTGGAAGACCGGATTTTTCACTAGAAACAGTTCCGACAATAGATGAAAGAGACGTCTCTAAGATCTTTCGATCCCATGAGGTAGAGATAGAAATACCTGGCAATTCCTTAGACGCAGAAGCAATCACAGCTACCTGTGTATCGCTCAAAGGATCGGTTTGAATATTCCCAGTCGCAAAATTACCAACTGCATTGAGCTGGTTAAAAAGGTAGATAACCTTCTTTTCATCCTCTGAATAGTTCAGTTGATCAGAAGTGATACTCTCAGCAGCATTGTTATAAAGTTGAGCTTCGGACAGCTGATTGCCATCAGAATCAAAACGTTTATCCTTAGGAAGAGCCTCTACCGTTTTTTTATAGACAGCTGGGTCCGCTAGATAATAGTCAGCCATTTGACGTTCTGTCAAATCTGGTGAGGCAACTGTTACATACGTTAAGAGTTTAGTGGAAATATCCCTTAAATCAGTAGCTGTCATCTTATTGCTTCGTGTGAAAGCCACTACTTGTTTGACGGTATTTTCTACCAAGGGTTTTCCAGCCGCGTCATAGATTTCTCCTCGAGCAGAGCCCGTTGTTACCCTAGTTTGGCTAGCAGATGCTAGCTTAGTTTCATAAAAATCCTTGTTCAAAACTTGCATATAGAGCAAGCGACCAATGATAGTCATGAAAAGCAAAATAACGATTGCAAACAACAAATTAAGCCGAGTTGGTATCGAATGGCTATTAAATTTTCTCATACAAAGCAGTCTCATTTCTAATCAAAATCTTACTCTTCATTGTACCATAATTTAAAGAGAAAATTATGGAAAAAGAAAAGACTTTTCCTTTTTATCCAAAAAACAAAGCAACTGTGGTATAATTAAAGTAAGCGCTATTTTATAGATTTCATTGATAAAAATTTTAACAAATAACTACAAGGGAGTCCCATGAACAAGCAAGACATCTCTACGATTATTGATCTTCACTTTGAAGAAATGACCGATTTAGAGCAAGAGATTGCCCGCTATTTTTTGCAGGCAGATACCATTCATGATGACTTGTCTTCTCAACAGGTCACTCAAAAACTTCATATTTCTCAGGCCGCTCTCACTCGTTTTGCCAAAAAATGTGGCTTTACGGGTTATCGAGAGTTCATATTCAAATACCTACAACAAATTGACAACCTTTCAGTCCCACAGCAGGATATGAACCCCTTGACTCAAAGAGTCTTGAGAAGTTATACAAATATCCGAGAGATGTCTCAAGAGTTGATTGATGATGACCAACTAGAGCGCATCGCTCATATGATTGATCAATCAGAACGCGTCTATTTTTTCGGAACAGGCAGTTCTGGCCTCGTTGCCCGTGAAATGAAATTACGTTTCATGAGACTAGGAGTTGTCTGTGAGGCTTTGACAGATCCAGATGGTTTCGCCTGGACAACCAGTATCATCGATGAAAAATGTTTGGTCTTTGGCTTTTCCCTTTCAGGAACAACTACATCCATCATTGATAGTCTACTTGACGCTCAAGATATGGGGGCTAAAACCATTCTCTTTACGAGTATGCCTAGCAAGGAAACCCAGGTCTTTACGGAAACTGTATTGGTAGCCAGTCAGAGTCAGGCTTCTTACATCCAGAGAATCTCTGCCCAACTTCCGATGTTGATTTTAATTGACTTACTCTATGCCTACTTCTTAGAAATTGACCGCGAAAGCAAAGAAAAAATCTTTAACAGTTATTGGGAAAATAAAAAACTAAATGGCTATCGTAGAAATAGAAGGTCTAGATAAGCCTTCATCCCTATCAAGTGAATAATCATATGAGTAACCAGCGATTAAAGTCGCTGGTTTTTATACTCTTCGAAAATCTCTTCAAACCACGTCAGCTTTATCTGCAACCTCAAAGCTATGCTTTGAGCAACCTGAGGCTAGCTTCCTAGTTTACTCTTTGATTTTCATTGAGTATAGTAGATTGAATATCGAATAGTACACTGTTGCTTCTAAAACATGAATAAAAATCGATCTGATTTCCCTAGTCAATTTGTTCAGATTTGATTTCATTACACTATATTAGTTTGCTCAAGTCCTATAACTGATGACTTATGCACATAGAACTCTACACCTGATTCTTGATATAAAAAAGCGAACAAGACTGAATTCTGACTCTCAGAAAACTCGTTTTGCTCGCTTTTTATAATTGAGATTAGCTTCTTGGTCCAATCTCTAAATGTTAGATAGATGTTATAGCAGTTTATCTAAACAATGCTACTATCGCGATAAGTTCTAACAAAATCTAAACTTCCTCAAAAGTACTTTCGAGTCCTAAAGATTTTATTCTTCGACTTTTTTCTTTCCCATTGCAGCCAGTCCAAGAATCGCTCCAACAGCACCTAAGGTTGCCAGTGTAGCCGTTTCTTTAGTTCCTGTCTCTGGGAGACTATGTTGACGATTTGCAGGCGCTTGATAGATATTGTCGTGTGAGCTTGCAGGAGCTACCAGAGTCTGTTCATCTTTGTATTCTGGGAGTTCATGGACAGCTGCCTCTGCTCCATTGACACCACCTGTGAACTCTGGGGCTTCTCCACGAATAGCTGCTTCTGCACCATTTACGCCACCAGTAAACTCTGGTACCTCGTTGATAGCCGCTTCTGCGCCATTTACGCCACCTGTGAACTCTGGATCTTCTCCACGAACAGCTGCTTCTGCGCCATTTACGCCACCAATAAACTCTGGTACCTCGTTGATAGCCGCTTCTGCGCCATTGACATTACCAGTAAACTCTGGATCTTCTCCACGAATAGCTGCTTCTGCGCCATTTACGCCACCAGTAAACTCTGGATCTTCTCCACGAACAGCTGCTTCTGCGCCATTGACACCACCTGTGAACTCTGGTACTTCATGAATCGCTGGATCTGTTTTACCTATTTCAACTTTCTTAGTTCCGACTAGTACAATCTCATCTTGTGGTTCTTCAACAACTTCGCGAAGTTTTTCAGTACGGCTTCCATCCAATGCTACTTCGGTGATGATACGTTCTTTACCTTCACGACCTACTTGAGACACGCTAGTTTTACCTTCTGGAAGAGTTGGATCTTCTTGCTTCACTGTCTTGAAGCCTCTTGGTTCTTCAACTACCTCAAGACTTGGTTGACTAAAGCTCAATTCTTTAACATCTTCAGCTGGCTCAGATGTTCCTTCATAAGTACCAACTTCGATGACACGATCTTGAGCTTCTTCACGTTCAACCTTAACTGTCTTACGTGTATCTCCATCTACTTCTACATAAGTCGTTACTTGACCTGCTTTACCATCTGAAACAACTTGTTCCTTACCTTTAGCTAGGAAGGCATTCTCACGACGAACAGTATTAAAGGCAATTGGTTCTGTGGTTACTTCAAGACTTGGTTGCGTTTGAACTAAGACCTTATCTCCTTCAGTTGGAACTGTTGAATGTTTCACTTCCTCTTTCGGAGCAGCTTGAAGTTGATTGATAGAAGCTAGGGCAGCTTGTAAAGCTTTATCTACTGCATCTTGAGTCTTAGCTTCTTCGATAGCAACAAGAGCTTGCTCTGCCAACTCAACCAGTTTCTTCTTAGCTTCCTTATCGCTACCTAGTTCAGTAGTCTTTCTTCGGATTGCCTCAGCTAAACTTGACATTGCCTTTTCGTAGTCAATCGTTGGCTCTTCTGGTTTGCTTGGTTCTTCTGGTTTTGGATCCTCTTTTGGAGTTGCTTGAAGTTGATTGATAGCAGAGATACCAGTTGCCAAAGCCTTATCTACTGCATCCTGAGTCTTAGCTTCCTGGATAGCAGTGAGGGCTTGCTCTCCAAGTTCAACCAGTTTTTCCTGTGCAGCTACATCATCTACAAGTTCAGCAGCTTTTTTCTCGACTGCTGCGGCTAATTCTGCAATCGCCTTATGGCGGTCAACTTTAGACTCTTCTGGTTTGCTTGGTTCTTCTGGTTTTGGTTCCTCTTTCGGAGTCGCTTGAAGTTGATTAATACCAGCTAGAGCATTTTCCAAAGCCTTATCTACTGCATCCTGAGTCTTAGCTTCCTGGATAGCAGTAAGAGCTTGTTCGGCCAACTCAACTAATTTCTTCTTAGCTTCTTTATCGTCACCAAGTTCTTTAGTCTTTCTTTCAATTGCTTCTGCCAGACTTGCCATAGCCTTGTCGTAGTTTGGCTCCTCTGGCTGGTCTGGTGTCGGTGTGTCATCTGAACCGTAGTTGTCTTCCTTATCAAGGATAGCTTGTAAGGTTGTAGCTGTCAGCATCAACTCTTGCGCATCGACAGTGCTTGCTGAAAGTTGTTCTGATAATTTGTCCAAGTTTGACTTGAAGGCTTGACGCGCCTCTGGAGTGTTTTTCAAGGCTGTTTGGTCAAATTTAGCCAATTCATCCTTCCAGTTCTTCATAGCTTGAACTAATTCTTCTTTGGAATAAAGAGCGCTATCTTCACCACGAGTGATGAACTGGTCAACTTGGATACCAATATTTCTAGAGGTATCATTTCGTTTTGGATCCAATTGCAAGGTTACAGCATGCCAACCTTCTTCTAGCCCAGTCAAACGAACGAGAGTCTGATCGCCTTGACGTGTAGCTGCTGTACCACTGAAGTACTTCTTGCCATTGACATCAGTGGCATTTCCTTGACCATCTTGATACTCAAGTTCTTTACCATCCAGAGTTACCTTGTAGATACCATGTCCAGGATCAACAAAACCTTTGATTTCAAGACCTGTTCCGTAGAAGTAAGCTGTTACGCTAGCATTTTTCTTTTGCTCTTCAGTCAAACGACCAAATGATGCCCAAGACTCAGTGTTTTGGTATTTGCCAGAAGAATTGGTTTCATGATGCCAACCTAGGCTATAGTCAAGTTGACTGGCCTGATCATCGTGACTTACTTGATCTTTTTGAAGCAATTCAGCCTTCATTACTCGAACAGTTGCTTCAGTTGCAAATCCAAGCAAGGCATCGTCTGAAGCGCTAGTCATTTTCACTTTAAAGTCAAAGATTGAATCAGCTTGTTCAGTAAAGTCAATTGTCGGAATTGTCAAAGTCTTTTCTGTTTCACCATCTTGGAAGGTCAAATCAGCCGTTGTATCTTTATAAACCTTACCGTGAACCCCTGTTCCTGGCTCAGTCACGACATGAACTGTCGCAACTCCCTTGCTACCACCAACACGTTTGATGGTTACAGTAACTGGTTGGCCTTTTTGAACTTCATAGGTTGTTTCTTTCAACTCAAACATACCTTTACCAGCATTATTGAGCGTGTAGATCCCTTCAGTTGCAATAGCTTTGCCAGTTTTGTTGACGAGTTTGATGGTGTGTTCACCTGGAGCCAAGTCATCTGTTTCATAAACCATCTGGCTACGTTTACGAGCCGCATTATTAGTTTGTACGTCTGCAACCTTTTGACCATCCACATAAACTGACATTTCACCGTGGTTTGGATCCACTGTAGATACGACATAAGCCTTAGTTCCATTGAAACGGTAGGTTACGCTAGCATCTTTTTGATTGGTCCACATGGATGTTCCACGGACGCCTTCAGATTCGTCATACCAGGTTGTATTTGCTTTATCAGCTGTTGTATTTGAATGGTAATCCAAGCCTAGAGGATAGCCATCTGTTTTTTCGATACTACTTGGTGTCTTATAAACAGAGAAGTTTGTCAAAATAGGGGTTGCTTGTGAATTCGTGATAGTCACACGAATCTTTTGGGCTTCTACAGGTTGACCTTGGACAAGACGACGATAACCAACAGTCGAACCCTCTCCATATGGAACCCAGCGACCATTGAGCTCAACTTCAACCTTAAATCCTGAGATACGTTGACCTTTAGCGATATCTTCTTTGAGTTCGACTACGTCAAAGCGTCTCTTTTGACCGAGATCGACAGTAAATTCACCTGTCTTGGCATCATTTGACAATGCCCAACTAGTATCATCCTTACCATCGGTTAGGTTGCTTGCTTGGTACAAGTGATTCTTACGAGTAGAGCTTGCAGTAACTGTTGCGCCTTTAGCAAAATCAGTTGCATACATTTGATCCAAGGTTGCTCGGAATTCTTGCAAGCGAGCGACATCTGCTTCTGCGAATTTACCTTCTTTATTAGGTGGAATATTGAGGAGAAGCGGCGTTCCACGACCAACAGACTTGAAGTAGATATCCATCAAATCTTTGATTGATTTTGGCTGTTGATTATCATGGTAGAACCAACCTGAACGGATAGAAACGTCTGCTTCACCGACAGAGTACATATCTCCTTCTGGGTCTCCATGGTTGAGATATTCATTCTTCACATCGTCAGTGATTTTAGCTTTCTTAACCTTATGCCAAACTGGATCTCCAGCGATACCACGTTCATTACCGATCCAACGGACACTTGTCGGTTGTGCAGAGAAGATAGCGATATCTCCTTCAGCTTCCTTGATGTACTTGAACCATTCGTCAAAGGTGTAGGTTACTTTTTGAGCTCCACTACCACGCGCACCGTCCATCCAGACTTCGATGAATTTACCATTGTTTCCGTATTTAGGATTTCCAAGGATTTCCTTAAGTTGATTGAGATAGTATTCGTTATACTCTTTTTCAGTTGAAACATGATATTTAGGGTTATTAGCATCCCATGGTGATAGGTAAACACCCATATTCATGTCGTACTTAGTCGCTGATTTAGAGATTTCTTCGAGAAGGTCACCCTTACCATCTTTCCATGGACTTGCAGCCACCGTATGGTCTGTGTATTTAGATGGATAAATCACAAAACCGTCGTGGTGTTTGACAACCATGATTGTTCGTTTGAACCCAGCATCCTTCAAAGTCTTAATCCACTGGTCTGTGTCAAGATTTGTTGGATTAAAGTACTCAGGATTTTCTCTACCATTTCCCCACTCAGAGTTGGTGTAGGTATTCATTCCATAGTGGATGAAGGCAGCCAATTCTTCCTTGTGGTAGTCCAACTGAGCCTTGCTTGGAAGTGGTCCATAATTTCCAATTTCTGTTTCTTCGTCTTTTGGATCCACTACTGGAGTTGCAGGAGTTACTGGTTTTGGATCTTCAATTTTTTCGTATTCAAAAATAACTTGGTTCACTCCTTTATGTTGAATTGTTGCTTCTTGGCTTGCGTTGACTGCACGGTAGCCTGTGATTTCTTTAGCTTGGAATGTGTGAACAAAGGAAACTTCATATTCTTTACCATCGTTATTATCCACAGTTGCAGTTGCCAATTCTTGGTCGGTACCTTTCAAACGGTAACGAAGGTCGAAGGAACCTTTATTGACTTTATAAACAACCTTAATAACGCGAGTTCCTGCAGGAGCCTTGCTCACAACGCTATAATCATCT
Organism: Streptococcus pseudopneumoniae; assembly: GCF_001068775.1. Taxonomy (GTDB): domain Bacteria; phylum Bacillota; class Bacilli; order Lactobacillales; family Streptococcaceae; genus Streptococcus; species Streptococcus pseudopneumoniae_N. The sequence continues at coordinate 29,443 of NZ_JWAJ01000008.1, forward strand.
CCCCAAGCATCTTTCAGTTGCTTGTTGACAGCTTTTCCGTCAATTGAGACAATCTCATATTTGTCTTTATTCTTCTTGTAGAAGTCAGTCTTCTCAATTTCTGTTTTATAGTCATAGTCAAATTGAGCTCCAACTTCTGTCTTTTCAACAAAAGTATCGTTTTCTTTGACTGGATTATCTTTCTGGTCTACGTGTTCGATAACAACTCGTCCATATTAAACACCTTCAAGAAGAGTTGCTACACCACTTTTATCGAAAGAATATTTGTTTTCACCGATAACAGCTGTCTTATTTCTGAGCATTTCTCCCTCTGGAGTAAAGTAATAACGATTGCCGTTATCGCCTTGATACCAGCCTTTAACACCGTATTTATCAATGATTTCTTTGACCCATGCCAATTGTTCTGGTGAGAGGACAACCCCTCCTCCAAAGCGATCTTTTTCAGCAATGTTCGCATTATCAACAGTACCACGTTGGTGGATCCCAATGACCTTACCATCACCGTTAATAATTCCACCACCAGAAAGACCTGAAACAGAAGTCAAACGATAGGTAACACCTACAGCTCCATTTTCATCGTACTTTTCAGTATCTCTAACGACACCGTCTGCCTTATACAATTGACCAGGAACAATTGGTTCCTTCAATTCTGGAGAAGTTGAATCTGTCGGATAGCCAATTGTGCTCACTGGTTCTCCAGCTTTGTATTCCCGATGCTCTGCTAGAGGAGTAAAGGTAGCCGCCTTATTTGGACTTGCAATTGAAAGTGGAACTGGAGCTACAACCAAGGCTAAGTCATTCTTATAGCCTTCACCGAATTTTTCTGTATTCCAGAAATGAATATCCTTTTCCTTGAACAAAATAGTGTTCCCTGAAGTTGGTAAAGAATTATTCTTAGCAGTATTTGAACCTACATTGTAATAGAACTTAGCAGTGTCACCGCCTAAGATATTACCAGCATTGGTTTCGGCATCCTTCTTCAAGAAATTGTGAGCCACTGTCAACATGATGTTTGGAGCCACAAAGATACCAGAGCCAGAATTGAGGTAACGCTGAGTTCCACCACCTGCTAGAGGTGAACTGAAAATTGTATAAACCATAGCTGCTGATGTAGCCGGTTGACCTTCATAATTGATATGCTTAAGGTCTTGTCCGCCATTGATAATGGCTCTATTTTCTTTTTCGCCTTCAGATGGAGCTACTTCTGTAGGTTTCAAGATGCTCTTAGTCTCTACTTGTGGACTTTCTTTCTCTGAAACAATGGCTGAAGTGTCCAGTTTTTTCACTGGTGTATCAGGATAAGCACGGTCAGGAATTTCTTCAGGGAGTGAATCGCCAGCCACTTCAGCAGTTTTCCCTTCCTCTGCCACTTTCTCGACAGCAGGTTCTGTTTTTTCAGTTACTTCTCCCTTAACTGCTTCTTCTTTTTCATGATCTACATCTACCACTTCTTTTGCTTGACTATCTACTTCAAGTTTTGGTTCTGTCACAAGTTCACTAGCCGCAACATTACCAGATGCAAAAAAAGCAAGACCGACTGCTACAGAAGCAACACCAACAGTCAGTTTACAAATACTAAATATTCTACCTTTTTCCAAAAATATTGTTTCATCCAATACTCCTAATCTTCTAGAGCAGTCAGCTACTGCCCGAGCCCAGCTTTAGCTGGCGACATTTTTTGTTTGATTCCCTAGCCTAAAACTCTGCTCCTAAGCTATTTATTTTTTGATAAGTCCTTTTGTAGAAATCGCTTACATTTTTAAAAAATAAAATAATGCTTCCATTAGCAAGAATTTTTCTAGAGTTTTCGCATTATTATAAATATACTATGTTATATTAAAAAATGCAAGGGTTTTCAAAGTTTTAACTAGATTTTTACTAAATGATTATTTTACTATTTATGACTAAAAAATCCTAAATTGGCAAGGCCAACTTAGGATTGTTTTGTTTTGAAGTGATAGTATGCACCAAGCATACCTGCAGTATTTTGATGATGCGCAAATTCTAATCTTGTTTTTTCCGCTAGACTTGGAACAAGCGCATTTTTTAGAGCTTTACGAATTTTTGGTTTCAAAATCGCTTCCTGCACCATAATACCACCACCTAGTATAACAACCTCGGGATTGGCAACATAACAAATGTTAGCAAGACCTTTCCCAAGATAGTCTACCATACGGTCAATTCCCTCCATACAGAGTTTATTGCCTTCTGTAGCTTCTTTGAAAATTCTACGACCATTCCAATGAGCCACTTCCTCATCATGAGCCTTGGCTACATACTCAACCAAGGCAGTTGTAGAAGCTAGATCTTGGAAGTCTCCATCTTGCATGTGCATGTAGCCAACTTCACAGGCAGAATTACTAAAGCCATGGAAAACTTGGCCATCAATGATTAAGCAACCACCGATACCTGTTCCAATTGTCAAGCAAAGAGTAATACTTGCGTCCTTTCCAGATCCTGATACAGCTTCCGCAAGACCTGCGCAGTTGACATCATTTTCAATTTCACAAGGAATTCCAAAACTTTCTTCAATTTCCTTTTTAAATTGAGTACCGGCATAATTTGGAATCTGTGGACCTGCATAGAAAATCTCACCCTTATCAGGGTCAACCATTCCCGCAGAGGAAATGGCGACACCTGACACTGGACCTTTTTCTAGATAGCTAGCTACGATATCTTTTGTTTTTTGTAAAATGTGGGGACCACCCTTATGAGCCTCAGTTGCTACTTCGTGAGACTCTACAAGTTGTCCATCTTGGTCAATCAAACCGTATTTGATATTAGTTCCACCAATATCAATTGCAACATAATTAGCCATAAAGCCTCCTGTTGATTAGAGGAAACGCTCCTTAGTTTCACGAATTAATGCCGCAGCTGCTTCAACAACTGGACGATCTTCTTCTGTAACTGGAGTCAATGGTGAACGAACAGATCCGATGTTAAGTCCTTCATTAATTTTCAAGACTTCTTTGATGACACAGTACATATTACCATGTGCTGCAGTCAATTTACCGATGATAGCGTTGATAGCGTATTGCAATTCACGCGCTGTTTCTAGGTCTTTATCCGCAATCAATTGGTTAAGTTTCAAGAAGAGTTCTGGCATAGCACCATAAGTACCACCGATACCAGCTTTTGCTCCCATGAGACGTCCGCCTAGGAATTGTTCGTCTGGACCATTAAAGACGATATGATCATCACCACCAAGACTAACAAAAGTTTGGATGTCTTGAACTGGCATTGAAGAATTTTTAACACCAATGACACGTGGGTTTTTCAACATCTCTGTGTAGAGACTTGGAGTCAAAGCAACACCTGCCAATTGAGGAATGTTGTAGATGACATAGTCTGTGTTTGGAGCTGCAGCGCTGATGTCGTTCCAGTATTTAGCAACTGAGTACTCAGGCAAACGGAAGTAAATTGGTGGGATTGTTGCGATAGCATCTACTCCCAAACTTTCTGCATGACGAGCCAGTTCAATACTATCTTTGGTATTGTTGCAAGCCACATGAGCAATGATGGTCAATTTACCTTTAGCAACTGCCATGACTTCTTCCAAGATCAATTTGCGGTCTTCTACGCTTTGGTAGATACACTCACCTGAAGAACCATTGACATAAAGTCCTTGAACACCTTTATCAATAAAGTATTGTACCAAGGCACGAGTACGTTCTGGGCTAACTTCACCCGCATCATCATAACATGCGTAGAAGGCAGGAATGACACCTTCATATTTTTTTAAATCTGACATAGATTTCTCCTAAGATTTTTTTATTTTCTGCTCTGGGCAGATTACTTCTTTACTGTTTAAGTATACACCTTGCAAAAAACGCTTTCAATACATTCTGATCACTTAGATTCTAATTTCTAGTTATTATTTGAATATTTTCTCAATTGAAAGTAGTTTCATCTCACTTTCATTCTGATTGGTATTTGGCAAATAATTTTTCAATCAATCCTGTTTGCCAAAAGGCAAGGAGGCCAAAGCCAAATAGTAGAAAGGCAGAGCCACCCAGTACAAGAGTAAAGCCTGATAGATAGAGAAGCATCATGATTAATAAAATAATCGCAAGCATCAAGAAGAACCACACGAAGTTAAAGCTAACTAAGAGCAAGCCCTTTTGGAGTACTTCTTTCCAAGTCAAGTCATAGCGTGCTGCAATTGGATAGCTAGCCAACATAACCAGAGTTAAAAATATTAGAATTCCTAAGCAAATGGCTTTAATGAGCTGGAAGCCTAGGCCTGTTTGCCCCCAGAATAGAGACAAGTCAACTACACTAATTAGAAAAATTCCTAGTTCCAACAAACCTAACTGGAGGCCTAATTTCAAATTTTGCTTAAAGGCTCTCATATACGTTTTAAAAACAGGAACACGACGACTACTCTTAACTTCGAAGATTGTCTGATAGAGACTAATTTTTGCTACTCCGATTGTCACAATAGGCAAACAAGACACAACAAAAAGTAGGTTGACCGTCACGATATCTAACACTTTCTCACAAAATCGCATAAGAAAGTTATCCGTATCGAATGCTGCTTTTATCAATCCAGATCCTTTATGTGCCATTGTTTGCTCCTCCTAACTGACTAATCGATTAAAATTTTAAATAAGTATTTGCGAACTTTATCTTCCATACCTGCATAACCATTAGGTTGATGAGGTTCACCTGGGAAGAAGATTGCAAAATTGTGATAACCCAACAAAAGTGGGTAGTGTTCGTGACAATGGACAAAGCCAATATCACTGGCTTCATCAAAGGCTACAGCCTCGTCTTTTACACGAGAACCGTAACTAGAATACTCATGTCCTTCAACTAACAAATGCAAATCTGCATAGTTTTTATGATGCTCAAAGCGATCATTTTCATCTTGGTTGAGAACATTTTCCTGTACAACTAGAAAGACTTTATCCCCATCAATCTCGTATTTGCCTAATTCAAAGCTATCCTTACGATGCTCATAGAGATAATCAATAGCCTTATCTAGATTAGGATGAATTCCCTTGTAAAAGCTAATGTTTTTTAAATCATCAAAAATCATAGTAATTTCCTTTACCTGATTGTTACCTTCAGACATACGATGTCTAGCCAGTAAGTTTATAAGTGTCTAACAAAACTTCATGAAGTAAGCAACTCCTCTCCATTTTGTAGACACTTATATATCCTGTATTCTCTTAGTCTATCAACTATACTGCTGCATACTGATAAACAGATTCTACTATATTCAATTTTCGCAGAGGACTATCCTTTGACAGCTCCCATAGTAATCCCTTGAGTAAAGGATTTTTGGAAGACCAGGAAGACTGTTACGATTGGCACAGCTGCAAGGGCAGCCCCTGCCATGATCAAACCATAGTTAGTTGCCATCTCGGCCTGCATAGTCGCAACCCCGAGCGAGATGGTCAAGTTTTGACGTGAAGTCAACATTACCAATTGCATGAAGTAGTCATTCCAAGTATTGATGAAGGTAAAGATTGCAAGAGCTGCAAATCCTGGCTTCACGATAGGGAAGGCTACGCTCCAGAATGTACGAATCTCGCCACATCCATCGATTTTAGCAGATTCGAGCAATTCTGTAGGAATGTTTTCACTGAACTGTTTCATGAGGAAGACCCCGAATGGCCATCCAATCAAAGGCAAGATAACTGCCCAAAGAGTATCATGGATTCCCATGAAGTTGACGATACGTACCAATGGCACAAGGACAACTTGTTTTGGAAGAGCCATGGCAGCGATAAAAATTGCAAAGAGAATGCGTTGACCATAGAAACGTTTCTTAGCCAATACATAACCTGCTAGTGAAGAGGTTGCACAAACCAAGAACATAGTTACCAAGGAAATGAAGACTGAGTTCCACATCCATTGCAAGGCTGGGTTTTGCACCATCAATTGTTGGAAGTTCTCCATAGTTGGAGCTTTAGGGAACCATTGTGGTGGAATCATAATGGTATCCGGTTGTGATTTGAATGCACCTGTCAAAATCCAGTAGAATGGAAAGATGAAGAGTACAGTCAACAAGAGCAAAATGATAGTTGAAATAACAGTGAAGGCTGTTAAAGGTTTCTTTTGTGTAGATTGCATAGCTGTCTCCTTTCTATTAATATTCTACGTCGTTTCCAAGTACTTTAAATTGAACGAAGCTGACGATAGCGATCATAACTGCCAAGAATACACCAATAGTATTGGCATAGCCATACTCAGTCAATTGGAAGGCTTTCTCGTATAGGTAGTACATAAGTGTACTTGTTGAATAGTTTGGACCACCTGAAGTCAAAAGCTGAATCAAAGCAAAACACTGGAATGAGTTGATGGTTGTAATGATTGCGATATAAAGAGTTGTTGGAAGGAGGCTTGGCCATTTAATCTTCCAGAAAACTTGTAACTCAGTAGCTCCGTCGACACGCGCTGCTTCTACAAGTGAGTTATCAATATTACCCATTGCAGCGATGTAGAGAATGATTGGTTGACCAACTGATGTTGTCAAAAGAATAATCATAATCGCCATCAAAGCCCAGTTTTTATCACCCAACCAAGAAATGTTTTGGCTAATGATATGGCTTGACTTAAGTACGAAATTCAAAATACCTGATAGAGGATCATAAATCCATTTCCATACAACCGTTACGGCAACACTACCTGTTACAACAGGAAGGAAGAATACGAAACGATAGAAGGATCTAGCAACTGCATTTTGTTGGTAAGTTTGTGATGCCACAAATAGTGAGAAGAGTACAACGACTGGTACAGATCCGATAACTAAGATTACGGTATTAATCAAAGATTTTGTAAAGACAGGGTCTTTAAACATGCGGATGTAGTTGTCAAGTCCCACAAACTCAAAGCTAGTCATCGAGTAGTTAAAGAAACTAGTGATGAATCCCATGATCATTGGAGCTAGGACAAAGACAGTAAAGAAGATTAATACTGGTGCTAAGAAAGCATACGAAACAATTGTTTCTCTCATGCGAATTTTATTGACTTTCACAGTCGGCACCTCACTTTCAAATAGTTTTTGTTTTTTTATTTGTTATCTGACATTGATGTAAAATCAAAATGAAATTTTTTCCAAGAAAAGCCTATGTAAGAACTTCATTTTAATTTTGACCTGTCAGTTCCTTACATTTTTTAAATAAAACTCCCCCTTTTCGTACACAGATGTGCACAGGGAAAAGGGGGGGATTTTACTTTTTATTTAGGGCTTATTGTTTAGCTGCTTTTTTGATTGTTTCATTCGCTTTTTCAGTGAATGTCTTCAAAGCTGCAGCAGGTTGTTCGTCACCGTTAGACACTGATTGCAACATTGGGAACCATAGAGTTCTCATTTCAGCAAATCCGTCGATTGTGTTGTAGTATGGAGAGTAGTATTGAGTCCAGCCACTGATTGTTTCCATACGTTTGTCATCGTAAAGTTTACCAAATGAAGTACGAACTGGGAATGCGCCTGTACGAACAACGTCTTTAGGACCCCACTCTTTATCATCTGCGATGAATTGGATGAATTTCTTAGCTGCTGCGACTTTCTTTTCGTCTTTGTTATTAAATACTGCAAATCCGTTTACAAGGTATTCAAGAGCTGGTTTACCTGAGTCAGATGGGAATGGTACTTCTACCACTTCAACTTTACTTGCTTCCAAAAGTTTAGCTTGGATACCGTTTTGAGCTGGTGCCCAAAGGATTGTGTATGAAGTTTGACCGTTTGCAAAGTTTTGGATGTCTGCTCCACCGTCAAATTGTGAACCGTTGTTCAACAAACCGTCTTTGATCCAGCCAGCTGCTTTTTCAAGACCTTTGACAAATTTAGGATCGTCAGTTGTATATTTAGTTACTTCTTTATCAGTTACAGAACCGCCGTAAAGGTTAGAGATGAAGGCACGTGTTCCTTGGTCTCCCCCTTGACCAGAACTGAACAATGAACCTGGAGTATATCCTTTATCTTTGAGCGCTTTCAAAACTTTTTCAAAGTCGTCTGTTGTCCAACCTTCTTTAACAAGGTTAGCTACACCAGCGTCTTCCAACATTTTCTTGTTCATAGCCATGTAGAATGGTGCAGAACTGATTGGATACATGTAAGCTTTGTCGCCAGCTTTACTTGCTTGTACGATGTTTTCGTTGTTAACATCTTTAACAAATTCATCTGTAAAGAGGTCATTCAACTCAGCCAATTTACCATTTTTACCGTAATTGATGATACGACCTGGTGCATCGAAAAGTACATCTGGAGCTGTACCAGCTTCGATAGCTGTTGTGATTTTTTCTGGTCCAGATTTGAAGTCGATTGTTTCTAGTTTAACTTTGATATCTGGATTTGCTTTTTCGAAAGCTTCGATGATAGATTTTTCATAAGTTCCAACACCGTCACCAGATTTTTCTTGAGTAAATACTGGGAATGCCCACCAAGTAATTTCTGTTGTTGCTGCATCGCCTGATTTGGCAGCATCTTTGTTAGCGTCTGATTTGCCACAAGCAGCAAGTGATAGAACCGCAGCACCCGCAAGTACTGTACAAGCTAGTTTTCTAAATTTCATTTGTATTCTCCTAAATGATGTTAAGCGTATCCGAATTGGATAAAGAGCAATGTCGACTTTGTATACGTTTTCATTTTTTCCTACTAATCAACCACTCTCCTCGTTTTTTATATGATGTTACTTAAGACCGGCAACAAAGCGTTCCGTAATCTCTTTTGGTCTAGTAATAGCGCCACCTACAACGATGCCTCGCACTCCATAACCTAGGATTTGCTTAGCTTGTTCTGGTGTGTGAATTTTTCCTTCAGCAATGACGTCCACCCCTGCGTCGCAGAGTTTCTTGATGAGTTCAAAATCTGGGCCATCCACTTTTGGACTGTAAGAAGTGTAACCTGATAGAGTTGTACCGACAAAGTCAATTCCTGCCTCTACTGCTGTTAAGCCTTCTTCAAAGGTACTTGTATCCGCCATCAATAATTGATCTGGATATTTTTCCTTCACTTGGCGAATAAATTCTTGAATCTCTAAGCCGTCATAACGTTCACGCTTAGTACAGTCAAGAGCGATAACTTCGATATCAAGCGCAGCTAATTCATCCACTTCCTTCATTGTAGCAGTAATGAATGGTTCTTGTGGTGGATAGTCTCGCTTGATAATCCCGATAATTGGAAGTTTTGTAACTTCCTTGATTTCCTTGATATCTCGGACACTGTTTGCCCGAATACCAACCGCTCCACCTTGCTCTGCTGCTTTGACTAGCAAGGGGATTACTCCTCCCGCTTCTGTGTAGAGCGGTTCATGAGGAAGAGCCTGGCAAGAAACAATGATTCCATCTTTAATCTGTTCAATCAAAGCTTCTTTACTAATTTGTGGCATCCACTTTCCTCCTTTTCTTTTTCTTTGTGCTTATGTGACTATTATAGCTCATTATTAAAACGCTTTCAATATTTTGTACTAGAATAGATTGAAGTTTCAAAACAATTTTATGCAACAATTCATCCTGAAAGTAGTTTCAGATAACATAAATATCCGTATCTATAGTCAATTGAACCTAAAACAGTACATAATGTGGTATAATCTTCTTATGGCATATTCAAT
>NZ_JWAJ01000063.1 GCF_001068775.1 Streptococcus pseudopneumoniae
TTTTTAAAAATTATTTTGACTTTCCTAATCGATTTGTTCATATCTTATTTCAATCCACTATATAATAATAGTTTTTGAAATGACTAGCTATCTTTCAAATTGGAGGACTTGCTGTAGTCTTGAATCTTTATAAAATTTATCAACACGTTTATAGATACTGTAAAAAGTGGTTTAGATAGCCACTTTTTGCTATAATAGAGGCAGTATAAACGAAGGAGTTGGCTATGGAACACTCGTCTTGGCATGCTTTAATTAAGGAGCAATTACCGGAAGGTTATTTTGGGAAAATCAATCACTTTATGGAGCAGGTTTATGCTCAAGGAACTGTATATCCTCCTAAAGAAAAGGTTTTTCAGGCTCTTATAACAACTCCTCTGGAAGAGGTTAAGGTTGTTATCCTTGGTCAAGATCCTTATCATGGACCTGGTCAAGCTCAGGGTTTGAGTTTTTCAGTTCCAGATGCTATTCCAGCACCTCCTTCTTTGCAAAATATCTTGAAAGAACTTGCTGATGATATTGGTCTAAAAGCTTCACATGATTTGACTTCTTGGGCAGAGCAGGGGGTCTTGCTTCTCAATGCTTGCTTGACGGTTCCTGCTGGTCAAGCAAATGGTCATGCTGGGCAGATATGGGAACCTTTTACAGATGCTGTAATCAAGGTTGTCAATAATCTTGATAGACCCGTAGTTTTTGTACTTTGGGGTGCTTATGCACGTAAGAAAAAGTCCTTGGTTACAAATCCTCAGCACTTGATTATCGAATCAGCCCACCCAAGTCCTCTTTCAGTTTACAGAGGATTTTGGGGGTCAAAACCATTTTCAAAAGCAAATGCATTCTTAAAAGAAAGTGGACAAGAGCCAATCGATTGGCTTAGATAAGGAGAAAATATGCCTCAGTTAGCGACGATTTGCTACATTGATAATGGAAAAGAACTGCTCATGCTTCATCGCAATAAAAAGCCTAATGATGTCCATGAAGGAAAATGGATCGGTGTAGGTGGAAAGTTAGAGCGTGGAGAAACTCCACAAGAATGTGCGGCCCGCGAGATTTTAGAAGAAACAGGATTGAAGGCTAAGCCAGTTCTTAAAGGTGTAATCACCTTTCCTGAGTTCACACCAGACTTAGACTGGTACACTTATGTGTTTAAGGTGACGGAGTTTGAGGGTGAATTGATTGACTGTAATGAAGGGACTTTAGAATGGGTTCCTTATGATGAGGTTTTGAGCAAACCAACCTGGGAAGGAGACCACACCTTCGTAGAGTGGCTTTTAGAAGATAAACCATTCTTTTCAGCAAAGTTTGTTTATGATGGTGATAAGTTATTGGATACCCAAGTGGATTTCTACGAATAAAGGAGAAAGCAGATGTTACTAATTAAAAATGGTCGAGTAATGGATCCTAAGTCTGGTTTGGATCAAGTGTGTGATGTCTTGATTGAAGACGGTAAAATTGTCAAAATTGCACCACAAATTAGTGAAAAAGATGCAGAGGTCATTGATGCAACTGGTCTTGTAGTTGCACCCGGTTTGGTGGATATCCATGTTCATTTCCGTGAACCTGGTCAAACTCATAAAGAAGACATTCATACAGGAGCACTAGCAGCAGCTGCAGGTGGATTTACAACTGTCGTTATGATGGCTAATACTAATCCAACTATTTCTGATGTAGTGACCCTGCAGGAAGTTCTTCAATCTGCGGCAAAGGAAAAGATCAACGTTAAATCTGTAGCAACGATTACCAAAAACTTTAATGGTCAAGACATAACTGACTTTAAAGCTCTTTTAGATGCTGGTGCAGTTGGATTTTCTGATGACGGGATTCCTCTTGAAAGCAGTAAAGTGGTCAAGGAAGCCATGGAAGATGCTAAAAAGTTAAACACCTTTATCAGTTTGCACGAAGAAGATCCTGGACTGAATGGTACGCTAGGTTTTAATGAAAACATCGCTAAAGAACATTTCCATATCTGCGGTGCTACCGGGGTTGCTGAGTATGCTATGATTGCACGTGATGTTATGATTGCCTATGCAACCAAAGCCCATGTCCACATTCAGCACTTGTCTAAAGAAGAGAGTGTCAAAGTTGTCGAGTTTGCTCAGGGTCTAGGTGCTCAGGTAACATCAGAAGTAGCACCGCAACATTTCTCTAAAACTGAAGCTCTTCTCTTGACCCAAGGAAGCAATGCAAAAATGAATCCACCTTTACGATTAGAGTCAGACCGCCTTGCTGTTATCGAAGGTCTTAAGTCAGGAGTTATTTCTGTCATTGCAACTGACCACGCGCCTCACCATGCTGATGAAAAGAATGTCGAGGATATCACTAAAGCTCCTTCAGGTATGACCGGACTTGAAACTTCCTTGTCACTTGGTTTAACTTACTTAGTAGAAGCTGGCGAGTTGAGCTTGATGCAGTTATTAGAAAAAATGACAGTAAACCCTGCCAAATTGTATAATTTTGAAGCGGGTTATTTGGCTGAAAATGGACCTGCAGACATTACCATTTTTGACGCTAAGGTAGACCGTATTATAGGATCACATTTTGCTTCTAAAGCATCTAACTCACCATTTATCGGTGAAGAGTTAAAAGGGCAGGTCAAATACACCATCTGTAAGGGCCAAATCGTTTATCAAGTAGAGTAGGAGCTTGAGGATGAATTATTTTCGTAAACTTAGAGATAGAAAACGAAAGGCTTGCCACGGAGTGTTTTGTCCTGCTGCCAACCGTACTAAACTTCAATATGAAACCAAGGAAAAAGCCGACCACGCCGTAGACTATGATAATGGTGGATTGGTTAGGAGCTATTATTGCGACACTTGTAATTGTTGGCATACGACATCAAAAGCTAGTAATCCAACATTAAGCTTGAAAAAATACGGCTTAAAGCTTTTTGGCTTGGATGAAAAGGAGTAGAAAGAGAAGGTATGTACTCAACTCAACATCTCAAAGATAAAATTATCTTATTTTTAAAAATATTCTTTCCGATATTGATTTACCAATTTGCTAATTATTCGGCCTCCTTTGTTGATACAACAATGACGGGTCAGTATAACACACTGGATCTGGCAGGAGTTTCCATAGCTACAAGCTTATGGAATCCTTTTTTCACCTTTCTGACAGGGATTGTATCAGCCTTAGTACCTATTATCGGACACCATTTGGGCCAAGGACAGAAGAAAGAGGTTGCTTCAGATTTTTATCAATTTATTTATCTATCTTTAGCCTTATCCCTTATTCTTTTTGTACTAGTCTTCTTTTTAGTACCAGTTATTTTGGGATATATGGGATTAGAGACAGCTGTAGCAAGTGTAGCAACCCGTTATTTATGGCTACTAGCTATTGGTATTATCCCGCTCTTACTTTTCAGTGTGATACGTTCTCTACTTGACACACTCGGATTAACAAAATTATCTATGTATCTCATGCTTCTCTTGCTTCCTTTTAATAGTGGTTTCAACTATGTATTGATTTATGGAGCATTTGGAGTACCTGAACTTGGAGGCGCAGGTGCAGGTCTTGGTACCTCACTTGCCTACTGGGTTTTGTTATTGATTTCTATCTTAGTCTTGTTAAAGCATAAAAAGCTTAAGGAATATCATCTAGAAGTACCAATGCCCTTGCGAATAGAAAAAATCAAAGAAGCAATTCGTCTCGGGTTACCAATTGGGGGTACTGTCTTTGCGGAAGTAGCCATTTTTTCAGCAGTGGGATTGATTATGGCAAAGTTTTCATCTTTGATAATAGCAAGTCATCAATCTGCCATGAACTTTTCGTCTCTCATGTACGCCTTTCCTATGAGCATCTCAACAGCCATGGCTATTGTTGTTTCCTACGAAGTAGGGGCTAGACGCTTAAACGATGCTAAGCAATACATACATATTGGACGTTTAACAGCTATGGTATTTGCGATTTTGACACTTGGTTTCCTTTATATCTATCGTGAAAATGTTGCTAGTCTCTATGGTCAAGATCCAGAGTTCATTCAACTGACAGCTTCTTTTATGACCTATAGTTTGTTTTTCCAATTAGCTGATACCTTCGCAGCACCCTTGCAAGGAATTTTACGTGGCTACAAGGATACGGTTGTTCCCTTCTATCTTGGACTTCTTGGATACTGGGGCGTAGCTATTCCACTGGGAATAGTCTTAGATTACTGGACAGGATTAGGCGCCTATTCTTATTGGATTGGTTTAATTGTTAGTCTGGTGATTAGTGGTATACTTTATCAGTGGCGTTTACAAGTTATTATGAAAACAATCAAATAATTTGATGAAAAAAACTGGAAAAACTGTTTGTGAAATAGTTGTTTTATGTAAAGAAAAGTCTTGATTTCATTGGCTTTTCTTTTTTTACATTGTGAAAAATTATCAAGCATAATCTTTGACTCTAGTTAACCTATCAGTTAGAATAGAACTATAAGAAATTAAACTTAGAAAGGCAAGATTATGTCAACTTTAGATAAAAATCTTTTGCTTGAGATGTTCCGTAAGATGGAAGAAATTCGTCGTATGGATTTAAAAATTGCTCAATTAGTAAAAAAAGGTAAAGTGCCAGGTATGACGCACTTTTCTGTTGGTGAGGAAGCTGCAAACGTTGGGGCTATGTTAGCTCTAAACGAAGACGACCTCATAACATCGAACCACCGTGGTCACGGACAAGCCATTGCTAAAGGAATCGACCTCAATGGTATGATGGCTGAGATCCTTGGTAAATATACGGGAACTTGTAAAGGTAAAGGTGGATCTATGCACATCGCCGACCTTGATGCAGGTAACCTTGGTGCCAACGGTATTGTTGGTGGTGGTATGGGAATCGCAGTAGGGGCTGCCCTTACTCAACAAATGAAAAACACTGGTAAAATCGTTGTCTGCTTCTTTGGTGATGGAGCGACTAATGAAGGTGTATTCCACGAAGCTGTTAATATGGCTTCAATTTGGAATCTTCCGGTAATTTTCTACTGTATCAATAACGGTTATGGAATCTCTGCCGATATTAAGAAAATGACTAATGTCAAGCATATCCATGAGCGTAGTGCTGCTTACGGTATTCCTGGAATGTTTATCGAAGACGGTAACAATGTTATCGATGTCTACGAAGGATTTAAAAAAGCAGTTGACCATGTTCGTTCTGGTAAAGGTCCTGTCTTGATCGAAAGTGTAACCTATCGTTGGCTTGGTCACTCATCATCAGACCCTGGTAAATATCGTACACGTGAAGAAGTCGATGAGTGGAAGGAAAAAGATCCAATCGAAAATCTTCGCAAGTACCTTGTTGAGAACAAGATTGCAAGTGCAGAAGAACTTGAAGAAATTCAAGCGCAAGTTAAGGAAGCAGTGGAAGCATCTGTTAAGTTTGCAGAAGAAAGTCCATTCCCTCCACTAGAATCAGCTTTTGAAGATATTTACGCAGACTAAGGAGAGGTAGAGAAATATGGAAACTAAATTAATGTCTTTCCGCGATACCATTATCCTTGCAATGTCTGAGGAAATGCGTCGCGACGAAAATGTGCTTTTGATGGGTGAAGATGTCGGAGTTTTTGGTGGAGACTTTGGTACATCTGTAGGTATGCTTGAAGAATTTGGACCAGAACGTGTTCGTGACTGTCCGATTTCTGAAGCTGCTATCTCAGGTGCAGCTGCTGGTGCAGCCATGACAGGACTTCGTCCAATCGTTGACATGACTTTCATGGACTTTTCTGTTATTGCCATGGATAATATCGTCAACCAAGCAGCTAAAACTCGTTACATGTTTGGCGGTAAAGGTCAAGTGCCGATTACAATCCGCTGTGCCGCTGGTAACGGAGTAGGTTCTGCAGCTCAGCACTCACAATCATTGGAATCTTGGTTCACTCACATCCCTGGATTGAAGGTTGTTGCTCCAGGTACACCAGCTGATATGAAGGGGCTTCTTAAGTCTTCTATCCGTGACAACAACCCTGTTATCATTCTTGAATACAAATCAGAATTCAACCAAAAAGGTGAAGTACCAGTAGATCCTGACTATACAATTCCGCTTGGTGTTGGTGAAATTAAACGTGAAGGAACTGATGTAACTGTCGTAACATACGGTAAAATGCTACGACGTGTTATGCAAGCAGCTGAAGAATTAGCAGAAGAAGGGATCTCAGTAGAGGTGGTTGACCCACGTACTTTGGTTCCACTTGATAAAGAGATTATTATTAACTCTGTCAAGAAAACAGGAAAAGTAGTTCTCGTCAATGATGCCCACAAGACAAGTGGTTTTATCGGTGAAATTTCAGCTATTATCTCAGAATCAGAAGCATTCGATTATTTAGATGCACCTATTCGCCGTTGTGCAGGGGAAGATGTACCGATGCCTTACGCACAAAATCTTGAAAATGCAATGATTCCAACAGTTGAAAGCATCAAAGATGCCATCCGTAAAACTCATAACAAACAATAATACATAAAATAAATTATGTAGAAAATTAATTAGACGAGAAGCTTTGTATCTTTTAGGTGCAGAGTTCTCTTCGTCCTTGATATCTTAGATTAGAGCACGGGCTAAAAGCTCGGAAAAAAGATAAATCTCCTTGACTTCATCGAAGTCTGCGTTGATTTCCTATTTTTCGGTCGCTTTTAAACGCCCTTAGTATCTTATAATTGAATTCGGACGGAGGTCTGCGAAAAAAAGATAGATTTCCTTGTGTTCATGGAACACATCGTCAATCTCCTATTTTTTCATTGCCCTCTTCGTCCTTAATATCTTGTAATAGAATAGGAGAGGTCATGGCTGATGATAAGCTAAGAGCGACTCCTGCAGCTAGAAAATTAGCGGATGATTTAGGAATTAATCTCTACGATATTTCTGGCTCAGGCGCAAACGGTCGTGTCCACAAAGAAGACGTGGAAACATTTAAAGACACTAATGTGGTTCGCATTTCACCACTTGCAAAACGAATTGCCCTTGAACATAACATTGCATGGCAAGAAATTCAAGGAACTGGTCATCGTGGCAAGATTATGAAGAAGGATGTTTTAGCTTTCCTTCCGGAAAATATTGAAAACGATACGATTAAATCACCTGCTCAAATCGAGAAAGTGGAAGAAGTTCCAGATAATGTAACACCTTACGGTGAAATAGAACGTATCCCGATGACACCGATGCGTAAGGTTATCGCTCAACGTATGGTTGAATCATACTTGACTGCACCAACCTTCACGCTTAACTACGATGTCGATATGTCTGAAATGCTTGCCCTTCGTAAGAAAGTCCTTGATCCAATCATGGAAGCAACTGGTAAGAAAATCACTGTTACAGACTTGCTTTCACTTGCAGTTGTTAAGACGCTTATGAAACACCCGTACATTAACGCTTCATTAACGGAAGATGGTAAGACAATTATCACTCACAACTATGTCAACCTTGCGATGGCTGTTGGAATGGATAATGGTTTGATGACGCCAGTTGTTTATAATGCTGAAAAAATGAGTTTGTCTGAGTTGGTAGTTGCCTTCAAAGATGTTATCGGACGTACTTTGGATGGTAAACTAGCTCCTAGCGAATTGCAAAATTCAACCTTCACAATCAGTAATTTGGGAATGTTTGGTGTTCAGTCCTTTGGTCCGATTATTAACCAACCCAACTCAGCTATCCTTGGTGTGAGTTCGACAATTGAGAAGCCAGTTGTCGTCAATGGTGAAATTGTGATTCGCCCAATCATGAGTCTTGGTTTAACCATTGACCACCGTGTCGTAGATGGTATGGCTGGTGCTAAGTTTATGAAGGACTTGAAAGAATTGATTGAAAATCCAATCTCAATGTTGATTTAAGAACAAGAGTATTTATTTTTAAGATATAGATAAAGGAAGGAAGACATGGCCTTAGAAGTAATTATGCCAAAAGCCGGCGTGGATATGACAGAAGGACAAATCGTCCAATGGAATAAAAAAGTCGGAGAATTTGTAAAAGAAGGAGAAATCCTTTTGGAAATCATGACTGATAAAGTCAGTATGGAATTGGAAGCCGAAGAAGATGGGTACTTGATTGCTATCCTAAAAGGAGATGGCGAAACAGTCCCTGTAACGGAAGTTATCGGTTACCTCGGAGAAGAAGGGGAAAATATCCCAACAGCTGGAGTAGCTGCACCAGAAGCTAGCCCAGCACCTGCAGCAAGTGCTTCAAATGATGATGGTAAGAGCGATGATGCTTTTGATATCGTTGTGATTGGTGGAGGTCCTGCTGGTTATGTTGCAGCCATTAAAGCTGCCCAACTCGGTGGTAAGGTTGCCCTTGTTGAGAAATCTGAACTCGGTGGAACCTGCTTGAACCGTGGCTGTATCCCAACCAAGACCTACCTTCATAACGCTGAAATTATCGAAAACATCGGTCATGCCGCAAATCGTGGTATCGTAATCGAAAATCCTAACTTCACTGTTGATATGGAAAAACTTTTAGAAACAAAATCTAAAGTTGTCAATACTCTTGTTGGTGGTGTTGCAGGGCTTCTTCGTAGCTATGGAGTTGATGTTCATAAAGGTATCGGTACTATTACTAAAGATAAGAATGTCTTGGTAAATGGTTCTGAATTGCTTGAAACTAAGAAGATCATCCTTGCTGGTGGTTCAAAAGTAAGCAAAATCAACGTTCCTGGTATGGAATCATCTCTTGTGATGACTAGTGATGACATCCTTGAAATGAATGAAGTACCAGAAAGCCTCGTTATCATTGGTGGTGGAGTTGTCGGTATCGAGCTTGGCCAAGCATTCATGACATTTGGTTCAAAAGTTACTGTTATCGAAATGATGGATCGCATTGTTCCAGCAATGGATGCTGAAGTATCTAAAAACCTTCGCTTGATTCTTGAGCGCAAAGGTATGACTATCTTGACAGGTACTAAACTTCAAGAAATCATTGAAGAAGATGGCAAACTCCGTATCAAAGTTGAAGGAAAAGATGATATCATCGCAAATAAAGCCCTTCTTTCAATCGGTCGTGTTCCAGACCTTGAAGGTATCGGAGATGTTGAATTTGAATTAGACCGTGGCCGTATTAAGGTTAACGAATACATGGAAACTTCTGTTCCAGGTATCTATGCACCAGGTGATATCAACGGTACTAAGATGTTGGCTCACGCTGCCTTCCGTATGGGTGAAGTTGCTGCTGAAAATGCTCTTAAAGGAAATCACCATGTTGCTAAATTGAACTTGACTCCTGCAGCTATTTACACACTTCCAGAAGTAGCAGCAGTTGGTTTGACAGAAGAACAAGCTCGTGAGAAATATGATGTCCAAATCGGTAAATTCAACTTTGCCGCAAACGGACGTGCAATTGCATCAGATGCTGCTCAAGGATTTGTTAAAGTCATTGCAGACAAGAAATATGGTGAAATCCTTGGTGTTCATATCATTGGTCCTGCTGCTGCAGAGTTGATCAATGAAGCGTCAAGCATCATCGAAATGGAAATCACTGTTGAAGAAATGCTTAAGACAATCCACGGACACCCAACATACTCTGAAGTTATGTACGAAGCATTTGCTGATGTTCTTGGAATGGCTATCCATTCACCTAAGAAAAAATAAAAATAGATAGACTAGACTGGAATTATTTTCCAGTCTCTATCGTATTAGAAGGTATCTTATGAAATACATTATCAATCATTCAAACGACACTGCCTTTAATATTGCTTTAGAGGAGTACGCTTTTAAGCATCTTCTTGATGAAGATCAAATCTTCCTTCTTTGGATCAACAAACCATCTATCATTGTAGGTCGTCACCAAAATACCATCGAAGAAATTAACCGTGACTATGTACGCGAAAACGGTATTGAAGTAGTCCGTCGGATCAGTGGTGGTGGAGCTGTTTACCATGATTTGAACAACCTTAACTATACCATCATTTCAAAAGAAGATGAAAACAAGGCCTTTGACTTCAAGAGCTTCTCTACTCCAGTTATCAATACCTTGGCTGAACTTGGTGTTAAAGCTGAATTTACAGGCCGTAACGACTTAGAAATAGACGGTAAGAAATTCTGTGGAAATGCACAAGCCTATATCAATGGCCGTATCATGCACCATGGTTGTCTTCTCTTTGACGTGGATTTGTCAGTCCTAGCTAACGCACTTAAAGTGTCTAAAGATAAGTTTGAATCAAAAGGGGTTAAATCAGTCCGTGCTCGAGTAACTAATATTATCGATGAGTTGCCAGAAAAGATCACTGTTGAAGAATTCCGTGATTTACTCTTGGAATACATGAAAAAAGAATATCCTGAAATGACAGAATATGTATTTTCAGATGAAGAATTGGCTGAAATCAATCGTATTAAAGATACTAAGTTTGGAACTTGGGATTGGAACTATGGGAAATCACCTGAATACAATGTCCGTCGTGGCACAAAATTCCCAAGCGGTAAAGTTGAAATCTTTGCTAACGTTATCGAGTCAAAAATTCAAGATATCAAGATTTACGGTGACTTTTTCGGTATCGAAGATGTTGCAGCAGTAGAAGACGTCCTTCGTGGTGTCAAATACGAACGTGAAGACGTTCTTAAAGCCCTACAAACCATAAACCTAGGTCGTTACTTCGCAGGAATTACTGCAGAAGAAATTGCTGAGGCTGTGGTGGAATAAAAATAAAGAAGTTGGTTTTAGGTAAGCAGTCTTGTCTATGGGATTAAGTGAGTAGAACAAATCTACTCACTTTTTTTCATTATTCAAACTAAAACTCCTCCTCCTCATACTCTATGCTTTTAGACCGATCCAATCGAAAAAAATACTCTTCAGCTCGTTCGAGATTTAAAAATTTACAAGCTCCATCTTTATTCAAAGGAATTTTTGTTTCAAATATTGATTTCGAAAACATATCTTCAGGAACATAATCGTGAATTTCACCAAAAGTAGTTAATTGGCATGTTTCGATTTTAGATCGTTTAGACTATTGCTCATTCTGACTTTCTGGACTATGTCTAAAATTTTTCATTGCCAACTCCTTTACTTTTATTTTTGTCTGTCTGATGATAACTCTGAATATCTAAAGAGTCAAGTGTAAAATCCAGAAAAATAAAAATAGCGACCAAAATCGCTATTTAAGGGGGTATAGGTATTTATTATTTTGACTACTGGGTGACTGGTTGCCTTGGACTGATCTCTGATATATGGTATAATAGAAAAATAAAAACTGCTAATCAATGATCTTCTTGTAAGAGAGAGACAAAAGAGTGATTAAGAAAGTTGGAGGTGTTTGTTGGTAAAGAAATTTTTCTTAGACATAAATTATCGTAGGGTAACCACCTATACATTAGTTACATATACAATCCTTGGTTGTTTGTTTAAAATTAATATATTACAGCCGTATTCTGGATATAAGATGATTTTTGCTGTAGTGGCAATATTGTCCTTTTACTTTTTAATAAATGAGAAGAAGGATGATTTTTTATTTGTAACCATATTGTATGTACTGCTCCAGCCCGTATTGGATTGTCTAATTCCCATAGCTAATATCGATTTAAATGTACTACTAATGGCTATTGCCATATTGAGTGCTGTGAGTTGGCGGATAGATTCTATCAATAAAATTAATACAGAAGCAGACAATTCTCAATCAAGTATAGACTATTTCAACTTAGTGTATCTGAATTCGGCTAAGTCTTATGAGATTGCTACCCTAATCGATGATACTATCAAGACAACTATTCAGAAAGAAAATAGCAATATAATAAGTCGTAAAAACTCTTTTAAAATTGGAATGAGGAATAGTTTTTACTCAGGATATGAAAATGACAACGAATTAACTGCAGAAAGCAAAATCAATGAGAGTTTTGAAGTTAAAAGTACTAAATCTACGATTTTTAGAAAAGTCTATGAAATGTCTAAAAATTTTCAAGCTGAGAACCTGGAGCAAGGAGATTTAATAAAATTTGACAGTGTGGCTCTTAATCCCGTAAACGCACAAGATATTCCACTTATATTGCAGGTATTACAGGCTAGCAAGTTGGATAATCCTAGCACCGAGGGAATCGAATTAAATATGTCAAATCTACTTTCTACTTTTTTGACTGACTATACGATTGATTATAGCTTCCAACAAGATGGTGAAGAATTCTTGGTTCGTTTCCCTTATGGAGAT
Source organism: Streptococcus pseudopneumoniae (assembly GCF_001068775.1). Classification (GTDB taxonomy): domain Bacteria; phylum Bacillota; class Bacilli; order Lactobacillales; family Streptococcaceae; genus Streptococcus; species Streptococcus pseudopneumoniae_N. The sequence continues at coordinate 12,080 of NZ_JWAJ01000063.1, forward strand.
GTTGAAGGTTTTGAGAATGGATATAGACATAGCGATTTTCAACTTGGAAAACTTAGCTTAGTTGGAATAGATAGAGGCAAGGTTGATTTTTCAGAAGTGGATACCATATCAACAAGATTTTTAGAGTTTATGAGTAAGCAAGCCAAGAAGAATAATGTGATAAAAAATGTAAAAGATATTATCCCAAAATCCTCATTATCTGAAAAGAGCGATAAATCAGGGGCGGAATTCGAAATAGATTTCAAGTATGAAAAATTAAAAGGAACATACCATTTGATAGATGTGATTGCTGTCGTTCAGAAAATCAATGTGGAGAGTGAATCGTGATTTATTTATATGATGTTGCAAGAATAGATGATTTAAAAAAACGCTTCTCAGAAAGTAAAAAGATTGATATCACTCGTATTTTATCTCACGATTTCTCTAATTTGAGTGAAATAGAGGATATATGCAAGGAATTTGACACTGTAAAAGGATTAGTTATAGATTTATCTGCCTTGATGAATTTAAATGCCTACAATAGCCAGTATATAGGTCGGCTTTTCTTTTTGTTAAGTAAAGTACCTATCTCCCTTATTTTTTGGCTAAATAAGTTAAAATATGAAAGTGTACTAAAAGAGTTGCCACTTCTATTTGAAGATGAAGAAATAAATGAAGATTTTGCTAATCCAGAAGTTCAAAATTTTAATCCTGATGATGTCATGAAAGATAGGAGCAATACTGAATTTAGAAATAAAATACAGGAGGCTGCCAGCAAGCTAATCGGTCATGATTTATTTAAGGAAGATTTTGTACAGAAGTATGCAAACTTTATACTACTCGAAAAAATAGGAGTTAGAAAGATTTTTTCTGTGTTTTTAATTGGTGAATCTGGAATAGGTAAGACAGAATTTGCTAAGATTTTATCAAAGTCGCTCTATCCAGATGAGGAGCTTATCAAAATTAATTTTGGAAACTACTCGACAGAAGGAGTGTTGAATAGTTTAATAGGTTCTCCACTCGGATATGTTGGAAGCGATGAGGGTGGTGAGCTTATTATAAAAATTAATTCATCAAAATCTAGAGTTATTCTTATTGATGAATTCGAAAAAGCAACACCAGCTGTATTTAATTTCTTTTATGAGCTACTGGAAGATGGTAAATTTACGGATAGACATGGTGTTGCTCACAATCTTAATGGATATACTATTGTATTTACTTCAAATATGACTTCTGAACATTATATTCAGTATATTCCAGCTCCACTGAGGTCTCGGTTTGATTTACTTAGTGATTTTCAAATTCCCAACCTTGACGAAAAACGACTATTTATCCAAGAACAAGCAAATAATTTGGTAGATAAGCTTAATTCTATCAAAGAAGGAACCTATGCAATTGATGACGAACTAACGGAAAAAATTATGAGATTCTCAGAAGAAAATAATCTTCGTCACATAAAACGCCTTGTTCAGGATACAATTGCGGAAGATTTCAGAAGAAGATATGAAGGAGAATGAGTTCCGCATTTTTGGGGTGAGTCAAAATAAAAATCATGGAACCGTGATTTTTTAAGGTTATAGGCTTTTGCTAATTTGAACTGCTGGGTGACTGATTACTTATCCAGCTTCTTTTGTACAATAACATTCTACATAATTTATGTTATGTATTTTACAGACTATCCAAGGCATTTTTCTGTTCATCATTGACAATATGGGTATACAAGTCAGTAACTTGTGTGCTGGCATGTCCCAGTTGATGGCTTACCAAAACCTGTGATTTGGTTGCATCATAGAGACGTGTTGCAAGCGTATGGCGTAGTTTGTGGGGAGTTACCCGAACTTTGAAGTCTTCCGAATACTTAGCTACCATCTTTTCAACACTAGAAGCATCGATACGGTTTGGAACCCCTCGATACAAGGTTAAGAAGAGAGCTGTATCCTTTTTTTCTGTCTTATATCGTTTGTCTCGAATAGCAAGATATTGCTCTAAATAAGGCTTAGCAAATGCAGCAACATTGACCGAGTCTCTTTTTCCGCCTTTTCGAGTGACGTCAATCACCATCATCTTAAGATTGAGGTCTCGAAGATCTAGGTTAACTGCTTCAGAAAGACGGACACCAGAGGCAAGAAGGAGTGCGATAATCGCTAAATCTCGCTCCTTATTCTTGTTAAAGGACGATAAGGCTCGATTTGAGAGAGTTTTAGGGTATTCCTGGTCGATATAGTTAAGGAAACCTTCTGTTTCATTGCCTAAAAAGAGTTTTTGCTTGATATTCTCAGCTCGTGCAGCTAAAGTTTCTTTCTTTTTCTTGGTAGCAACCTTCTTCATAACATTGCGATAGAAATAAGGTTCTCCTTGTTCGTTTTCAACTTCCTCAGTCAAATACTTATAAAGACTAGAAAGTGCAGAAATGGTACGGTTAATGGTTGTTTGAGATACACCATTTTTCGTCGTATTGGCATTGAGTAGTGGACGTTCACGTAAGTAAAGAATAAAAGATTCCATGTCTTTCTTGGTCATGTGCTCCAGAACGTCTAAGGGAATATTAGACATGGTATCAGCATCCGATATACCAGATTCCAAGACCCAGGTGAAAAATCGATCGTATTCCTTTAAGTATTCATATAAGGTCGTAAAACTATATGGAACGGCCAGTTTTGATTGGTAATATTCTAAGACGTACCAAGGCATGACTTGTTTGAGTTTATCAATCCGTTCTAATAAGATCTCGCGTTTCATGTTTTTCTCCAAATCTTTCTATACTAGTAGTATAGCATACCCAACTATATTTTTCAAGAAAATTATAGTTTTTCGGAAAGATGTTGCAGGGGAGATTTAGGAATGTTCAAATATAGTACGTAACCAAAAATTTTTTAGAGTTAATTATCCTTAATTATGTACTTTATTTAAGTGAAAACTAAAATTTTTTTCAATTATCCATAATCCAAAAAGGATAAACCATTTTCAGCTCCAAAATACACTTTAATCAAAAACCGACGTAAAAAATCCCTAGAAGACAACAGTCCTCTAGGGATTTAGTGTATTCTTGAGCTATTTATTCAACAATTTGATTATATTACATGTGTCAAAAATATCTCTTTATTTATTTTTTAAAACATGTTGTATATAAGAATTGAAACAATAGAAAAGATTAATAAGAGGATTAAGAGGATTAAGAGGATTAAGAGGATTAACAAGATAAAAATAATTACTTTTTTCATGATTTATTAGACTTCCTGCGAAACAAAATATGATACAATAAAACTATGAATTATGAATCAAGTAAACTAT
>NZ_JWAJ01000064.1 GCF_001068775.1 Streptococcus pseudopneumoniae
CAAATTCAGATTTTTGAATAGAATATCAGATGATGAGACAAACTATTTTTGAAAAGAGAAAAAGACAAACACCAAAAATGACGTTTGTCTTCGTTCTGACATGTGAACTAGAACTACATGTTTGTTATTCTGCAGCTTGTTGCCAACGTTTTGCTAGAGTCCGTGAAAGGCTTGAAATAGCTAGGTTGAAACTGAAGTAGATTAGGGCGATGAGGATATATAAGCTGAAAACCTGTTCCGGTTCAAAGTATCGGCCCATGAGGATTTGACTAGCACCAAAAAGCTCTTGGAGGGCGATTACAGAGTATAGGAGACTGGTATCCTTAATCACTGTTACAAATTGAGAGATGATGGCAGGGAGCATCTTGCGGATGGCTTGCGGTAGGATGATGTGATAGAGGATTTGGCGATAGGAGAAACCTTGTGCCATTCCAGCCTCGTATTGTCCTTGATCCACTGCGTTAAGACCACCTCGGATAATTTCAGCAAGGGCTGCTGATGTAAAGAGAGTAAAGGCAGTGATTCCGGCTGAGGTAGATTTCATTTTAAAGACTAAAAAAATAGTGAAAATCCAGAGTAGATTAGGAACATTTCGTACAAATTCAATGTAGACACTAGCAAGGATTCGTAATAGGGTGTTTTTTCCGTTACGCATGACAGCAAGGATGGTTCCAATTAGTGTTGAAAGCGTGATAGCAATCAAAGAGATATAGAGGGTTAGACCAAAACCTTTTAAAATAAAGATGAGGTTGTCTAGACTGAGAACTTCAAGAATACTTTCCATAAAAACCTCCTAAAGTGAATAAGCTTTTTTGTTAGCTTGCTCCATTTTTCGTCCAAATTGAGCAACAGGGAAGCAGAGGGCAAAGTAGAAGAAGGCGGCGCCTAAAAAGGCAGGGACATAGTTTCCGTTGAGTGCGGACCAAGATTTGGTGACAAACATGAGGTCAACTCCAGAAATGATAGCTACTGTCGAAGTATTCTTAATCAGGTTGACGACTTGGTTGGTCAAGGGAGGGAGAATGATGCGAAAAGCCTGCGGTAAGATAATCAAGTGCATTGCATTTGCATAGGTGAATCCCTGAGAAAGAGCTGCTTCGAGTTGGCCTCTAGGGATAGATTGAATTCCTGACCGAATGACCTCAGCGATATAGGCGCCGTGGTAGAGTCCGACACAAAGAACGGCAGTCCAGTAGATGGGAATCATGATAGTATAGTTACTAATCAGAGGCAAGCCGTAAAATACAATAACGAACTGAACTAGGAGAGGGGTGTTTTGATAAAATTCGACAAAGATACGGGACAAGATCCGTAAACTGCCATGTTTGCTAGTGGATAAGATACCGAATAGGATGCCCAATAGCATGGCTAGGGCAAAAGAACCTAGAGCGATAGCTATAGTAAAGAGAAATCCGTTAAAAAATTGACCAAAATGTTGAAAATAAGCTGTCCAAGATGATGAATCTATCATGTAGCTACCTCCTTATTCTGCTGAGTGTTTGGAAGGTTTGAGATTGTAGCGATCGTATAAGTCCTGCAAGGTCCCATCCTGACTCCATTTGACAACCAATTGATCTAGATAGTCATTCAGTTGCGTGTTCGATTTTTTGGTTACAATACCATAGTCAGAAGGTTTGAAGCTATCGTCAAGTAGTTCTGTTCTTTTGCTGGTATAGCCGGAAAGGATAGAACGGTCTACCGAGAAGGCATCAATCCGATGGGCGTGGAGGGAGGTGATTAATTCAGGATAAGATCCGAGTTCGACAAATTTAAAGGCAAGGCCTTTTTTCTTACCCAAGTCGCTAATCAGTTTTTGGGTGATGGATCCTTGTGCGACTCCAATGGTTTTTCCGTTCAAATCCTCAATATTTTTAATCTTACCTGATTTATTTACCAAAAATCCACAGGCGTCTGTATAGTAAGGGCTGGTGAAGTTGTAGAGCTTTTTCCGCTCATCTGTGATTGTGAAGGTGGCGATGTCCATATCCACTTGTTCATTGTCTAATAGAGGACCTCGCGTTTGGGCAGTAACTGGAACATAGCGGACCTTGACCTTGAGTTGACCTGCAATTAGTTTAGCTAAATCTGTTTCAATACCTGAGAATTCTCCTGTTTTCGGATTTTTATAGCCGAAATTCGGAACGTCTTGTTTGACGCCGACAACGATTTCTCCCCTTTTTTGGATATCTGCGATACTGGTATCTGCTTGAGCTGATGTCACAAATCCAAAACTTAAAAGGCTGCTAACTACTATTGCAAGAAAGAAATTCTTTTTCATAGGCTTCTCCTTATTTGACCTTGTCACTTTCGTGGTTAATAATCTTGCTGAGAAATTGTTGGGCGCGCGGCTCACTTGGGTGATCAAAAAATGCATCCACATCTGTTGTATCGACCAGGACTTGTCCATCTGCCATAAAGATGATGCGATCAGCTACCTTGCGAGCGAAGCCCATTTCGTGTGTGACGATCATCATATTCATGCCGTCATGGGCTAATTTTTGCATAACAGCAAGGACATCACCGATTGTTTCGGGGTCGAGAGCTGAGGTTGGTTCATCAAAGAGTAGGAGTTCAGGTTTCATAGCTAGGCCTCTAGCGATAGCTACTCGTTGCTTTTGTCCACCTGAAAGGGTAGCTGGATAGGAATCTTTCTTATCCCACATATTTACAAATTCTAAATATTTTTGCGCAGTTTTTTGAGCCTCTTTTGGATCTTTGCCTAGTACTTTAATCGGTGCAAGAGTTACATTTTCTAACACATTCTTATGTGGATAAAGATTAAAATGTTGGAAAACCATCCCTACTTCCTTGCGGAGAGGGACTAAATCTTTTTGGCTAGCACCTGCTACTTGGTGTCCATTTACCAAGAGACTTCCACTATCAATCGCCTCTAGACCATTGATAGTACGGATAAGGGTTGACTTTCCAGAACCAGATGGTCCAAGTAACACAACGACTTGGCCTTTTTCAAAACGAAGGTTGATATTCTGGAGTGCGTGGTAGTCTCCGTAATACTTTTCAACAGCTTTAAATTCTACTAAAGTCATAATCATTCTCCTTTGTGTTAGATTTTTTAACATAGATTCTACAACAAAAGCGTTTTCCTGTCAAATGATATTACAAAGAAATTAGTAAAACTTTGATAAAAGCAAACCGGATAGAGAAAAACTGAAAATCATGTTATAATAAAACGATAGAATCGTAAGAAAGAGTGGATGATTTTTTTGATAATTCCTACTTATAATTGGCAATTTGCTCCGCAAGTTGAGGATGCGGATTTTACAAAGATAGCTAAGAAAGCTGGTTTGGGCCCTGAAGTGGCTCGTTTGTTATTTGAACGAGGTATTCAGGATGAAACCAGTCTGAAAAAATTTTTAGAACCTTCTTTAGATGATTTGCATGATCCCTATCTTCTGCATGATATGGAAAAAGCAGTGGAGCGGATTCGTCAGGCTATTGAGCAAGGGGAGTTGATTCTCATTTATGGTGACTACGATGCGGATGGAATGACTTCGGCTTCCATTGTCAAGGAAAGTTTAGAGCAGATAGGTGCTGAGTGTCTTGTTTACCTTCCCAATCGCTTTACAGATGGTTATGGTCCAAATGCCAGTGTCTATAAATATTTCATTGAACAACAGGGCGTGTCTTTGATTGTGACGGTGGACAATGGTGTGGCGGGGCATGAAGCTATTGATTTGGCTCAGTCGATGGGAGTGGACGTCATTGTGACCGACCACCATTCTATGCCTGAGGATTTACCAGATGCCTATGCTATTATTCATCCAGAACATCCAGGGGCGGACTATCCTTTCAAGCATCTAGCAGGTTGTGGTGTCGCTTTTAAGTTGGCTTGTGCCCTTTTGGAAGAAGTGCAGGTTGAGTTGTTGGACTTGGTTGCTATCGGTACAATTGCCGATATGGTCAGTCTGACGGATGAAAATCGTATCATGGTCCAGTATGGTCTTGAGGTCTTGCGCAATACCCAACGAATGGGCCTGCAAGAAATGTTTGAAATTGCTGGGATTTCGAGTAGTGATGTGACAGAAGAGACGGTTGGTTTTCAGTTAGCGCCTCGTTTAAATGCCCTAGGGCGCCTGGATGATCCCAATCCAGCTATTGATTTGTTGACTGGATTTGACGATGAGGAAGTGCATGAAATCGCTCTTTTGATTCATCAAAAGAATGAAGAACGTAAGGAAATTGTTCAGTCCATTTACGATGAAGCTAAAGGCATGGTGAATCCTGAGAGAAGTGTTCAAGTTTTGGCTAAGGAAGGCTGGAATCCGGGAGTTCTTGGAATTGTAGCTGGGCGCTTACTTGAAGAACTGGGTCAGACAGTCATTGTCCTGAATATCGAAGATGGACGCGCAAAGGGTAGTGCTCGAAGCATTGAAGCGGTTGATATTTTTGAAGCTTTGGACCCGCATCGAGAACTATTTATCGCCTTTGGTGGTCACGCAGGCGCTGCAGGTATGACCCTTGAAGCGGATAAGTTGGAAGTCTTATCTGATCTTTTGGACGCCTATATCCGAGAAAAAGGTGCAGATGCCCAAGGTAAAAACAATCTATTTTTAGATGAAGAACTGGATTTAGAGACCTTGAGTCTGGAGACGGTGAAAAGTTTTGAACGTCTAGCTCCTTTTGGGATGGATAACCAAAAACCTGTCTTCTATATTCGAGATTTTCAAGTTGAAAATGCTCGCGTTATGGGGGCTGGTAATGCTCACCTCAAGCTGAAAATTTCCAAAGGTGAGGCTAGTTTTGAGGTGGTCGCTTTTGGTCAAGGTAAATGGGCGACTGAGTTCTCGCAAACCAAGCAATTGGAACTGGCGGTGACTCTCTCTGTCAATCAATGGAATGGTCAAACTACCTTGCAGTTGATGATGGTTGACGCCCGTGTAGAAGGTGTCCAGCTCTTTAACATTCGTGGCAAGAATGCCTTGTTACCAGAAGGGGTAGCCATTTTGGACTTTACGCAAGAGTTACCTGATGTGACCTCTTGTTCAGCTATTGTCGTTAAGAATATTCCTGAGGATATATCCCTCCTTAAGAAAATCTGTCAGGAGCAGGAATTTTTAGCTCTTTACTTTAAAAATGATATAGCCAAGGCTTACTATTTGACGGGATATGGAACGAGAGAGCAGTTTGCAAAATTGTATAAAACCATCTATCAGTTCCCGGAGTTTGACATTCGCTATAAACTCAAGGATTTGGCGGCCTATCTCAAGATTGAGCAAATCCTGTTAGTTAAAATGATCCAGATTTTTGAAGAACTTGGCTTTGTGACCATTGAAAATGGAGTCATGAGGGTGAATAAAGAGGCTGAAAAGCGTGATATAGCTGAGAGTCAGATTTATCAAAAACTGAAACAAACTGTCAAGGAGCAAGAAATAATGGCGCTTGGAACAGTCCAGGAAATCTATGATTTCTTAATGGAAAAAAATGAATAGAGATAGAAAGAGTTGGCTTGCTGACTCTTTTTGTTTGCTCTCAAGTGGAAGTTAGTTGAAGTAGAGAATGGAGAAAGAAGTGGAAAAGAAATTCCTAGTAGAGTATAAGTATCAACAGAAGAAAGAATTTGAAGTTAGTTTACCGATGCCGAGGGTGATCTTTTTAGATTTGTTTGATTTTTTGGATCAGAAGTTAGAGTCGCTGACTTGTTATGACGCTTTTCTTTTGAAAAATTATGTTTAAAAGTATTTTGGATAAATCCCTTGGTAAATCAAGTGGAAGTTACTTTGAGAAATCACCTTAAAAAATCAACAAACGATTTAACTTGTCAAAGCAGAGGTTTATTGTTATAATAGGTAGGATGGAGGCGTTATGGCACTTAAAAAAGCAAGTCTAGCCTGTGCGGTTTGTGGTTCTAGAAATTATTCGATTAAGATTAGTGGAAATCCAAAACCAACACGCTTAGAAGTAAATAAATTTTGTAAACACTGTGGCAAGTACACCACACACCGAGAAACGAGATAGGAGAAAACGATGCGTTTTATTAAGGACATTTTTAAACTTCTTAAAGAAACAACTTGGCCGACTCGCAAGGAAAGTTGGTTAGATTTTAAATCTATCATGGAATACACTGCTTTCTTTGTAGTGATGATTTATATTTTTGACCAATTGATTGTTAGCGGATTGATTCGTTTTATTAATATTTTTTAAAATAAGCTAAGAAAAAGATCTAGTCGCTGAAATTCTTCAGTTAGGAAAGGAAAAAACATGGATAGTTTTGATAAAGGATGGTTTGTGCTACAAACTTACTCTGGCTACGAAAATAAAGTAAAAGAAAATCTATTGCAACGTGCACAAACATACAATATGTTAGAAAATATTCTACGTGTTGAAATTCCTACACAAACAGTGCAAGTGGAAAAAAATGGAAAGAAAAAAGAAATCGAAGAAAATCGCTTTCCAGGTTATGTTCTTGTAGAAATGGTTATGACCGACGAAGCATGGTTTGTTGTACGTAACACACCAAACGTAACAGGATTCGTAGGTTCACACGGAAACAGATCAAAACCAACTCCACTTTTGGAACAAGAAATTCGCGATATTTTAGTTTCTATGGGTCAAACTGTCCAAGAATTTGATATTGATGTCGAAGTTGGTCAAACTGTTCGCATCATTGATGGTGCTTTCGCAGATTACACAGGTAAGATCACAGAAATTGATAATAATAAAGTTAAGATGATTATCTCAATGTTTGGTAATGATACAGTAGCGGAAGTAAATCTTAATCAGATTGCAGAACTTTAACCAAAAAAATTATCAATATAAAATCACAAACAAAGACAATTGTAAAAGAGACAGTTGTCTTTTTTTACGGCTCATTTGTCAGTATTCATACTTCCTGATACACCTTGGACTTGAAAAAACACAAGACAGAAATCAAAG
>NZ_JWAJ01000065.1 GCF_001068775.1 Streptococcus pseudopneumoniae
CTGTAACTTACCCAGATGGTACAACAGCTGTAATTCCAGCAGATAAGACAGTTAAGAAATCAGATGATAAAGCTGTTAAGGATCCGTCAGTAACTCCAGTTACAGATCCAAGCAACTTGACTGATGCCGAAAAAGCTAAAGTGGGCGACGAAGTTAAGAAAGCTAACCCTACAGTAAGTAAGGTAGAAGTTGGCAACGACGGTACAACAACTGTA
>NZ_JWAJ01000066.1 GCF_001068775.1 Streptococcus pseudopneumoniae
GGTCTTTGATCTGTGCCACAAGCTGACTTGCAGTAGCTGTATCCACTTTTACAGAACTAGCAGGATCTTCCTTATCTTGCGATGCTAGCGGACTAGTATCTTGAGTTAAAGCCTCTACATGAGGTTGGTCGACAGGTGTTACGCTATCCGCACTAACGACGCGCGCACCCAAAAACATCAGCGCTGCAACAGCAACTGAAGCCGCACC